>JAPYTQ010000012.1:100625-121989 GCA_029941905.1 Pseudomonadales bacterium | reverse complement strand
TGGACTTACATAGAGAGAAATCCGGAGAAATTGCCCATTTATGGATGGGCACTAGCTAGCAGGCTGAGTATCTTCTCCTCTACTTCCCACAGTTTGTCTTTACCGAAGTAAATTTCATCATCAACAAAAAACGTTGGCGAACCAAATGCGCCCATTTCCACAGACCGGTTGGTGTTGGCGATTAGCGTCTGCTTCACATCCGGATCTTGAATCCCTTCAAGAATCAGATCCACAGGTAAAACTGATTCTTCGAACGCGCTGGCAATCACCTCTGCCTCATCCATTTTCTTGGGGTCACACCACATGTGGCGATACACTTCATCGACGTAATGCTCAAAAAAGTCATTTTTGTGAGCAAAAACAGCGCCTCGCATAATCTGTAAGGTGTTCACCGGGAAGAACGGATTGGACTGGTAATTTTCTATGCCGTGGCGACGCAGAAACCGGTCCGTCTCAATACGCTGGTATTCCGGTTTGTTTTTAATGCCTTGCAAGGTCACTGCAGGTGAGGCGTTATTGGTCGCCTTGAATACCCCACCAATGAGTACCGGCGTATAGGTAAATTTCACACCTGTTCTTGCTTCGATGGCGGGGATAACCAGGTGACTGAGATAGGCATTGGGACTACCAAAATCAAAGTGGAATTCCAGGTTCATTATTAACTCCTGTTCTTGGTTAACGGCACTTCCAGCTGCGAGAATCCATAGCCTGGTCCCCGCCTTACTTTCACGTCTTTGGGTTTTAGTTTTCGACCATCCTGCGCCCTGACGCACATGGCTTGAACCGGCCGACCTTCCCGCCGATCAACAAAGGTCAGGCGCTTGCCTTTCGGGTTCGGTCTGTACTTGTCTCCCCAGTGAGTCATGGACAACAGTATGGGTTGCAAGGCCAGACCTTTGTCTGTCAGTCGATACTCGTAGAAGCCGCTTTCACCACGGGTTTTTTCCAGAATGTCTTCTGCGACCAACCCCTTGAGCCGATCACTGAGTACATTTCGAGCAATATTCAAATCTTTCTGCACTTCATCAAACCGTCCTAAACCCATAAAAACATCACGAATAATCAACAGTGTCCAGTGTTCACCGATCACAGATAAGGTTTCAGCGAGGGAGCAATTCAGATGATCAAAGTTCTTTAATTTCATGATTTGCATTCTAATCCAAGAGTTTTATTATGCAACTAGTAAAGTTTCTTAATAAAACTTAAAATACATCGCTGCTGATGAAAATTCCTGATCTACCTACATAAAGAACACGACTATGATCAAACTTGAAACGGGAACTGAAGAACTGCTTTGTCACATTGAGGACAGGGTCGGCGTGATTACCCTGAACAAGCCCCATAAGAAAAACGCATTGGGGGACATCCTGACGCCCGCATTGAGGGAAGCACTACTGGTTGTAGAGGCAGACGATCGCATTGGTTGCGTCATGATTACCGGTACTGGCGATGCGTTTTGTTCCGGCGGAGATGTAAGCGGCATGGGTGGCGCATCCGGGGACGCAAGTAGCGCACCAAAAACAAAAGGGGAACGCATTGCCGAGTTAACTCACAAACAGGAAACACTCACCTTACGCTTGCACAATTTGTCAAAGGTGACTGTTGCTGCCCTGCCGGGACCGGCTGCGGGTGCCGGTCTGTCAATCGCCCTGGCCTGCGACCTCCGAATAGCCGCCGACAGTGCTTTTATTACGACAGCATTCAGGAACATAGGCCTCTCGGGTGACTATGGTGGATCCTGGTTTTTACCTCGCCTGATTGGTCTCGCAAAAGCCAAGGAACTGTACTACACCGCAAGGCGCGTAGATGCTGAAGAAGCATGCGCGCTGGGAATATTCAACAGAGTGTTTCCCGCGCAAAGTTTTCGACTTGAAGCGTTGGCGTATGCGAGCGCGATTGCCAACGGCCCAACGATGGCGCTGGGAAGAATGAAGGCTAATTTGAATCAGGGCATCCTGCAGGATTTATCCGAAAGCCTGGCACTGGAAGCGAAACACCTGGTCGAAAGCGGGGGTACCGATGAATCCAGGGAAGCCATCCGTGCTTTCATGGAAAAACGCCAGCCGGTGTTCCATCATTAAACCCACAATACGGCTACCGTTTATAGGCTGGTAAGTTTTATAAACAATCGGGTCGGACAAGCGATCTTACAAATATTAACTGTTGAAGAAACCAAAGAAAGAGTTAGACATTTAATACCTGTAGTCGGCATTCTTGCCTGGTAAAGTGGCAATCAACAATACTCACGGAGTTCAATATGTTAATACTTCATCACGCACCCAATTCTCGTGCTGGCCGAATCGTCTGGTTGCTGGAAGAACTCGGTCTTCCCTACGAACTTAATCGCATGGATTTCCACCCCAAGGATTTGAAGTCCGATGCCCATCGTGCGCGCCATCCGCTAGGCAGGGTGCCAGTACTGGATGATGGAGATATTCGACTCTATGAGTCCGGTGCTATCGTTGAGTATATTGTGGCTCGTCATTCCGATGGCGCCCTCAAACCTTCAGTAGATTCACCGCTCTTTCCCGAATACTTACAGTGGTTTCACTACTGTGAAGGCATGGTGATGCCACCGGTAAATACAATCGTGGTGCAAACGCTGTTGTTACCACCCGATCGTCAGAACAAGGAAGCACTGGGGCAAGCCCAGCGTCTTCTCGGCAAGGCGGTTATACCTGTCGATGAGGCGCTTGAAGGTCGAGACTACATGATCGGTGATTTCTCAGCGGTTGATATTATGCTGGGACATGCCTGTTATATGAGTCGCCGGCTGGGATCAGTGACTGACGAGATGGTGAATCTAAATGCATACCTTGACAGAATAGAGGCCCGACCCGCTTTCCAGAAGGGGTTTAATGCATAGCTAGTGCTTATCCATAAATAGGTGAATTTCGATTTCAGCACCCTACTTTGCGCATATTGAATCTATTTTAATCGCACAAAACGTGACTGGAAAAGCACACATAATCATTTATGGATAGGCACTAGCTGAAACCGTGCGAGCCTAACCGTCGCCGCCTTGTACAACCCGTGCGTTCTGGTTCACCTCGCGAGTGAATCTGTCAGCTTCAGCTTTTTCGTTTTCCATCTGGGCCTTTGTGCGACAAACTTGTACACTGCGATAGGTCCCGGTGACTTTCTCTCGCTTGCAGATAACATCACTGGCTGCGAGCCCTGCGTTACTCGACGCTGATTTGGCGGTTTCTTCTGCTTCTGTCTGCGTGGCGGTCGAAGCCCGGCCCGATTGTTTCTCTGTCGTCACGCAACCCGCGATAACAAAGACCATTATTAACAATAAAATTCTCATCAATTCTGCCCTTAAATAGAATCTGCACACACAATGCCGATTCCAGCGTTTCATTGCCAGCCCCATCAAATTAAGCAACCGGGGAGTCAGATGTCATTTCCGTCATGATTTCACTCTCACGCCACAAGCCCCTGCACAACTGATCGTCCTCGGATAGTGGAGAACAGGTCGCCGGTTCTGTCTGATCGTAATACTGACCAGAAACACCTGTTAGTGAGCTGTCGCTTGCCAGCATAATTGATGTTTTCGCTCCTTCTTCCGGAGTAATGAACATGAGATCAACCAACTTTCGTACCAGCCACGGCAGGTCACGCATGATATCAGTACGCACCCCTCCGGGATGCAGACAATTTGATGTGACATCAGTCCCTTCAAGACGCCTGGCGAGTTCAACGGCAAAAAGCACGTTGGCAAGCTTCGACTGACCATAGGCTTTCTGGCTGTTGTATTTCTTCTCTCCTCGGAAGCTGCCAAAGTCAATTTCACCTTTTTTATGCAGCATCGAAGACACCGTCACGATCCTTGCCTGCGGGGTCGACTTCAGCACATCGATCAACAGGTTGGTGAGTAAGAAATGAGACAGGTGATTGACACCAAACTGCAACTCAAAACCATCGTCGGTAAACTGTTTTTTCGTGGGAAAAACGCCAGCGTTGTTAACCAGCACATCCAGACGATCAAACTTGTCGGTATAAGCACCCACCAGACTCCTGACGGATTCAAGAGACGCAAGGTTTACAGGTAAGTTCACAACCGGTTCACTCGAAACGGCATTTATCTCTTGCAAGGCTGCTTCTGTTTTATCCCCAGGCCTGCAACCCAGTACCACGTGCGCGCCGAGCTTTGCTAACTCCATCGCAGTGACTTTGCCGATACCACTGTTTCCACCAGTGATTAAGACCCGCTTGTTTTCCATAAATATCCTTAATATTCCGTGAAGCAAAAAGCCTAGTATTAATTGAATTGCCGTCGGATGTAAATGTTGTATGCTGGACACTGCTTGCAACGTCACATCATGGTCAATACCTGGAGATATTATGAAACTGCTGCTTTTGGCCCTGGCACTGTGTCTTTTCCTCACCGGTTGTACAGAATCGACAGAGCGTAATGCCGCTACCTCTGAGGCTGCTGAACCTGTTGCAACTGAAATAGTTAAGCCAAAAATCAACTGGTTCGCCGGGGACGTATCCAGCGCCTTCACCCTGGCAAGGGAAACGGATAAGCCGGTGTTTCTGTACTGGGGTGCGGTCTGGTGCCCCCCCTGCCAGGAGATCAAACACACGGTATTCAAGAGTCGCCGTTTCATCACGCAAACCGGATCGTTTATTCCTGTTTATCTCGATGGCGACACCGATGAGGCCCAGGCCGAGGGAGAAAGATTCGGCGTCAGGGGCTACCCGACCATGATTGTCTTCAATCCAGACGGCGAGGAAGTCACTCGTATCCCCGGTGGCATTGACATCTCCGCCTACAATGACGTGCTTGAACTTGCCCTGAATAGTATTAGCCCCACAGCAACACTGGTACAACGTGTGATTACGGCCCCTGACGTGATTTCTAAAGCAGATATAAAACAACTCGCCTTTTATTCCTGGGGCCAGGATCACAGTGCGTTGCCGGATAACTATGATCCCGAATTGTTCCTTGCCATGTCCAGGCTGGCACAGGATGACGTTTCCAGTGCACGCCTTTATATGCAATACCTGATCGAGGTTTCGAGTGCTTTCGACAGGGCGCAGGATAAAGCCAGGCACTCTTCTGCAGATCCGTTAAATGATACGGTTGCCACAATCGTCCCGGTAACCGGCGCCTTCGAGAAAGTCAGTAGTATCCTGGACTCCGATACCCTCACCCTGGCTTGTTGGGATTCAATTGCTCACAATCCGAAACTGTTACCGCATATTGCTCCGGAAGACGCAAGGCACGACCTCAGCATCAGGTGGCAGAAAAAGACGCTGGACCTCTCGAACGACCCTTCACTTTCAGTCTCCGAGCAACTCACTGGTCTGTTACCGACCCTCACTTTCTTTTTCATCGAGGATGAAACGAGAGACCTCACCCCAGAGCTGAAACAGACTGTCCTCGAAGCCACCACCGCAGCGGATCGAGCCACGACCAATTCGTTCGCCCGGCAAAGCGTAGTGAATAAGATAGGGTACATCCTCAAGTCAGCTCACTTGATCGATGAAGCCAAACAGCTGTTTTTGGCCGAATTGCAACGATCTGAATCACCCTATTATTTTATGAGCAGCCTGGCTTCAATTGCAGAAGACCAGGGCAATATCACCGAAGCTATCCAATGGCATCAAAAAGCTTATGAAAGTTCTGTAGGAACAGCGACCCGATTTCAATGGGGTGCCAGCTATGTCAAAGCACTGATACGGCTCCGACCCGAAGAGGATACACTTATATTCAATACTTCCATCGCGCTCATTAGTGAACTTGAACAAACTTCCGGAGTCTTTGCCGGACGCAACTTCAGACGCCTTGTGTCGCTGAACACCCAGCTGAACAACTGGCAGCCAGGAAAAGAACCGGCGTTACTCGCCGATTTCAATGAGATGATCACTCATCAATGCACAGCGCAAATCGAGGGCAGCCTCGAAGCTGAGAATTGCAGGAGTTTGAAGGATGGGGCGTCCGAGTCCTCCTAGCATGTCGCGAGCATCAACACTGACGGTTTCTTGACCCGCCCCTGAATTTGATGCTTACTTGCCTCCACATTTTTTGCAGGGGTTCATTATGTCAGTCGTCCTTATTACCGGCGCCAACAAGGGTATTGGTCTCGAACTAACTAGAATCTACGCGAACGCTGGCGATACCGTGCTGGCATGCTGCCGAAATCCGGGTGAAGCCGAGGCTTTAAACACATTGGCGACGGACAATGATGTTAATGTCATCGGCGTACAGGTCGGTGAAACATCATCTGTAAACGACATGGCTGCAGAAATTGGCGATGTCCCCATCGACCTGCTCATCAACAATGCCGGTACAGGTGGCCCAGCCTTCGACAAGCAAACGGCGTATGAAATGGATTTTGACGGTTGGGCAGAAACCATGAACATTAATGCCATGGCACCAGTACGTGTCATGCACGCATTAATGACAAACCTGAAAGCCAGCGGCAGCGCCAAGGTGGTCAGCATTACCAGTCAGATGGGAGCGCTGGCGTTGGATATGCCAGTGGCTTACGCCTATTGCACTTCCAAGGCAGCGCTGAATAAATACATGAAAATGGCGGCGCTGGAGCTTGGCAAGGAAAATATTTCAGTGGCGGTTATTCATCCTGGCTGGGTGCAAACTGACATGGGTGGGCCCGGAGCAGATATCACTCCGCTTGAGAGCGCAACCGGCATCGCAAAAGTGATCGGCAATCTAGACGCTTCCAACAATGGCGGTTTCTGGAAATGGGATGGCGAAGAGCATCCCTGGTAGCCCCGCAAGCTGCTGAACTGACATACGATAACTTTATTGCCCCGTACATTCTGGAGATTTCCAATGACCTATGCACCAGACTCACGACCCTATTATGATGCCGACAGCCACATTATGGAGCTGCCCAATTTTTTAAAAGCCTATGCCGACCCCAAAATCAGGGATGACATACCTGAAGTCAGCTATAGCGCCTCTCTCGTTACCGACGAGGAGGTCGCTATTATTATGGATCAGGGGGGCAAACACAGTGAGGAACATATTCACGAAATGATAGGCCTGGGTGACGAGCTGATTGCCAAGTCGAAGGAAATTCAGGCACTAGGCGCCTTCAACAAGGGCGACAGAAAGATCGCCATGGATATGCTCGGCTTCAAGAAACAGCTCGTATTTGCAACTCACAGCGTGGCTTTTCCATTTCACCCCAGTTCAAAGAAACCATTGGATCTCCGGTACGGGGCGACCCGGGCCCACAATCGCCACATGTCCGATTTCTGCTCGGACGATAACCGATTAATGGGCGTTGGGATTGTACCCCTGGATGATGCCAGTCTCGCCATAACAGAGCTGGAATTCGCCCTCGATGCAGGGATAGAAGCTATTTGGGTGCCACACCGCGCGCCTTTTGACAAATCACCGGGTCATGTGGACCTGGAGCCTTTTTGGTCCTTGCTGGCCGAAACGGGCACACCTTTTCTGATACATGTGGGTGGTTCACCCTTACAGGCGCTAAAAGCCTGGAGCACCAATGGCCGGGCACCCGTTAAGGACTGGATGGGTGGTGGCGAGAATGTTCGCACAAAAGATGCGGCGTTGATGCATCAACCACCGGAGACTTTTATCAGCATGTTGTTGCTCGATGGTGTGTTTGACCGGCATCCAAAATTACGCGGTGCGGCCGTCGAACTCGGTGCAGGATGGGTGCCCGAATTGCTGCGACGACTTGACTGGGTGTCAAAGATCTATGGCCGTGTAGACGAATCAGTGCGATTCGAGCGCACACCGTCACAGCAGCTCACTGAACAAATGGGGTTCACCCCTTTCCCCCATGAGGACGTGGCCAACCTCATCAGCCAATCAAATGAAGACCTGTATCTGTTCTCAAGTGACTATCCCCATGTTGAGGGTGGTCGAGACCCTGTTGGCAAATTCACCAGGGCACTGGAGAACGAAACGCCAACCATTAATAGCAATTTCTTCAGCGAGAACTTCCTGCGACTTTTTCCAGACGCCAGGGTCGACTAGGAGGCTGCCTGTCAGCGTTACAAATGGTGATGCAGGATCACTTGTTCGAGCTCAAAAAAAGTTCGGGCTTGTGGTTCCACATCGAATTGGATATGTAACGCCTTCGCGATGTTGGTTGTTGAGAACATTCCCCTGATAATCCAACTGTTGTCCTGTGATTCGACAACCATAATATGCTGCTCACTCAGATCTTTGATCGTCTCGAGAACATCGCCTATGTTTGAATGTTCAATCTGTCTGAAATCCAGGCCGTGAATATGAACCTTGTCTATCATTACATGTTTGACAAGCACCTCGTCTCGCCGGGCAAATTCATAGGTACTCATCGCGGCGAGCACTTTCGGTCCATTCAGGTCAGCCGCTGAGACGATTCCCAGGAATCCCTGTTGATCACCCTTGGCCACAAGCAATAGTCGCACATGTGCTTCCTTCATCAAGGTCAGAGCATCATTGGTGCTCGTATTTTCAGCCACTGCCACCGGGTGTACCTGGAGGAAGTCCGTCATAAACAACTGTGCCGGACTCTGCAGGGACAAAGCGGAAGAAGGGGGATTCAAATAGGTGGTGACAGTTTCGAGGTTGATGCTACCCAGTATTTTAATCGGCCTGCGCGTGCTTCGTGACAGGGGTCGGGCGAGTTCATTAAAGAATTTCTGAGACATGGGCTTCAACTCCGGGAGTTATGGAATCATTGAATCCCTACGCCTATGCCTTGTAAAGCCTGTAGATAGTTCATTTTGGAATATGGGGAACCTCTGACTAATGAAGATATTTTCGTCAGGGCAAGGAAGGGGAATGAAGACAGCTGTTACAGCGGTGTGACTCGTCGGGTAATTTCCGATTCAACTCGCCAGATTCGATCCTGCCCCCAACAAGCGTAGCTTGTCGCGCCATTTCCCCCTGAAACCCGAAAGCTGGGCACGCCCCATAGGTTATTTGTCAGCATAGATTCCACATTGTCCTGGAGCAAAGGTCCCCACTCATCGTTATCAAACTGGCCCAATGCCTCTTCCCAGGATAGGCCGATGGACTCAATGACCTGGCGCAATCCCTGGTCACTGCAAATATCGATACCTTCTGCCCAGGCTGCACTTAAATAAGCCGTCACATAAGCTTCTGCCTTGCCTTGCCGGTTAACCCAGGGATACAGGGAGAATGCTCTTTTAACAGGTTCACCAAACGGGTCGATAAAGTTTCCGAATCTTACCCCGGCTGCATCTGATTCACGTTTCGAATCAGAGATGATATACAACTGCTTCTCTCGCGGAGCTGGAATGCCACGCATCATCATTGGCATAACCGGGCGTAGTATCAGTTTCACACCACTGCGTCTTACCAGATCCATAACACGCTGATGGCCCACCGCGGTATAGGGACTGCGGAGTGAGAGGAAATATTCCAGGCTCACACTACTGGCATCCAGACCGTTAACGGATACAGCCTCTGGGCGCGGTACACACATTTCTGCGCTATCTTTTCGAAACCCCAAACTCCGCAACCTCTCTTCCAGCAAATACAGGCGATCCAGCCCCCAGTACCATTCCCCCTCAAAATAGAACATGGCGCCCAGGTAATGTCCCTTTGCCCGACGTAACTGATTACCTTTTTGAATCGCACCCCGGGTGACGTCATTGGCGTTAGCGTCTTCTGCGACCTTGTCAGGACCCGCTTTGAGTTCGCCTGACCAAAGTTTCCGCCCTGTCTCTTCTGCCTGACCGGCGAAGGTCATTGATCCAATGCATTCAGCAAGCTGCCTGTTCGCCTCTGCAACGACATCGGTCCGGGGCAGCTGAGCCTGCGCGGGAAATTGAGTGCCGTAGTCCCGCGCAACACTCATGGCATCAACCAGCGCCCAGTCCTTAAACCGACTGGCATCTCCCTGAAAACTTTGCAGCGGAGCAGACACCAGATGGGGACGCCATTGCAGATCATAACTGTCCTGCAACTCAGCAAACCGTTGCACGACGAGATGACTATAGGGATCATCTGCCTGGTGAAAATAGAGTACATGAGGACGCTTGCCAGCAAGCTGCCGCCTTGTTCTGGCAAGGACTCGCAAGCTGTCGCGCTTAAAATCGCTGGCCATAAAACCCATAACCCGTGATCGTATTTTGGTCCTTAACTTCATCCCTTTGTTAGTTCCTCTGACATTAATTTTCCCAATCGACTCACGAAACTTGAAGAACATCGTTGGCAACACTGCTTCCGTGCTAACAAGTGAAATCTATAATCTTTTCTGTGTATTCATTTTCGCCTGTTTACAGTTTTTAGACCTAAATGCGCAATGTCAAGTCAACCCTAGCTTTTGAAGTGATAGATCTTCAGGGCTTTTTCGGGAAACCGGTCAACAAATTCATCGCTCGCCGGAAATTCACCCAGTAGTCGATAGGTTGGCTGGTATCTCTGCATCAGGTTCGGCAGGTAATCGGAGCCCAGGTAGGGACTGTTAATCGTCGCAAACACATCCGTACCCTTCCTGCAGAAACGTCTCAGCCTTTTCAACACCGCCACATAATCCCGTTCCACATCAAAGCTGCCGCGCTGACGTGTAGGCGGGTCAATAACTACGGTGTCGTATGGTCCGGGTTTCTCAATGCGAGCCCAGGACTTCAGGATATTGTAAGGCATTGAACGAACACAGCGCGGGTCATGCCCGTTCAATTCGTGGTTCTTCCTACCCCAGTTGATACTGGGTTTACTCATATCAACGCTCACTACAAGACGGGCATCACCCGCCAGGGCTGCAACGGAGAAAGAACAGGTGTAGGCAAATAAATTCAGTACCGTTTTACCGGCGCTATAGCTTTTTAACCACGCTCTCAGGGGACGCATGTCAAGAAACAAACCTGCATTTTGATGCACACCCGGCTGAACCTTATATCGGACGCCATTCTCAACCACAACCACTGACGGCATCTCCTCGCCCCAGACGCAGGTCGAGGTTGCACCTTTGCTGGAGCGCTGCTGATAGACAATGGACCGGGTTTGCTGGTGGGCGTCAAACTTGTTCAACAGGGTGACTATTTCGTCCAGGTTCTCTATCGGTTCATAAGCCGTGATGAGAACAACAGGAGGGTACCAGTCAATATTGATGTGTTGCAGGCCATCGAACATGTGGCCGCGGCCATGAAATATGCGCCTCGGCTCTTTATCCGGTTGTTCGAAATGCAGTTGGAGCGCGTTTACAATGGGCTCGTACATCAGCCTTTCGTAGTCTACACGCTATAGATACGGGTAAAGCGATGGAGATTGTTGTAACGAATCATGGACTGGACTTCCCGCACGTAGGGCATTCCCCGTTCAGAATACCTGATCAGGCCATTAGCCAGATGCTCTCCCAAAGAGGACTGCTGCTGCTTTCTGGCAACAGCTCTCATGTCCCTTAGATCGTCATAGGCAACATGGGTATTGATGGTACGGACATAGTAACGTACGCCCTGTTCAACGGTATCAAAGGTCGCAACCTCGTGGCCCCGGCCTTCTTCCCGCTTCAGTGGCTTTAGGCCGCAACCCCGGTAAAAACACCAGATACCAAAGAAATTATTACCTTCTGTGGCAAATCTTGACCGGCCCCAACCTGATTCCTTCGCTGCCTGGGCGACAATCAGGGACGCGGGCACGACATCCACCCGCAACAGCAGGGCACCGATTCGATATGCCGGTTCCTCGTCACCCGCTAAAATTTTGTATCTGCGCTCAAACCTGATCAGCTCCTGCAACTGTCCCGCTGTCAACAATTGCTGCCTCAGGAGTTTCTCTCCCATCGCCATCAACCACCGTCGCTCAAGTATCACTTCAGAATTGGCATTGTGTACCATTGGCAAGAGGTAATCATAAAACGCTTCTTTTCTCCTGCTGGTGGCGATCTGGCTAAAGTCCGGTGGCGTGTACTGATCTGCCTTGCCCAACGCCACAGAAGAGGGGTGGTAAGCCGAAACGTCCGTGACGGTGATCAATTCAGGCGGGTTATCTTTTTCAGCGACGTTGCTGGACTGAAATTCCGCTATCATCCGCTCGCTGATGAAAAATACATCTTTAGTCGAAGGCACGAGCGTGAATGCCAGCGTCAAAGCCAGCAAAGGACTCGCTAACACTATCTTCCATGTTCTCATTCTCAACCAAGTCCCATGCGTTAAAACGCCCGCATTGTAGTCAAAGAATGAAGTTTTCTCCATATTTAATACAAAATAAGTTCATTATGAGTATTTACTTACATATGTAATCTCACTATATCTCTTTAATAACAATAACTTATAAGGTATATTTGTCACTTGGAATAAAGTGAAGAAACCTTCACGATTTGTGAAAAAGCATGCGAAAAATACCGCGGAAAAAGTGACAACCAGTAGTAAAACAGGTAATCAGCGGTGCAAAATATCCGGTTTTTTAAAGCGGGCTCACGCCCGGTGCGAAAACCCGGAAAGGCGAGTCAATCCGGGGTTATTTTCCAACCAGAGAGTCTATTTATGGGGCATGATCAGGTATTTTTCACCCGTCGCCTGTTTGGCATATGCCTTGATCGCGTCTGCGGATAGTGCCTCTGCCAGGGATACCTCCCGAGTGTAATGGCTTGCAAACGTAGTCTTGATCTCATCGGCAACCCGTTGCCTGAGTTCCTGAAACTTATCCTGACCGACTTTCTGTATAAACGGCGTCAGTAACCAGCCACCTATTCCCCATGCCATACCAAATGCGCGGTTAAAAGTCGTTGGAGAGCGATCAAGACCACCATAGATATACACCTGTTTATGGGTTGTAGATCCATATCGGCTGTATTCCTTGGCGGTTTTGTTAGCAGCAACTTCCATCGCCGTCAGTATTTGACCTGCTAATTTTCCGCCGCCAGTTGCGTCGAATGCAACGGTTGCCCCTGTTGCGACCAGGGCGTCTATCAGCTCAGTCATAAACCCAGGGTCGCTGGAATTGCATACATGCACCGCGCCTAGCGATTTGAGCAACTCAACATGTTCTGTCTTGCGAACAATATTGACCAGCTGTACCTCATCAGCGAGACAGATCTTCACCAGCATCTGACCAAGATTGGACGCTGCCGCCGTGTGCACCAACGCAGAATGGTTTTCCATTTTCATGGTTTCTACCATGCCGAGGGCTGTCAGGGGATTCACAAAACAGGACGCACCTTCAGCTGCCGACGTACCTTCATTCATCACCAGGCAATTTGAAGCTGCAACGCACCTGAATTGCGAGTACATCGAACCACCAGCGACGCCCACTGTTTCGCCGATAAGGGCCTGGGCGTTCGCACCCGCAGCGACGACGATGCCCGCGCCTTCATTCCCAGCCGGTAATGACTGGTCCATTCGTGCTTGCATTGCACCCATCATGGCTTCAGGAATGTCCATGGTTGCCTTGACGTTATTCCCTGAACCCGTGACTTCAAGGGTGCTGACATCAGCGGGTCCTATCAACAAGCCCAGGTCAGAAGGGTTAATGGGGGCAGCTTCAACCCGGATCAGGACTTCATCATCCTTTGGTTCCGGTACAGCTACTGTTTCCAGCGACATCTCCAATTTGGCGCCACTCGTGACTATCGATCTTAGTTCCAGTGAAGATTCACCTGCCATAATGTACTCCGTGCTTTTAGTAGTTATTTAACTTTTATCAATTCAATATCAAAAATCAGGGTGCTGTTACCGGGAATCGGTCCCATGGTCTGCTCGCCATAACCAAGATCCGAAGGAATAAAGAGACGCCATTTGTCACCTTCCTGCATTAGTTGCAGCGCCTCTGTCCAGCCCGCGATCACGCCACTGACTGGAAAAGTGGCAGGTTGGCCGCGTTTAATCGAGCTGTCGAACTCCGAACCATCAATAAAGCGACCAGCATAGTGCGTAACAACCGTATCGGTTCGTGTCGGCGTCTTACCATCGCCGCTCTCAATAATTTCATATTGCAAACCAGAATCGGTCACCGTAATACCTGGGTTGTTTGCATTTTCAGACAGAAACGCCTGCCCTGGGTTATTTGTCATGTTGTTCATACCTCTACGATTTTTTTGTTCCGCGCATGATACAGTGCTGCCGATAACTATCGTTAACAGCATCAGTAACGAAAATATCCTTTGATTAACCTGGATATAATTACTCAAGAGCCTTCCCCCGCACGCCCAATTCCATCAATACGCTTCCATAAGTTCATTACCATCTGCGTGAGCAACCCCGGCTATCAATTGTTTAAAATCGAGGCGAAGAATAACTGATCAGCCGGGTTTCTGACAGAGACGACGCCAGACACTGATTACCGGGATACAATAGCCCCCCGGACCCTCAATTCAGGTAAATGAGCGCCGGTTTATCTGCCCTTGGCAAATCTGAGTCATTCAGCGCTGGATTATGTGCCTTTCTCCATATATGATGTCGCGCTTTTTGATTCTCCTTCAAATCCAGATCTTCAAAGAAATAGATCTCAACCAGAGCCAGAGCCATGACTGAATTAAGTCGTTATCGAAACATCGGCATTTTCGCACACGTCGACGCCGGTAAGACCACTACAACCGAGCGTATCCTGAACATCACCGGGAAAATCCATAAAATTGGAGAAGTACATGACGGGGCTGCCACCACTGATTTTATGGAGCAGGAACAGGAACGCGGGATCACAATTCAGTCCGCGGCGACAACCACGTTCTGGAAGGATCATCAGCTAAACATCATTGATACCCCTGGGCACGTTGACTTCACCATCGAGGTATATCGCTCTCTGAAGGTCCTGGATGGCGGCGTGGGAGTTTTCTGCGGCTCTGGTGGCGTTGAACCGCAATCCGAAACCAACTGGCGTTATGCGAACGAATCTGAAGTCGCCCGTATTATCTTCGTCAACAAGCTGGACCGTATCGGTGCAGATTTTTACCGTGTTATCAAACAGGTAGAAAAAATATTAGGTGCCCATCCATTGGTCATGACGCTGCCCATTGGTACCGAAGATGACTTTATCGGTGTGGTTGATGTTCTCACCAAAGAAGCCTGGGTCTGGGACGGTGTTGATGATCCCATGGCCTATGAGATTAAGGAATGTCCTGCCGATATGGTTGACCTGTTAACCGAATATCGGGAGAAATTGATCGAAACCGTCATCGAGCAAGACGAAGACTTGATGATGGCTTATCTTGAGGAAGGCAAAGAGCCCTCCGTTGAAGATCTAAAACATTGCGTTCGCCTGGGTACGGTTGCACTGGACTTCTTCCCCACGTTTTGTGGCTCCGCGTTTAAGAACAAGGGTGTGCAAAATGTGCTGGATGCAGTTGTTGATTATCTACCGAGTCCCACGGAAGTTAAGCCTCAACCAGAGATTGATCTGGACGGTAAAGAAACTGGCGAATTTGCCACAGTTGATCCCGATGGACCACTGCGTGCGCTGGCGTTCAAAATTATGGACGACCGCTTCGGCGCTTTGACGTTTACCCGGATTTACTCGGGTCAACTGAAGAAGGGCGATAATGTGTTGAATACGTTTACAGGAAAGAACGAGCGAATCGGTCGAATCGTCGAGATGCACGCTGACGACAGGATCGAACGGGATTCAGCACAGGCTGGTGACATCATTGCCCTTATCGGCATGAAGAATACCCGCACCGGGCACACGCTTTGCGATCCAAAGAATCCGGCAACCCTGGAACCGATGGTATTCCCCGATCCAGTGATTTACTTCGCGATCTCGCCAAAGGATAAGGGTGGATCCGAGAGAATGGGTATTGCGCTCTCCAAGATGATGCAGGAAGACCCGTCTTTTCGTACGGATACGGACCAGGAATCTGGTGAGACCATTATTCGCGGTATGGGCGAACTTCACCTCGATATTAAAGTGGATATTCTCAAGCGGACACATGGGGTTGAAGTCGAAGTGGGTAAACCACAAGTCGCCTATCGTGAATCGATCACTCAAACTATTGAAGATTCCTATACGCACAAAAAACAAACAGGTGGTTCAGGCCAGTTCGCCAAAATTGACTATATCGTAGAACCGGCAGAATCCGGTATTGGCTTCGAGTTCGAATCCAAAGTCTCCGGTGGTAATGTACCTCGCGAATTTTGGCCAGCAGTTGAGAAGGGGTTCAAGCAGAGCCTGGTGGAGGGAGTTTTAGCAGGATATCCCTGCCAGGATGTGAAGCTGACCTTATTGGATGGCGCCTTCCATGCCGTTGATTCATCAGCTATTGCTTATGAACTTGCGTCACGTGCGGCTTATCGGCAAACAATGCCCAAAGCGGGCCCGCAGATTATGGAGCCCATTATGAAAATCGATGTCTTTACCCCCGACGATCATGTGGGTGATGTCATCGGTGACCTTAATCGAAGGCGGGGCATGATTCTGGGTCAGGAAGCCGGTCCAACGGGAGTACGGGTAAAAGCCGAGGCACCGTTGTCCGAAATGTTCGGTTATATTGGTGATTTACGCACAATGACTTCCGGGCGCGGTAACTATGTTATGGAAATAAGCCATTACAGCCCATGTCCAAAGAACGTGGCCGACGAAGTTATCAAGGAAACACTGGAACGCAAGGCGGCCAAAGCCAAATAGCAACCAGTGCCGGTAGAAGCAAGTGAGTCAACCGGTCTTTAGCGACGTAAAAGACCGGATGACCCAATGATTATTCCTGAAAATTGAATCGATAGGTGGCCCCGTCGGAGACAATCGTACCCGCTGTGGGTGACGCAAAATGTGTCCCTATCACGAGTACTGAAGAATCCGCTAATTCTGCCAGCTTAGCCCGACGGCATTCAGCGGCTGCTGCTTCATCGACGTCAAAACTGACTGCCCAGTCCGGTCGAGCGATCTGACATGGACTGTGAATAAAATCACCGGTAATCAGCGCCTTTTCCCCTTTGGATTCGATCAACACACTGACATGACCAGGCGTGTGTCCAATCGTAGGGGTCAGACGGATATTGGGCGATACGACGTGATCCGTTGCGACCAGGTCAACCAGCCCGGCTTCAAATATTGGTGTCACAGAGTCCTGCATGACTGCAATCTGGTCAGCATCGTCATCCCTGGACCAATATTCATATTCGTCCCGTCCCACAAGATAACGCGCATTGGGAAAGGTGGGCACCCATTGATCGCCATCCTTCATGGTATTCCAACCCACATGGTCAACATGCAAGTGGGTACACACGACCGTGTCTACGGTCTCTCGCTGCCAGCCAGCCGCCACCATATCGCCTAAGAAGTTGGTCTGTAGTGCCTCATTGCGAGAGATTGCTCTTGGCTTGTCATTCCCGATACACGTATCAACCACTAACCGAACACCCGGTGCGTCGACCAGCAAGGCGTGAATAGAGAGGCGCAAATGCCCCTCCGGCGTGACGAAATTCGGGTAGAGCCACGGTATCTCTTGCAACGCCTCAGGCGTTGCCTTTGGCATAAAGGGATATTTCTCATAATAGGCGATAGGAATCTCGGTCTCCAACAGCCGGGTTATTTTCACTTCGCCAATTTGCCAGCTATAAGTCACGAATCTCCTCCTGCGGTGCAGCACCGGCTGGTGCCCACACTGTCCAATATGTGCGCCTCCGCTACACCTTATCAAATCAAATCGCTAAAAACACAAGGTTGCCAGCACCCTGTTTCGATTCATGAATCTGTTGATGAATCTATTCATGAATCTATTCGTGAAAATATGGAAAGTATTACGTTCCAAATATTCCTTTTTTAATTGCTTGTTTCACTGTTAAATTGCGCGCCCACTTATCGCAATCATCACGTTTTGGAGAGGACTGTCATGTCAGCTTATCTGGAAGAAATCGAAAAATTTGCAGCGTTGAAAGAAACACAGCCAACCTGGGGTGGAATTGATCCGGAATACTCAGCCCGCATGCATTTCCAAAACCGATTCAAGACCGGCCTGGAGATCGCGAAATATACTTCCAATATCATGCGTAAAGATATGGGTGAGTATGACCTTGACGCTGGAAGCTATACACAGTCTCTAGGTTGCTGGCATGGATTTACCGCTCAACAACTGGCCATGTCGGTTAAGAAACATCGTGGCACCATGGACAAAAGCTACATTTACCTGAGCGGCTGGATGGTTGCTGCTTTAAGGTCTGAATTTGGTCCTCTGCCTGATCAGAGCATGCATGAGAAGACGACTGTTCCCAATCTGATCAATGAAATTTATACCTTCCTGAAGCAGGCGGACGCCCGGGAATTACGCCATATCTTCATTGAACTGGACGAGGCCCGCGAAAATGGCGGCGACGTGAACGCCATTATTGACAGGATCGACAACTTCCAAACCCATGTAGTACCCATCATTGCCGATATCGACGCCGGTTTCGGTAACGAGGAGGCCACGTACCTGCTGGCCAAGAGAATGATCGAAGCAGGTGCCTGTGCTATCCAGGTAGAGAACCAGGTGTCCGATGCGAAACAGTGTGGCCACCAGGCAGGTAAAGTGACGGTACCCCACGAGGACTTCCTCTCGAAGATCAATGCCATTCGCTACGCTTTCCTCGAATTAGGTGTGGAAAACGGCATCATCGTGGCACGGACCGATTCACTCGGCGCCAGCCTGACTCAGAAAATTCCGGTGTCGCAGGAAAACGGTGACCTGGCGAGTCAATACAACAACTTCCTTGAGACAGAAGAGATTAATGATCTATCGGAGTTAAAGGAAAACGACATTACCATCCACCAGGGTGGAAAACTGGTTAAACCCATTCGTCTGGACAATGGCCTATATGCTTTCAGGGAAGGTACAGGGTTTGAGCGGGTGGTGCTGGATTGCGTTACCAGCCTGACTCACGGTGCTGATCTGCTCTGGATTGAGACCGAAAAGCCCAATGTCGAACAGATTGCCGAAATGGTGAATGCCGTGCGTGAGCATATCCCGAATGCCAAGCTGGTTTACAACAATTCACCGTCCTTCAACTGGACCCTTGCTTTCAGGGAGCAGGTTTATGACGATTGGAAGGCGGCCGGAAAAGATCTGTGTTCCTACCCGGACCCTGCAGCCATCGACAAGGGTTTAATGAGTGAAAAATTAGATACTTCTGACCTGGCTGTCGAGGCAGACAAGCTGGTACAGAGCTTCCAGAGAGATGCCTCCCGTGAAGCCGGTATATTCCATCACCTGATTACCTTGCCTACCTATCACGAAACTGCGCTGGGTACGGATATTCTGTCAGAAGGATACTTCGGGGATCTTGGTATGCTGGCCTATGTGAGAGATGTCCAGCGGCAGGAAATTCGCCGTGATATGTCTTCCGTCAAGCACCAGGACCTGGCGGGCTCCAATATCGGTGATGACCACAAGGAATATTTCTCTGGCGACAATGCCTTGTTGGCAGGTGGGAAAGACAATACGATGAATCAGTTCTAACAACAGATCCATCGAAAAGGGCGCAGCAATCGAAAGCTCCGCCCTTTTTTGTTTCGGCTCCGCGTTTACGGTAACAGCACCCGGCACGTCATTCCGCAAGCGCCTGGATAAACAACGATTTATGAATGTTACCGCCGCTAAGAATTGAAGCAACGCGTCGACCCTTGTTGATCTGGTGTTCCTTCAGAATCGCGGCAGTTGCTGCAGCGCCCGCACCTTCTGCGACGTTATGGGTATCGACAAACAAAGTCTGAATTGCCTGGAGTATTTCTTTCTCAGAGACCGCGACAATACGTGACACATTGGCAAGTATCAGCTCCAGGGCTTCCGCATTGGGGATTCTCACAGCCAGCCCATCAGCCAGCGTATTCGCTGAGTCCGTACTGGTGACTGTGCCAGAGGTGAAGGACAGCTGGTAGGCATTCGCATTTTCGCTAACGACGCCCACAATCTCCGTCGTCAAACCCAGTGCATTTCTGGCGCTGATAGTCCCGCAAATGCCTGATCCCAGACCAATAGGAACGTAAACCCGATCAAGGTTCGGGAGGGCTTCGAATAATTCCAGGGCATAGCTTCCAACCCCAAGCATCAGGTCTTTGTGAAATGACGGCATCAGATGCAGTCCGCGGTCTGCCGCAAGTTGTTTCGCCAATTCAACAGACTCATCAAAATCACGGCCCGCTGTGACGACCTCTGCACCCAACGACGCCATTGCCCTGTTCTTGTCTGGGCTATTACCCTCCGGCACTACGACAACAGAGGCGAGACCCAGACGTGACGCTGCGTAGGCGACACTTTGACCAAAATTACCACGGGTTGCAGCGATAACGCCTTCAACTCCAGGTTGTGCTTTCTTCAAATTAGAAAAGTAAATCAGGCCACCGCGTACTTTGAACGAACCGGTCGGATTGTGGTTTTCGTGCTTCAACCAAACCTCGCAACCTGCTCGCCGGCTCAACAACGGCCATTGAATTTGAGGGGTTGGACTTATAACCTGATAGACCTGCTCGGCCCGCTGTTTTAGCTGTTGAAGACTCACTGTTGCCATTGGCTGCATTTCCCGGCATCTCCTAGCGTGTGTTTGGTGGCAATAGTGCAGCCCCTCTGTGAATCACACAAGAAATTACTTATTCTCACAGGGTTTTATCAATGGGAATAAACAAACATGTCCGATTTCTATGAACCCAGAAGTAATCCCGATGGGAGCTACGACACCCTCATTATCAAGAAAGAAGGCGCTATCGACTGGGTCACCCTGAACAGGCCCGAGTCGCTCAATTCCATGAGCCGCACCATGATGCTCGAGCTACAGCATTACTTTGGTGCGCTCTATACAGACAACAGTGTCAGGGTCGTGCTGTTAACAGGCGCAGGGCGTGGTTTTTGTGCAGGCCTTGACCTGAAGGAAGACCGCAAAGACGAGGCCATGGGACCTGTCACCGGCATGAGGGTACAGCGCCGGGTGAGTGAAATCATGATGCGAATGCGGCGTGCGCCCCAACCCATCATATCTTTGCTCAATGGACCGACCTCAGGTGGTGGCTTTGGTCTTGCGCTCGCCTCCGACATTCGAATTGCTGCGCCTGGCATCAAGATGAATGCCGCATTTATCCGAATAGGGCTTTCCGCCTGTGATGTCGGCGTCAGCTATTTTTTACCACGACTGGTAGGAAGTTCCCTGGCATCAGAATTGCTCCTCACGGGCAATTTTATTACGTCAGAAAGAGCGCTGCAGCGCGGTCTAGTATCCGACGTCGTACCTCGTGAAGAACTGGCCAATACTGGCCTGGAAATGGCGAACAATATTATTCGCAATTCACCCCTTGGCGTCAGGCTGACGAAAGAGTGCCTCAATATCAGCGTCGACGCGCCCAGCCTTGAAGCTGTGGTTGCCATGGAAGACAGACAACAGATTTTAATTGCACAGACAGGCGATATGCGTGAAGGCGTCTCCGCTTTTATGGAGAAAAGAGCACCGGACTACCAGGACAAATGAGCCTATTGATCGAGCCTATTGATCGAGGCTATTGATC
>JAPYTQ010000012.1:97679-100525 GCA_029941905.1 Pseudomonadales bacterium | reverse complement strand
CTATTGATCGAGGCTATTGATCAATGAAGCTTCTCAGTCGTTCTGAACGCGCAGGATGCCTCAGTTTACGAAGCGCTTTAGCTTCGATCTGGCGAATCCGCTCTCGAGTCACTGAAAACTGTCGGCCAACTTCTTCCAGCGTATGGTCGGTATTCATATCAATACCGAAACGCATGCGTAAGACCTTCGCTTCTCGTTCCGTCAGCGCCGTCAAAACACTGGTGGTGGTTTCCTTCAACCCCTTGTCAGTTGCGTGGTCCATTGGTGATTCGGCAGATGTATCGCTCACCAGATTCCACATGGTGGAATCATCATCTTCTCCCACAGGCGTTTCGAG
Source organism: Pseudomonadales bacterium (assembly GCA_029941905.1). Lineage (GTDB taxonomy): Bacteria > Pseudomonadota > Gammaproteobacteria > Pseudomonadales > Azotimanducaceae > JAHRVQ01. The sequence continues at coordinate 100,188 of JAPYTQ010000012.1, read as the reverse complement.
TGAGATAGGTTGCTTGGCGACATCAATGGCCTTGAGGACTTTCTCCTCCGGCAAGTCCATCTTGATACTCAATTCTTCGATCGTAGGCGATCGTCCAAGCTCCTGAATGAGTTGGCGAGTCAGGCGGTTGAGTTTATTAACGGTTTCCATCATGTGAACCGGAACTCGAATTGTTCTCGCCAAATCGGAAATCGACCGGGTAATCGCCTGCCGGATCCACCAGGTCGCGTAGGTAGAGAATTTGAAACCTCGTCGGTACTCAAATTTATCCACCGCTTTCATTAGCCCAATGTTGCCTTCCTGTATGAGGTCAAGAAAATGCAACCCGCGGTTCGTGTACTTTTTGGCAATAGAGATAACCAGGCGGAGGTTGGCTTCGATCATCTCCCGTTTTGCAGATCGTGTATTGCCTACCGCCACAAACAAGCGACGATTGATATCTTTTATTTCAGATATTTCCAACTGGGTGCGATCAGCAATCCGATTAATAATCTTGTGGGCATGACGCAGCGATATACGGTACCGAATCAGGTTTTCCGCAAAGGGCTCGTCGCTCGCAATTAATTCATCAACCCAGTTGATGTCGGTTTCTCGACCGACAAATCCGGCCAGGAATTTATCCTTCGGCATTTTTGACTTGGAAACCAGTAGATCCCGAATAACCTTTTCCTGTTTTCGAATCTGTCTCATATCAAAACGGACAAATTCCAGTAAGGGGTCCATTTGAGCCGGGATTAACTTCATAAGTGAAAACGCTTCTGCCAACTCTTCTTGCGCCTTAACAACTTTGTTGTCTCTGCGACTGTGCTGTGCAATTAACTTATTGACCTTGTCACGATACTTAACAATTGCCCTGAATCGGGCATGGGCCAGTTCTTCATCCAGGCCTTTCTTCTCTTCGTTCTCATCTTCTGTGTAATTACCGGACGATTTTGCTTTGGCAACCGCAGACATGTCGGGGATCTGGTCTTCGACATCGAGGAAACCACAAATGATGGCACCGAGATCGCCTTCTTCTTCGCAAACCGCTTCATACTCGGCGACTATTCTGTTAACGACACCCGGATAACGGGAAAGGATAGCCATAGTTTCACGAATACCATCCTCTATACGTTTGGCAATCGTGATTTCACCTTCCCGAGTCAACAAAGGAACCGTGCCCATTTCGCGCATGTACATGCGCACTGGATCTATAGTCTTGCCGACAACAGATTCAGCTGTTGCCAGGGCAACATTTTCTGGGCTGATTTCGTCACCTGTGGCATCTTTTAGATCCGTTATGACGGGTGCCTGGTCATAGACGCTGATGCCCATCTCTTCAAACATTTGAACGATGTTTTCAAACTCATCGGACTCGGTGACATTTTTTGGCAGAGATTCTGTCAACTGATCATAGGTGAGGTAACCCTGGGATTTTCCCTTGTCGATTAAAACCTTGATTCGGGATTCTTCTGAATCATCCTCAGAATCATCTTCATTGAGGAATCCAGTATTTTCCGAGAGCGCCTCGAGGGCTTCAAGGTTCTCTGTGGAACCATCAAGAGAATCATCTTCAAGGATAGAATCAAAATCTCCTTCGCGGTTACTAGTCATAAGGCAGTTGCTCCATTCAGTGATTTGATACAGTCGATGTTTATGAAATGAGGAAAAACCAGGTCTGCTTTATCACGAGCTCCCATAACAGGAGTTTCAACCAGACTAAGAGTTTCAACAATTAACAGCTTATCCATAATCAAGGGCTTCCTATATCCAAGATATTCCATACTTCGCAGTTTCCAGAGCTTCTATACATCAGAGCTATATGCAGGCAAATTCCCAGTTTTAAAGGGTTAACTCAACACAATCCTGTACACTTTGAGTTTTGCGCTCTATAATTGGCTAGCCATAAGCTATGTCCATAGCTTGAATCCCATATTTCGCCATTATCTTTTTCAGATTGCGTATTGTCCATAACTAATTCAATAAAAAGGAAAATTAGACCTTTGGGTACTAAAAACTGACCGCCTGTCCGGCATATTTTTTTCAACCCAGGTCGTTTGGTCGGAATTCGGTTGTTTTTTGCACAATTGTCAGATTTGCCCAACATAGTCATTGATGTGATCAATTGACACGATACTCACAAAGCACTCACAAGCACTCCAAGTCGATCAATTTACGTGCCATAACAAGAATTTCTTCGAAGAATATTTTTCACTTTCAGAATTTCGATCAGTTCAAAAGATTTTTCTTCGCGATTTCATAACCTTAGCTTTCTTTTCTAAATGTCAAGGAAATACCTGTGTAGGATTCTCCATTTTTCAACCCTTTTCTTTGAATTCGAATGTAGGTATATTTATCCCCTCGCTAGCCTAAGCTGTATGAATATACAGTGTTCTCCTCGGCAGGAAGGATGCGCGTACAGCTTGGCTAGCTGAGACCACTTTTTATAAAACAGCTGAAGGCTCTCCCCCTTTGTAAGAACAGCTGAAGGCTCTCTCCCTTTGTAAGAACAGCTGAAGGCTCTCTCCCT
>JAPYTQ010000012.1:91982-97579 GCA_029941905.1 Pseudomonadales bacterium | reverse complement strand
CAGCTGAAGGCTCTCTCCCTAAACAAGAGCAGCTGAAGGCTCTGAAACAAAATGATGAAGGCGCTTATTCAATACCGCTGGGAGTGCTCCCACTCTGGTTCATCTTACAAACTGCTTGTGGCTTTTTCCTGCAGGCACTAGTTCGTCAGCAGATGTGTGAAATAGTTCCTTGCTGCAAGCTTTTCCGAGGATTTATATATCGCGAGCGAGATCGACAGGCAAGCGTTTAGAAATATTGCCAGGAACCACTATTTAAAAGCCGCAAGTGTGTTAGGGATCGTTGGTCAGTATTACTGTTCCTCCAGCGGCAAACATTCCGCCGACGCCATGACAAACGCTGATTTTTGCATCGGCAACCTGGGCAGGAGCAGTTCCCCTCATTTGCCTGACGCTTTCCTGTAGTGCATACATTCCATACATGCCGGAATGCATGTAACTTAAACCACCACCATTAGTGTTTAGTGGCAATTTGCCGCCAATGGCAGTATTGCGCTCCGAGATAAAAGGTCCTGCTTCTCCTTTCTCGCAAAAACCCAGGTCTTCCAATCCATAAAATGGCAGGTGTGCGAAAGCGTCGTAGATCATCAGGTGATCAACATCGTCATGTTTGATCCCGGCTTCATCAAACGCCTTTTTGCCCGCAACCCGGAAGGCCCTGGAACTTGTGAAGTCTTCCATTTGACTGATCATTGGCGTTTCTACACTTTCACCGCTGCCTACTATGAAGACCGGTGTTTGAGGCAAGTCTTTTGCCCGTTCGGCACTTGTCAGAATCAATGCTCCACCACCATCGGTCACAAGGCAACATTCAGACTTCGTAAACGGGTAAGCGATCATCCTGTCATTCATCACATCGTCCACTGTTACAGGATCACGCAATGTGGCCCGGGGATTCAGGCCAGCCCACTCTCGCTGAACAACCGCCACCATCGCCAGCTGTTCCAGTGTGGTTCCGGTTTCCTTCATATAGCGTAAAAACGGTAGCGTAAAAGAAGTTGTTGGGCCCATACCGCCGTAGGGTGCTTCAAACTGGCCCGCCAATGTGCTCCGACCACCACCTCCTCGGAACCCTCCTCGCCCTACATTCGAGCGGCCACTCTCGCCGTGGGTAATTAACACCGTGTTACACAAGCCTTCATTGATGGCTGCAGCAGCGTGCCGCACATGTAACATAAACGAACATCCACCGACAGATGTTCCATCGACCCATGTTGGGGTTAAACCAAGATAATGCGCGACGCCGGTCGGAGACTCCCCGGCGGTTGCAACACCATCAATGTCAGACAACTTTAAACCTGCATCAGCCAGGGTGTTTAATGCGGCTTCTGCATGAAGCTGTATTTGACTGGTATCGGGTAATCTGCCGAGTTCTGTTGTTTCTGCGGCGCCAACGATAGCAACTGTATTCGATTTCATCGGTTAGGCTCCTGTCGCGGATGGTTGAAAATACGGCAAAGAAATCTCTTCAGACATTTCTTCAAAAATTACTTCAACGGACATATCCAATTGCAAAGCCTCGGGTGTCTGGGGACAGTTGATGATGTTGGTCATCATCCTGGGGCCTTCATCCAGGCTTACCACTGCGATGCTGTAGGGATTATCGTGAGCTGGATGTGGCCGGTGATTAATAACATAACTGTACAAGGTGCCTCTTCCACTCGCAGTAAATACTTCAACTGACCTTGAAGCACAGGAGGGGCAAAACGGCCTTGGCGGAAAATAGACGTGACTGCAGTCACCACACTTTTGTAATTTCAATTCTGCTTGCTTCGCACCTTTCCAAAAATGTTCCGTTTCCGGCGTTGGCATCGGCAAAGATACTTTTGACTTGTCAGCCATTTATTGCACCCCATTGTTTATGTTAGGCAGTTATGTCAGATGGATTTGTCAGATGATTTCTTTAGGACTTGCTTACGGTTTCCAATCTGTTCGGCCAGTCAAAATCCGGATCCGCAAAGACATAGAAAAACGGATTCAAGATATTGTCTTTGGTGTTGTACTGCAACGGATTGAAATAAGCATCTACCACCGATCCACCTGCTGCCTCGACGACTGCTTGAGCCGCCCCTGTATCCCATTCAGAAGTAGGCGCGAGGCGAGGATATAAATCCGCCTGGCCTTCTGCGATTAAACAGAATTTTAATGAGCTGCCAATATTCCTGGTTTCCAGGGTAAAGGCCTCCTCGAGAACCTGAACGCATTCTTCCATTACACCACTGCCGTGTCGTCTGCTGGCAACGATCGTTAAGGTGTCCTGACGGGTTGATCTATCTCTCATCGACCGGGTTGATATTGGTGTCTGCTGACCATCGCGTTCAACAGTGGCGCTTTTTTTGTCACCCTGCACGGTGCCTGTATAAAGTACATCTTGCACCGGTACATAGACGACACCCAGAATGGGCCTGTTTTCATCAATCAATGCGACATTGACGGTGAACTCACCATTTCGATTAATGAATTCCTTGGTCCCGTCAAGGGGGTCCACAAGAAAATACCTGGACCATTGCTGCCTGGTCTCGAAAGATATCAGTTCTGATTCTTCAGACAGTACAGGGATATCAGGCGCCAGGGTGTGGAGACCGGCAACAATTATCTTTTGCGCTGCGAGGTCGGCTGCGGTCAGCGGTGACTGATCAGACTTTATTTCGATGCCAAAGTCATCACGATCATAGACCTCAAGAATTGCCTGACCGGCTTCACGACAAATCGAAGAGATACCTTCCAGTAATTTTTCCATGATCAGGTTAGAATACCTCGTCGTAATATATGCTTAAGAAAGTGAATAATTTGCGGATACCAGTGTAGTTCGCCTCAGCCTGACACGATCTTCATACCGTCGATGGTACCTTGCTGCACCAGACCGATGACAGCTATTTCTAGAATGAATATGCACCTATTAGAAATTGTACTATGAACGAACTTCAAAAAGTCAGGCTAGATAAATGGCTCTGGGCTGCCCGGTTTTTTAAAACCCGGGCGAAAGCAAAACAAGCCATTGATGGTGGTAAAATTCACATTGACGGCGTCCGTGGCAAGGCGGGTAAAGAACTCCGCCTGGGAGATCAGCTCAAGATCAGGCAGGGCTGGGATGAAAAAACTGTCGTGGTGATGGGGTTGTCAGAAAAACGTGGTGGAGCCCCGGATGCGGAACGCCTGTATCGTGAAACACCGGAAAGCACCGAATTACGTTTGCGAATCACAGAACAGAGGCGCTCAGCGGGTAATATTCATGTTGCGCGTCGTCCGAGTAAGAAAGACCGCCGACTTATCCATCGGTTCCACGAGCGTAACCTCGATTAACACGCGCCGCCCTGGCCGGGTGCCTGCTACGCTGAACAGTCGGTTTAATTCCGGCAAAAACTAATAACGACCGGTAACACTTTGAATGACACAGAACACTGAATACAAAAAGAGCCTCGAGGCACTCCTCACTGTCGACCCACAAGCACTGTTGTTCAACCATGGCATTGAGCGGGAGTCCCTCAGGGTTGATGACCACGGTAACCTGGCCCGGGCTCCTCATCCCTCTTTCCTCGGTTCCAAGCTCAGCCATCCCACCATCACGACGGATTTCTCAGAGGCCCAACTCGAGCTCATTACTCCCGTCTCACAATCAGTCAGTGAGACTCTGCAAACACTTACCGATATCCACCGATTCGTCTACTCCGGCCTGAAAGATGAATCACTCTGGTCTGCCAGCATGCCGTGTGTACTGCAGGGTGAATCCAAAATTCCTCTCGCCTACTATGGCACGTCCAACCTGGGCAAACTAAAAACCACCTACCGCAACGGCCTGGGTAATCGCTATGGCCGATCCATGCAGACCATATGTGCCGTCCATTATAACTTCTCTTTTACCGGGAAACTCTGGGAAGAAATGGCGCGAATCGAGAACACAGAGAACACCACTGACTATCGCAATCAACGCTACTTTGATGTGATGAGAAATTTCCGTCGTTTTTCCTGGCTTGCTGTTTACCTCAGCGGCGCATCTCCGGCCGTTTGTAACAGCTTTGTTAAGGGGCGTGAACACAACCTCGACCCGTTCGACGAAGGCAGCCTTTACAAAGCCGGGGCGACCTCGCTAAGAAACGGTAATCTGGGTTACCAGAGCGATGCCCAGTCCGACCTGATGAACATCTGCTACAACAGCCTGGACAACTATGTCGGTAACATCGCCAGGGCTGTGATCACGCCTTTTGGTTCTTATACCGATATCGGCAGCCGCAAAGACGGCGAGTACCTACAGGTCAACGACTGTATATTGCAGTCAGAAGCTGAGTTTTACACCACGGTTCGTGCCAAACGAGTGCCTGCCAAAGGCGCCAATTTTCTACAAACCCTGCTGGACGAAGGAGTGGAGTACATTGAGGTCCGTCTTCTGGATGTTAACCCCTATCAGCCCCTGGGAATTGACGATGAAACAATTCACTTTCTCAATACGTTCCTGTTGTACTGCCTGTTGATAGACAGCCCCAGCCATGATGACGACTTGTGCCAAAGTGTGAAGTCAAACGTTAACCAGGTGGTACACCAGGGACGTGACCCCTCCACCTTGCTGAATGATCAGGGCAGGCAGCGGACAATTTCTCAATGGGGCCAGGAAATTCTAACCGATCTGTTACCGTTGGCCGCACGACTCGACGCCGTCGCAAAAAACGGATCTGATGCTCATCAACAAAGTATTCTCAGGCAGCAGCAGAAACTACGAAATCCGGACCTCACCCCAAGCGGACGAATCCTGCAGGACATGCAATCAGAGTCGGTACCGTTTTTTCGATTTGCCATGAATCAGACGCTAGCACACAAGACGTATTTCCAGGAACAGCCATTATCGAAGGCCGAGCTGGAATATTTCACGCACATAGCCAGCCAATCCATCGCGGACCAGAACCAGATCGAGCAGCTTGATGAGGATGACTTTGACACTTACCTCAATAAAATCCGTGAGCAGTACCTGGCTATTGTCAGTTAACCTGAGCATAGCCAACCACGGACGATGAATCACCTCGCTCATTTCTATCTTTCTCACCCCCACGAGGAACTTATGGTAGGGGGCTTTCTGGGAGATTTTGTCAAAGGGAGGTTAGCAGGCAAGCATCCCGACCGAATCGAGCTCGGCATCCGCCTGCACCGTGCTATTGACGCTTACACGGACCGACATCCGCTTGTTAAACAGAGCCAGCATCGCATGGATCCGGAATTTCGCCGCTACTCGGGCATCATCACCGATATCGTCTATGATCACTTCCTTGCTCAAAACTGGCAGATTTGGTCGCCCGTTTCCCTGGAAGAATTCAGTGAAAACGCTTGTAAGCTTGTCATTAAAGCGAAACCTTTCCTGCCACAAAACGCACTGGATACCATCCTGTGGATGCAGTCTTCAGCATCCCTTGTGCGATACAAAAACGAGGCCTTTATCGATCAGGCTTTGAAAAACATCTCCCGCCGCCTCAGCCGGAATAACCCGCTGGCTAACGGTTTTCAACAGTTTGAGCAAAACAGATCAGCCCTGGAAGATGATTTCCTGAACTTTCTCCCCGAATTAAAATCCTTCGCAGAGCAGTGGATAGCTGATTCCTCCTGAGGCTGTCTAC
>JAPYTQ010000012.1:0-91882 GCA_029941905.1 Pseudomonadales bacterium | reverse complement strand
GGCTGTCTACTAAGAGCCGCTCAGGGCTGTCTACTAAGAGCCGCTCAGGGCTGTCATAATGGGCGTGATTTCAGTCCAGAAGCTCGTATTGATGGTACTTCCAAATTCCCGCGTTATTTTTCTTATCGTCTTCCTGGGGTGTGTTGGCTTAATGTGCGTCGCACTGTACATGCAACATGTCCTGGATCTTGAACCCTGCAATCTTTGCATCCTGCAACGCGTAATGGTGATTGTTGTCGCATTGATTGCGCTGATCGCTGCGATTCATGGTTCGAAAGATCTCGGGATTAAAGTCTATGCTTCCCTGATTGCTCTCTCAGCAACGATCGGCGCTGGCATATCATCTAGGCAGCTGTGGTTACAAAGTCTTCCTGAGGACCAGGTACCGGCCTGTGGGGCCAGTCTGGACTACCTCCTCGATGTCTTTTCCCTGACCGAAGCGCTGTCCATGGTGCTGGCTGGTGACGGCGAGTGTGCAAAAGTTCTCTGGCTTTTTCTCGGCATCAGCATTCCCGGCTGGACCCTGGTTGGTTTTATTGGACTGACAATCATCGGCCTGTTCCAGCTAACGCGTCCCAAATGCTAATTTTTCACACCAGTATTCTTATCCACTAGCGCTTTGCGGCCATCGACCGTCTCCTGCATATTGTTAACACTGTCCATCATTTCAGCGATCTTATCTGGTGAAACTGAGGTCAAACCGTGTGGGGTAGCAGGCAGACCGGACGCAGAACCCTGCACACCACCTGCTTTGTCAGCCGCTACCGATACTGCGGGTATTGTGTTGATTTTGCCATCCAATTCCATTACCTCAACATGCTCACCCTCGACCGGCTCACCCGAGAACTGCCAGATGCCATTTTCATCCTTCCATTTGTAGACCCTGATGGGCTCGCCCGGTGTATTTAACAGTTCCGCTGTTTCAGGGTTAAGGTCAGGCAACTTCAAGATCGGTTCACCACTGGGGCCGTCAACAAAAAAGAGCCCGACAAAAGCAGCAATCAAGCCCAATATCATCACTTTTATTATCATTATCTGTTCACGTCTCTGTTAATCGCAGTTGCACCGATCTGATTGAGTTTACGACAAATTCAAACCTGATGAAGTGCAACCACCGCCAACGGTGTCTGCTCTGTTACAATAGGTCTACTTACCAAATTTCCCCTATCAGTATTCCTCGATGTTCTCTTTTAACCAGATTGCTCTACGGCGTGGCACCGAACTTCTGTTCGAGAATGTCTCTTTCACTATCCACCAGGGTCGCAAGGTAGGCCTGATTGGAGCCAACGGCGCTGGCAAGACCAGTTTGTTCAAGTTGATCATCGGAGAACTTGAGGCGGACCAGGGCGACCTGGATTATCCCGCGACCATCAAGATTGCCCATCTCGAACAGGAAGTTGCTGCGACCGATGAGACAGCCCTGGAATATGTCCTGGGCGGTGACACCGAATGGGTCAAAGTTCATAGCAGCCTGGAAACTGCCGAGCAGTCCGGTGAATATGACCAGATTGGAGTCCTGCACGAACGTATGGACAGCATTGACGGCTACACCGCGAAGCCCAGGGCCGAGCAGCTCCTCGCGGGTTTGGGATTTAGCGTTGAGGAAAACAGCAAATCACTGGCGGAGTTTTCCGGCGGCTGGCGAATCAGGCTGAATTTAGCCCGTACGCTGATGACGCCGTCTGACTTGCTGCTTCTGGACGAACCAACCAACCATCTGGACCTGGACACAATCCTGTGGTTGTCAAACTGGATCAAACACTACCAGGGGACGATGGTCCTGATTTCCCATGACAGGGAGTTTCTTGATGAAACAGTCAATACCATCGCCTATTTACATCATCAGACCATCGAACTGTTTACCGGTAACTACTCCCAGTTTGAAATAGTAAAAGCGGCCCGGCTGGCGGAACAGCAGAGTAACTATGTGAAGCAACAACGCGATATAAAACATATGCAGGAATTTGTGCGTAGATTTCGCGCCCAGGCAACCAAGGCTCGCCAGGCTCAAAGTCGCATCAAGGCGCTGGAACGTATGGAGGTCATTGCCCCGGCGCATATTGATTCGCCATTTCGATTCCAGATACCTCCAGCAGAAAAGTCCTCTGACCCACTGCTTTCACTTGATCAGGCGGATCTCGGCTACTCGGATACCGTCCTCAGCAAGATTCGCATCAACATTCATCCCGGTGATCGAATCGGGTTGCTGGGTCACAATGGTGCCGGAAAATCGACACTGATAAAGAGCCTGAGTGGCGAACTACCCATGTTGGGTGGTGATCGACACGATGGCGCAAACCTCGTTCTGGGTTATTTTTCCCAGCACCAGGTCGACGACCTGGACCTGAACGATTCGAGTTTCCAGCATATACAACGACTTGATCGCGCCCTGCGAGAGCAGCAAATCAGAAATTTCCTGGGTGGTTTTGATTTCAGGGGAGATAAGGTCCACGAGCCTATTAAAACTTTCTCCGGGGGTGAGAAAACCCGTCTCGCCCTGGCAATGGTGGCATTTACCCAACCAAACCTGCTGCTTCTGGATGAACCAACCAATCACCTGGACATGGACATGCGCCAGGCACTTACCATTGCACTGCAGGATTTCGAGGGCGCTATTTTGCTGGTTTCCCATGATCGGCATCTGCTGGCCAATACCGTCGATGCCTTCCTGCTTGTAGAAAACGGGGCAGTGCAAATATTCGAGGGCGATCTCGAAGACTATCGCCTGCGGTTGCTGGGAAGAACCTCAAAAACCCCGGCTAAATCAATCAACAAGCCACCCGCAGCAAAAATAAAGAGGAATAACAAAGAAACCCGTCAACTCCGAGCCCGGTTAAAGACATTGGACACGTCGCTGGAACGACTACAGCGAAAACTGACCGAGGTGGATACAAAACTGGCCGATAATTCAACCTATGACGAAAATCAGGTAGGCGATTTGCAAAATCTGGTGCGCGATCAGCTAAGTCTGAAAGAAGAAATTGTGTCCGTCGAAGAGCAATGGCTGGAAGCGACCGAAACCCTCGAAGAGCTCGCGGGGGACAGTGTTCTCAATTGAGCATCCCCGTTTCACTCAATTACCTTACCGCGCTGTCAATCACTCCAACCCCGAAATTACGGAACCCTAAGAAGCCGCCTTGTTCGGATCCTCCTTGCCTTCAACAACTGAACGACCCAGCGCGGGGAAAGTCGGGATGTCTTCATCTGCCAATTGCGGCATGTACTGCTTTCGAGCCATGGCCGCCTCAATATAGGGTGCAAGTTCAACCTGTTTTTTGGCTTCTCGTTCTGCGGACCGCTCCTTAAACTCCGGCATGACTTCGGATGCGAACAATTCCAGTGATTCGCATATATGTTCATGCTTGTTCATACCGGCTTGCTGAATAAATGTAACCTGATCGACGCCGACTTCTTCAAACTTTCTCAAGTGCGCCCGCATGTCTTCAGGAGTCCCGATGCCGCCCCGGCCACCCGTAAGTGCTTCACCGATATTGATCGGATTTTCAGTCAGGTTTTTCTCTCTTTGTTCAACAAACTCAGCAAACAGATTTTCCCGGCCCGGTTTATGCTCACCAAAGCCATATAGTGAGCCGAGTGCATATCCAAAGAACTCGAAGCCCTCCAGGCCACGGCTAATGGCGACTTCTCGATCCTGGTGGAGCGAAAAACTGGTAACCATGCAGATGTTTGCGTTTACCGCGTGTCCAATCGGTACACATTGATCGCTCTTGATGATGTCATAGTACTCATCGACCCAATGCTTGGCTTCCAACGGGTCCACAAAGGCGAAGGTCAGGGCACCAATACCAAGACTCGCTGCCATCTTAATCGTTTCCCGGTTGGAACAGGCGACCCACAACGGCGGATGAGGTTTTTGTACAGACTTTGGCACAATGTTACGGCAGGGCATCTTGAAGTATTTGCCGTCAAACCCGGGGTAGGGATCCATGGCCAGCATGTTCGCGACCTGTTCAAGGGCCTCCAGGTATTGCTCGCGTTTCGACTCAACGGGAATGTCGAATCCACCCAGTTCAAGAATCGCTGACGATTCACCGGAACCAAAGTCAACACGGCCATTTGACACCAGATCCAGAGTCGCAATACATTCAGCCGTTCGCGCGGGATGATTGTAGTTCGCTATCACTTGTCTGATGCCGTGTCCCAATCGAATATTGCTGGTTCGCTGGGATGCGGCAGCAAGAAAAATCTCCGGCGCTGACGAATGGGAATACTCTTCCAGAAAGTGATGCTCCACTTCCCAGGCATAGTCGATACCCAGTCTATCTGCAAGCTCAACCTGATCCAGTGCATCGGAAAAGAGCTTCTGCTCGAGTCCTTCAGACCAGGGTTTGGGTAGTTGGTGTTCGTAAAAAATTCCAAATTTCATTCGTTTTTCCTTCCTGACAAGTTCCTTAGTTCTTAAGTATCAAGTTCAAACGGTAAGTTCAAGCGGCAAGATTGTTAAAGTCATCAATGAGGCCTGCACCATTGGGCGTTGCGAGAATCTTCTTTTTCAGTTCACTGCGGTTGTTTTCTCTATTCGCCTCATGCATCTCGACGGAATGCCAATGAACCATTTTTTCCCAGATGGGATCAAGAATACTGGCTCCGCTCACCTGTTCGCCGGACACCGTCTTGATAGTGAAACTTCGAAATTCAGATACGGCAGCGCGTAACCAGGCCACATGTATGTTCTCGTCCATGCGAATCCTGTTGACGAGTTGAACCGCCAGGGCTGCTTCTGCTCGTTTGTCGGTAAAGAGTTTTGCATTTCCAATCACTGATTCATAGAATCTGAAGGCCTGTTCCGCACGAACCTCGATCATCAGCAAATTCATCAAAAAGGACACAAGTGCCTCGTGTCCAGCGGGTAACTCCTCCATCTCTCTTTCATCTTTCTCACGTCCAATGCTCGCAGGAGGGGTTGGAATCGGGTATTTGTCTTTGCCAAAAATCAGGTCCCGGGTAACGAACCACATCAGATCGTGGCCGCCCTGCCCGGACCCGTCGCGTCCGCCCTCATCCCATCCGTGAGAGGTCATCAGGCCCTTATGCATATGACCGAGCGCCGTTGCGGAAATATCTTCGACAATAATCTCCTGGAAGTTCGGTGGATTGAGCTCCGCCAGCGCCTTACCCCGGGCTTCAATCAAGCCGGTGATGGTCAGTGAATCCCAAAAAGGTTGCTCAACACCATTTTTTATCAGGAATACCTGTTGCTCGACATTCGGAAAGTTCGGCTCAGTCAACAGTGCTGTCGTCGCTTCAATGATCTCTACCTGGTTGGCTTTGAGCTGTTCTGTCCACGCGTTAATGGCTTCCCATCGGTATTTTGTTCGGGGGGTTACATAGTTGCCATCCCCGTCAAATCCACCGTGGAGCTTCTCTCCAGACTCCATATGTGGTGTCGCGTAGTCAATTTCGGCTTCCAATTCATCTTTGGAATAAATTACTCGACTCATCTATTGCCCTCACTTAGCTAACTTGTTGTTTGTCCAGACCCAGGCCACGATCAATAAACAGGCTCAGGTCATCTGTCAATTTGTCCAGATCCAACTGCTTGCGAACCGAATAGGTCAATGCATGCCGTAACATGCCGCAAATCGCGTGGCTCACCATTTCAAGGTCATATTCACCCGAAACTTCCGGTGTGCTTTCGGCCAGGACCATCTTTACCATCGCTCCAAGGCGATCATACATCCGCCAGGCTTCATCATTATGCGGGGCTATCAAAACAGGGTCCAAAAACGCCGCATTGAGTATTCCCGGGTGCTCGAAACCAAAATTAATAATGGTTTCGATGACGACTCGCCATCGCGCGCGATGCCCCTGGACTCCTTCAAGATTCTCTGTCTGGCAGTCGATAAGCTCGGTCTGGGCCTGCTCTGCAAAATCCAGGAATGCACTATTTTTGTCATTGAAATGCAAATAGAACGTCCCGCTTGCAACCCCGGCATTGCGTGCAATGTCCTGGGGACGGGTGTCGTGATACCCGACCCTGACAAACAAATCCCGTGCAGAATCCCTCAACCGCTGCAATGTCTGGGAGGTTGTGGCGTGAGATCTGCTTATCGGAGAGCGGGATTTGTCAGGCCTGGGTCTGACCAATGATTCAACCATGTTGCTTCTAAGATTAGTTTCTAAAATGACAATCTGTCAGTAACTTACCCCCGCACTCACTCCCCTGTCAATGAAAATGACAATTTGTCATTTGACGTGCTCAAGCCAACACAATTTCTTCCACGAGGCCGGGTGGCCAGTGAAATCAATGTCAGATCCTGGTCCGCATCGGTATAATGCGCTCTCGTTTTCAATGAGTACCTGACCTATGGAAAGTCAATTTCCAGCAACCCGTATGCGGCGAATGCGGCGGGATGAGTTTTCCCGCCGATTAATGCGGGAAAACGAACTGACCGTGGCTGACTTGATCTATCCGGTTTTTGTCATAGAAGGCGAGGGCACCACCGAAGCCGTCCCCAGCATGCCCGGGGTCAAAAGGATGACCATTGATTTACTCAGGGAGGAAGCGAAGAAGGCCCAAAGGCTGGGAATTCCCATGATGGCAGTATTTCCCGTGGTCCCAATTGAAAAGAAAACCGACAATGGCGAAGAAAGCTACAACCCGGTCGGACTGGCACCCCAGGCCGTCAGGGCCATCAAGGAAGCAGCGCCTGAACTTGGCGTAATGACCGATGTTGCCCTTGACCCTTATACCCTCCATGGACAGGATGGCATTCTTGACGCCCAGGGCTACGTGAGCAATGACATTTCGGTCACTGCACTGGTTAAACAGGCCCTGGTGCAGGCGGAAGCAGGGGTTGATGTCGTGGCACCCTCAGACATGATGGACGGCCGGATCGGTGCCATTCGCACCGCACTGGAAGCCTCGGGATTCTCCAATACCCGAATTCTCGCCTATTCTGCCAAGTATGCTTCAGCCTACTATGGGCCGTTTCGTGACGCGGTAGGGTCCTCCGCCAATCTGGGCAAGGGCGATA
Organism: Pseudomonadales bacterium; assembly: GCA_029941905.1. Classification (GTDB taxonomy): domain Bacteria; phylum Pseudomonadota; class Gammaproteobacteria; order Pseudomonadales; family Azotimanducaceae; genus JAHRVQ01. Next base: position 84,884 of record JAPYTQ010000012.1, on the reverse strand, counting down.
AGGCAACCTATCAAATGGACCCGGCTAACAGTGACGAGGCCTTGCGAGAGGTAGCCCTGGACTTAAACGAAGGCGCCGATATGGTGATGGTAAAGCCCGGCATGCCTTACCTGGACATCGTCCGTCGAGTAAAAGACAGGTTCCAGGTACCGACAATGGTCTATCAGGTCAGCGGAGAATATGCCATGCAGATGGCGGCCATCGAGAACGGCTGGCTTGATGAAAAAGTGATTGTTGAATCGCTTTTAGCTATGAAACGTGCCGGTGCAGACGCGATCCTGACTTACTTTGCGATGCGCGTCGCCCAACAACTAAAAACCTGACTATTCCCTCGTTTATTGGTTGAGTAATTTCCATGTCCAGCATAGGATAGCGAACTTCTATCGAACAACCCATCCAGGAGCAAGTAAGTAATGGTCGACATTAGTCATGTAACAGATGACAGTTTTGAATCTGATGTAATAAATTCCGATGTGCCAGTCCTCGTAGATTACTGGGCCGAGTGGTGCGGACCATGCAAGGTCATCGCTCCTGTACTGGAAGAAATCGCCTCCGAATACGCCGGCAAAATGAAGATTTGCAAGCTTGATATTGATGCAAACGAGAATACTCCACCTAAATATGGTATTCGTGGCATACCCACTTTGATGTTATTCAAGAACGGTGCCGTTGAAGCGACAAAAGTTGGCGCATTGTCGAAATCACAGTTAACTGCTTTTCTGGATAGCAATATCTAGCGGAGTGTCCTGTACAGATGTGAGTCCTGAGCACGGCGGTAAGCCGTGCCCACATCCACCCGTTTTACCGATTGCACCGGTTATTTCGGTAACGAATTTTTCCCGTTGGGAAATTAGGGGTTGACAATTGACCCAAAAAAAGACATTTTAAATATAGTCAAACTTTAAACAGCGGCAAAAGCTCAAAACAGAGCTAGAGTTCAAACAAATGGCGCAGCAATTTCAGCGTTCTTTGGACTGATCCGCATCACTAACTAATCCTCTTCTCGTTTTTTCCCAAACTAATCTATCGCGTTGGCGCGAATCCTTAATCATCTAATCAACGACATGACCTATGAATCTAACTGACCTCAAATCCAAACCAATCCCCGAACTTTTAGAAATCGCCCACGAAATGGGCATGGACAATCTGGGCCGCTCCAGAAAACAGGAAATAATCGCCAACGTGTTGCGCAAACATGCCAAGGGCGGTGAAGCAATATACGGTGATGGCACACTCGAAATACTACAGGACGGTTTCGGATTTTTGCGTTCAGCAGACAGTTCCTATTTGGCAGGACCGGATGACATTTACGTATCACCCAGCCAGATTCGCCGTTTCAATTTAAGAACCGGTGACAGCGTCTCGGGAAAGATAAGACCACCGAAAGACAGCGAGCGGTATTTTGCTCTTCTGAAAGTCGACCAGATCAACTTCACAGATCCTGGTGAATCCAAAAACAAGATCCTGTTCGAAAACCTGACACCACTATTCCCCGACGAACCTATGCATCTTGAAGCTGGAAACGGCAGTACCGAAGATCTGACTTCACGAATCATCGACCTGACCTCACCGATCGGTAAGGGCCAGCGGGGTTTGATCGTATCGCCGCCGAAAGCGGGAAAAACGCTTATACTGCAGAACATCGCCCAAGCCATCGCACGCAATAATCCCGAATGTCATCTCATCGTGCTGCTAATTGATGAACGCCCGGAAGAGGTAACAGAAATGCAGCGCTCAGTGCGTGGCGAAGTCGTCGCGAGCACCTTCGATGAACCGCCTTCGCGGCATGTTCAGGTGAGCGAGATGGTCATCGAAAAGGCGAAGCGTCTGGTGGAGCACAAGAGAGACGTCGTTATTCTGCTCGATTCTATTACCCGGCTGGCGCGCGCTTTCAACACGGTTATTCCAGCCTCCGGCAAGGTGTTAACCGGCGGTGTTGATGCCCACGCCCTGGAACGACCGAAACGTTTCTTTGGTGCGGCCAGAAACATCGAGGAAGGTGGTAGCCTGACAATTATTGCAACCTGCCTGATTGATACCGGATCGAAAATGGACGAAGTCATCTACGAAGAATTTAAAGGTACCGGTAACCAGGAACTTCACCTGGAAAGAAAGATCGCTGAAAAACGCGTTTACCCGGCTATCAATATACGTCGTTCAGGTACTCGTCGTGAGGACCTGTTGATGTCAGAGGAAGATCTGCAGAAAGCCTGGATCCTGCGCAAGATTCTGCATGAAATGGACGACCTCGCCGCAATCGAGTTTTTGCTTGAACGATTGAAGAAGACCAAATCCAACGAAGAATTCTTCGCCTCCATGAAGCGAAAGTAGAGACATAGTTTTTCAATTGAAAACACTACGTTGTTCAATAGATTCCATTGAATTTTACAATCACGATACCCGCCAGATATTCCTCAACATCCCGGCAGGTGAATCCATAAACTACCGCGCCGGGCAATATCTGGAGATGTTGTTGCCCGACCGGAAGTGTCCTTTCTCAATTGCATCTGCCCCTTCACTTAAAAACCAGATTGAGCTGCATGTCAGGCCGACGCCAGACTCGGAAGACTCTGATGCTATAGAAAAACTACTGGATAGGGCTGACTATTTAGACATCGAAATTCCTAAAGGGGACTGCTTCCTTAACCGTGCGCCCACCGGTCCGTTACTGCTGATGGCAGCCAGTACAGGCATAACGCAGATGAAGAGCATTATTGAAGAGATCATCCCGGGAGGCCTTCCGCATCCTGTCTACCTGTATTGGGGGGTAGTATCAGACAGAGACCTGTATCTCAACGAATTGTGCGAATCCTGGGTCAGGGAACACGAAAATTTTCACTATATTCCTGTCGTTAGTGACCCTGATACTTCACCTGACTGGAACGGTAAAACAGGTCTGGTGGGTGAAATCGCGTTGCAGGATTTCAAAGATGTTTCGCGCCTCACTGCTTACGTCAGTGGCGGCCCGGGTATGGTTTACGCCACCCTGGATAAGTTTGTCGAAAAGGGGATGCCAGAAAAAAACATGTTCTCGGATATATTCTCCTACGCACCCAGGGAACCTCTGATTAAGTAGATATTTGGTGCGGCATACCGACCTTGATCAGAGGTTCCCAAGAGAACAGTAAACACCGGAGAAACCCCTGGAAGAAAAGCTGATTCGCCAAATACAGGAAGCTCGGGAACGTGCAATACAGGTTCCCCAGGCTCCCGGCGCCCATCAACTCCACGCGAGAGAACGTCTTGCACACCTGCTAGATCCGGCGAGCCTGGTCGAATATGGCATTCTAGCCGGCGCCAGTTCCCGTGAAGAAGACGAGTCAACTGCAGATGGTCTTATCGCCGGTGCCGGGTGCATCGCCGGGCAACCAGTGGTCGCCGCATCCTATGATCATACGGTAGCAAAGGGCACCCAGAGCGAAAGGAACCAACGCAAACTCGGGCGCCTGATTTACCTTGCCAACAAACATCGCTGGCCACTGATTCTTTTCGTCGACGGGGAGGGTGCTCGACCGGGAGACCCCCAACCCGTGCCTCCGATTGTTATCGCACCAAGGGGTCGCTGGGATGTCTACGACGGGCTTGCAGAGTTGTCAGGTTGGGCACCGACTATTGCGATTATCAGCGGTCGCGCTCTCGACGGAAATGCAGGAATTGCCATGTTGTCCGATTTCGTGATTGCGACTCGCACTTCTACCATCGGTTCCAGGACTACGACCGGGACTGTAGAGCGACCGGTGCAGGACTATGCAAAAACCGGTAATATCGATCTGATAGTAGATGACGAGATGGCAGCGATCACCGCGGCGCAACAATACCTGTCGTATTATCATCAAAATCCAACTGAAGGCAAAGCCTCCACCAACCATGACAAAATCGCTTCGATCATCCCGGAAAACAGGCGCCGCCCCTACGACATGAGAAAAGTCATAACCGCCGTTGCCGATGCCGACAGTGTGCTGGAACTGGGAGCAAGTTGGGGCCGGTCCATGCTGACGGTCTTTGCTCGTTTGAAAGGAAGATCCGTCGGTATCTTCGCCAATCAACCCAAGTCACCCCTGGCGGGAGCCATCGATTCAGAGGCTGCAGACAAGGCTGCCAGGTTTGTTGAACTCTGCGACAGCTATGAGTTTCCACTGATTTCCTTTATCGACAATCCAGGCTACATGGTTGGTCCGCAGGCAGAGCGTGAGGGCATGGCAAGGCATCACGCCCGACCTCTGGCGGCATTGCATCACCGCACCGTACCCCTCTGCTCGGTGCAAATACGCAAGGCCTATGGCCTGGGCCCTTATGCGATGTCGGGCTGGGGGTCAGGTAGATCTGTTCCTGAGTTACGCCTCGCATGGCCCACGGTAGAATCCGGTGGAATGTCCCTTGAAGGCGCCGCTTACCTGGTGAAACGCAAAGAGATTCTTGCTGCGAAAAACAAAGCCGACGCGATGGCGATCCGTGACGCTTACGCGGACAAAATGCGCGACCAGACCTCAGGCTTGCGGGCTGGTAGAAGCTTCATGTTCGACGACATTATTCACCCGCGGGAAACCCGGGATTGCATCAGTGCCATTCTTGAACGTATTCCAAGAATATTCGGGGAAACAAAAAAACACCCCGTCGATCCTCACTAAAACGACAATCAACCCCATGGACAAAAAACTCATCGAGGATCTTGACGCAGCACGGGGAACAAGATCCGATTCCTCCCGTGTGGACGCAGTTACCCAGGTACACCTGAGCGGCAGAATGACCGCCAGGGAACGACTCAAGCTACTCCTCGATGAAGACTCGATGGTCGAGTATGGATCAATTGCCGGGCAAACATCGGACGGTAAATGGGTGGCAGAGACTGGTGGGGTTGACTTCGTTGGCACTATTAACGGCCAGGTGGTTGTCGCCTCATCAACGGACTATACGGACCGGGGTGGCGGTTATGGCGCCGGGCGTTTAGGTCGGTTATTCGCACTGGCCCATGAACACCGATGGCCATTGGTGTTTTTCGTTGATGGTGGCGGCAGCCGGGCCAGGCATCCAAGATCAGGATTGGGTCATATCGAATTCAGTGGACCCGTGGGCCGTTTTACCATCATCGATGGAAACGCTGAACTTTCGGGATGGGTACCCACCATCGCGATTGTCTCTGGCCCTTCCTTTGCAGGACACGCCAGCCTGGCGGCCTTTTCCGACTTCTTAATCGCAACAAAGGATTCCTCCATCGGGCTTGGCGGCCCTCCCATGGTTGAGGCTGCACTCGGTGTCAGGCTCAGTGCGACAGAACTTGCGGGGGTAGACATGCACGAGGTCACCGGCGGGATTGATCTGTTGGTCGAGGACGATACCGCAGCAATCAACGCCGCCCGCAGTTACCTGGCCTATTACGAAGACCATGAATCGGGAAGAGCTGCTGAGACTGCAGACCGGATTGATGGCCTGGTTCCGAACGAGGGCGCCTACGATATGCGTCAGGTTATTCAGGCATTGGTGGATGCGGACAGTGTGTTCGAGCTGCGGCCCCGATTCGCCACCTCTCTGATTACCTCGCTGGCCCGAATAAATGGGCGAACCGTTGGCGTGCTGGCCAATCAGCCGCTCGTTGACGATGGCGCCATTGATACCGATGCGGCAACCAAGATTTCAAGGTTCATCGAATTATGCGATTCTTACGAGTATCCCATCGTCTCGCTCATCGATACACCGGGATGCGTATCAACCTGGCAACCCAAGGGTGAAAGCGAGATCACACAACCTATCATCACCCGTTGGCACACCCGGCCGATCATGGCTCACCAGCATCGAACAGTGCCTCTTTTTAGTATCATAGTGCGGCGAGGATACGGACTGGGCCTGACCTTGATGACGGGATATTCCAGCGCCCGGGGCGTCCCCCCACTCTGTCTTGCCTGGCCCACTATGGAGGTTGGCCATTTCGATGGCTTCTCAACAATGCGATACAGTGATGCCATAGACGATGTAATCGCTCCGTCTGAATCCAGGGAGAAAATCAGCAGGCTGCTGCGTCACCTTAAACGCGACCTCAACCGGCCTGCCAAGAAGCATCCGATCGACACCTGGTAGATGCTGGCGATTACTCGCTCAAAGCCAATCGCAGGTATTCATTGCTTTTTTCGAAGTCGCCATCAAAGGCCAGGAGATTCGCCAGGTGGTGACTGGCGTGGGTTGTGTTGCCATTTTCGATACTCTTCTCGTACGCTTTCTTGGCGTTTTCCCGATCTCCCGATGCTTCGTAAAGCTGACCAAGACAGAGATGCAAAAAAGGATCGTCCGGGTGGAACTTCTGCCATCCTTCGGCCGCCTTTAACCGGCGCTTCAGAGTTTCTTTTCCCAGTGAGCCATAGGCTTCAACCAGGGCACCTCGCCAGGATTTTTTCAGGGCGCTGCGCAGAATGGCTTCTGATTCTTTTTCATCGTTGATTGCACCGCAGAGAGTGAGGATAACCTGCTCGTCCTGGCGCAAGATTTCAGGCCCTTTTTTGAATATCGCTAATCGTCGTTGATCGTCAAGGCCTGTTTCATTCAGCCGTTGGAGCAAGACCTGTTTCTCAATATCATCCATCGGGGAACCCTGCCCAAGTTTTCTAATCCTGGGAATCAGTTGCGCCAGAGCATCCCAATCCTGTAATTGAATCAGGGCATCTTTTTTTAACATCATTGTAGCGAGATTGTCCTTGTTTTCGGCCAGGTAGTCGATGCATGCCTGCCATTCACCACGCGCCAGGGCCATTTCGGCCGATGCCTTGGCAACGGCACCCTGCACACCTGGTTCGACTGAGAGGGCCTGGCGCAAATAAGCTTCCCGGGCTTCACTATCTCCTCGTACATCCGCTGTTTTTGCCGCGGCAATATAATTGATGGTGGGAGATGCGTGATTCTTTGCTCCACTGACAAGAAATTTCTCAGCCCGTTCGAAATCACCCTCCTGAAAGTAGATGAGCCCCCTGGTGGTAAGTTGGCTCGCCTTGAGCCGCTTACGCTCACCGCCCCAATTCCTGAATCGCCCTGTGGCCCCCCGGAGTGTATTGCTCAGACGCATCAAATAGTAGATTGTCAGCCCAGCAACCGTAAGCATCGCCAGCATGACCCATAACCCGGTTTGCAGCGTTGCACCGTTATAAGAAATCAACACGTAGCCAGGGTCGCGGGCCACCAATGTCCCTATCCAACCCGCGAACACGACGACGATCAGTAAAAAAAGCAGTGACCGTTTCATTACTCTATCCCGAGCGGTTCTATGACAGGAGCCCGGGTTTTAGGGGCATTGGTTTCAGGAGCACTAGTTTCAGGAGCTTCTGATTCAACAGGTACAGTACGGCGACTATTCTTTTCATGAAATCTGGCCAGCAACCTCCGTACTTCGCGAGATGACTTGGAGACATCCGGCATCTGCCGCGACACACTCAGTTCCTTTAGTTTCGAGACTGAAGCGATCATGGCAACGGTCGCTGGATGTTCAGGGTCAAAGTAGCGAACAATCCACTCCTGGGTTTCATTCAAACTACTGCTGAAAATCTGCTGGTTGGCACGTAACAGCCCCAACTGTGCAATTTGCAGTTGCATCACCAGGTTCTGACGCAAGTAATATTCTTCTTTCAACGGAAGGATCGGTGTCACAACGCTGCCTTCAGCACGGTAATCGACCAACCGTCCAAGTCTTTCCAGACCGGATGAAACCAGGGCGACCAAACGACCCCACAGACCTTCTGTATCGCTGACCTGTACCCGAAGGTCCTCAGTGACAAATTTCAGTTCATGCTGCTTCAACCCTTCAACCTGGTCGACCAGGGCGGCAAGCTGAACAAATATGCCATCTACATCAAGATCCGAGACACTCTTTAAGGCAGCGATATCTTTTGCTAAAGCCTGCCGCAGGTCAAAAGCCGAGATGCCCACTGCGTCCCGAATGATCACATCGGCCGATTCAAATAGCGCAACGGCTCCCTGGGCGTCTCCTTCCATCATGACTCGCTGGCTGCCGAGGCGAATCAGGTACTCTGCTTCTGCGAGCAACCAGTCTTCACTGGAGGTGCCTATATCTTTCTGCACATCCGACAATGACTGATCCAGTCTGTCCTTGAGTTGTTGCTCGAATTGCTGCGCTGACAATTGCTGTGACCGAGAAAACTCATCTAACCGGTTACTAATACCAGATTGCGCATCTGCTGAGCTTTGCCTTGTTTGTTCAAGCTCCTGCCTCAGTGCGGCAATTTTCTGATCAACTTCAGCGCTGCTGACCATTTCAACCGGCTCTAGGGTTTTTAGCTGATAGGTGTTAAACGCGGCATAGCTGGCGATTCCAATAGCAATCAATCCCGTCAGAACACCAACGATACCACCTGTGCCCGAGCTGTTAGACTGCTGGATTTTTCCATCTCTTTTTTGCGCTTCAAACTGTTCTTGAGACTTACCTTCAGACTTTTCTTGAGACTTTTCTTGAGACATAGCCGCACCAGACTCCGGCAATTCCTGGGCCTGCTCCAGTCTTTCAAAGGCATCATTTAACTCTACCGATAACCTCTCGGTTTTCTCTGTCATCTCAGCAATTCGCCTCTAATCACTCGCATTGTTTACTACCCTGAGCACAGCCTCCAACATAGATTCATTCTGTTGATTCGCCGCAAGCCAGACTTTATCAAAACCACTCTTAATTGCCATCATTTGTAGTCGTCTTGAAGGTACAATGAGTTTCAGTTGAGAATAGTCCGGCACCAACTCCATCAACCTGTCTATGGCCTCACCACTATACACCGGCACTATCACCTCCGCCTGTAAATCGCGGTTAAAATGACCCCCATAGTCAATCGCTTCACGTCTGTACACTTCCAGGTAGTCAACCGTCGCTCCACGTTTGGTCAACGTTTCCCTGAGTAACTCCCGGCCCCCCACACCACGCACAATCAAAACCTTGCCTACCTGCCCGGAGAGGAGTGGTAGTGCCAGTAACCCCTCTGATGACGCCAGTTGAGGCTGCTGGCTTTCAATGCCGTTGTCTCTCAACCTCTTTGCCGTGGCAGGGCCGACAGCGTACCAGGACAATGACAGTGGCCATTGCGGCCAATAGTCGTTCAGTCCCGGCAATCCATATTTAACCGCATTCTGGCTGATAAAGACGATATGATCGTACCGGTCCAGCTCGAGGATTTTCCGTTTCGATGCTTCTGATAACTTCACTGTGACAGGATTTAACAGGGTCCTGCTAACCACACCGGTGTCGTCAGGCAAGTCCAGCGAGCGTCTTAAACAGGATTCAAAGACCGCATTCTGATTGTCGCTTCGGGTCAACAGAATCGTTCGGTCCATATTAGCTCCGCGGCTTTTCTTGTATTCCTTATCAGGAATGCGAATCAATTAATTTATCGGCACCCTGGGCTATCATTTGGATGGTGAGAGATTTCGCCATCTCACGCGCGTCTGATCTGGGTCCTTCAGCGGCGAGTTTAATAGTCACCCCGCCTGTCGTATCGCTGACGTAAGTATTCAGCTGTATATTAGCGCCGACGATTTCTGCGAACGCTGCAACCGGCAGATTGCAGTTCGCACCCAGCCCGATCGACACTTCTCGTTCACAGGTGACGCAATCGTATGTTTCAGGGTCATTAATCGCATCGAGTAAGGCAATCAAGTCTGCACTGTCCGCCCTGCATTCGATGCCAACAGCGCCCTGTCCGGCAGCAGGAATACTAACAGTGGTGGAGATCGCCTGGCTAATTCTGTCACCCAGCTGCAAACGCTTGAGGCCTGCGGCGGCGAGGATTATCGCGTCATAGTGATCCTCGTCCAGTTTACGCAATCGGGTATCGACATTGCCCCTCAATTCTTCGTAAACGAGGTCTTCTCTGGCGAGTTTCAATTGTAACCGTCGCCTCAGGCTAGAGGAGCCGATTTTAGCCCCTGCTGGAAGCTCCTCCAGGTTGTCATATTTGTTGCAGACCAGAGCATCACGTGGGTCTTCTCGCTCGCACATGGCGCTGATGGTGAGTTCCGGTGGAAGTACCGATGGGACATCTTTCATCGAATGCACCGCGATGTCAGCCCTGCCATCGAGTAGTGCAACCTCAAGCTCCTTGACGAACACGCCCTTGCCACCGATCTGGCTGAGCGGTGAACGTTTATTTCGGTCACCTTCGGTTGTCATTCCAAGGATCGTAACTTCAAGCCCTGGATGCGCTGTTTCTATTTGTTGTTTGACGTGATGTGCCTGCCACAGGGCAAGTGCGCTTTGACGTGTCGCAATCCTCAGTGAATCAACCATAATGCATTACACACAAAAAAGGCGGCATTATAGCCACCTTTATGGTCTTTCATGTAAATTAAACCGTTAGTTTTACAGGGATTGCACCAGACGTCTCAACCCTGAAACGTGCCTTCGACTGACGTCCAGTCGATCTTCAACACCCTTCATCCTGACGCGATAATGACCGCGGGTGTCTCGCTCCAATCCTTCGAGGTGATCCGTCATCACCAGTGCGTTTCGATGGATTCTGACGAGTCGATCACCAAATTCGTCTTCAAGGTCACGCAGCGTATCGTCAATCAAAACCTCACCGCCTTCATGGCGAACGGTGACGTATTTGTGATCCGCCTGGAAAAAGCGCACTTCCGTCAGCGCAATAAGCTCAATTCCACGCCGGGTCTTGGCGCTGATATGTGTTCGGGCTTTCTGTTTTGGCATCTCTTCGCCGGTGACGGACAGCGCCTGAACCTTGTTTACGCGACCTATCTTGCCCAGGGTAGCGACCAGGGTCTCTCTGCGAACAGGCTTCAACAGGTAACCGGCAGCATTGACATCAAATGCTTCGACGGCGTGCTCACCAAAAGCGGTGCAGTAAACCACTGCTGGTGGGGATGGTAAATCAGCAAGTTGATGACCCGCCTCGATTCCATCAGTTCCCGGCATTCGAATGTCCAGCAACACAATATCCGGCTCAACTTCAATGGTCTTGCGTATGGCTTCATCACCGGACGCTGCTTCACCAATTACGTCGTAGGCATCTAAAGTACCAATCATGCGCACTAATCGTTCCCGCGCTAATTTTTCGTCGTCAACTACCAGCACTTTCATGTATGAGAAAACCTCGCTAATAAATTTTACAACTCACTGGTCGAAATCGACCGCTATGAAACAGCAATTTACCCTTTTTATTCAATAAAACTGCGACCCACTGCACATTATTGAACAGAAATGCTCGACCAGGTCTGTTTTGTGACGCAGTTCACACTCATGACACTCAATCGCCCATTCGTCCGAAAACTGAATCTGCCTGTTCCCGGACAAAAGTTAGCCTGATTCCGATAAAGGGTAGCTTATTTTTGTTTTAAATTCCGTTTCACCTGATTCATTAGTCAGGCTCGACTCTTCCCCATATATGGCGTCCAGCCTGCTACGAATATTGTCCAGCGCCATCCGATTACCCCGCTCATGGGAGATGTCCCCTACTGGTAGCGGGTTCGTAATCGTAATTAGAAGATTGTCATCGTGCTCGATAATCGTCACCGTAACCACACCACCTTCCAACCTGGGCTGTATGCCATGATAAATGGCATTTTCCAACAGGGGCTGGAGTGTCAGCATCGGAATCCGCACCTTCTCGGGATCAACCGCAATTTTCCATTCGACCTGGAGCCTGTCATCCAGCCGAAGGCTCTCGATATGGACATACTTCTCGCATAACTCCAGTTCTTCGCTCAATGTGACCGGTTTATTACTCGAATCGTTAAGTGACGCCCGGAACAAAACAGACAGGTCTTCTACCACCTCTTCTGCAGTTTTCGGGTCAATGCTGATCAGACTGGCAATAATGTTCATTGAATTGAACAGGAAATGAGGCCGGATACGGGATTGCAAAGCCTGGATACGCGAATTCAGCTCGGCCTGCTCCTGCCTGCGCAGCTGGTGAGTTAAGAAAAAGTATCGAAAAGCGATACCTGTCATCACCGCCGCAACAATCAGGTTCCGGCTGATCATGCCTATTTCTTCTATACGCCACTCGGCAAATTCACTCTCCGTCAACCATACTGCAAGTATGCTGAAAATCAGGGTCAAGGATAGAATCAGCACATAACCGGTCGCGGTTGCGGCAGCGACCGTCATGTTCATCAGTATCGGTCGTAAATTGCACAGGATTCCGGCAGACAGGAGTACGATCCACTGCACAAACAGTGAAGTTAAACCCAACTCCACCCAGTCGAAGTCCACCAGGCTGGAATTGGCCAGAACCAGCACCAGCACCAGCAACTCAGTAACCAGCACCAGGAAAATAATACTCTGAGCCTGACAGAGATCAGGCAGGAAAAAATCTACTTCTCTTTCGTCTTGTTGTTGCGCCACTGATTCTCCAATTCATCCTACGCCCATTTTGATTAGCGGGCAGAGGGACCTAGTACTCCGTCTACACTAAATTGACGGATCAGAGCTTAGCAGATGATTCAAGATGGGGCGCAAGCCGAACACAGGGTTTGCAACTCCGGCTTGGATCATCTGGTAAGCTCCCTACTGGCCCATCAATTTAGTATAGACGGAGTATTAGTATAGCCCGATGCTGCTACAATCCGCTCCAACTTGAACTAATTAGATAGTCACGGCGCGTTAACCCGAACTGTGGCAGGACTGAATAGCTGGGATAGCCAGGTAAAATGTCAACTGAGAACGATAAAAAGCTCTGGGACGGCAGATTCAACGAAGCAACAGATGCGTTCGTCGAGGAGTTTACGGCATCCGTCGGTTTCGACCGGGTTCTCGCCATTTACGATATTACCGGTTCTGTTGCCCACGCGACCATGCTCGTACAGGCCAAGGTCCTGACCAGCAACGAACTTGAGTTGATCAAATCAGGGTTGGAAGAGATTCGCGCGGATATTCTCAGCGGATCCTTTACCTGGTCTGTGGGTCTTGAAGATGTACATATGAACATCGAAAAAGCACTGACAGACAAAATTGGTGAGGTGGGTAAAACGCTGCATACCGGCAGATCAAGAAACGATCAGGTGGCAACAGACATTCGTCTCTACCTTCGCGACAAGATAGACGACATCGAACAGTTGATAACCCGACTGCAAATTGGCCTGATCGATCTTGCGGAACGTGAGGCTGAGACTATTCTGCCTGGCATGACGCACTTGCAGGTCGCTCAGCCCATTACGTTTGGCCACCATATGATGGCCTGGAACGAGATGCTGGAGCGGGATGTTGGTCGATTATCTGATTGTCGCAAAAGAACCAACGTCATGCCTCTCGGTGCAGCTGCGCTGGCGGGAACAACGTTCCCAATCAAAAGAGAGATCACCGCTCAACTTCTCGGTTTCGAGGCTATCAGCGAGAATTCGCTGGATGCTGTCAGTGACCGGGATTTCGCCATCGAATTTTCAGCATTCGCCAGCACACTGATGATGCACCTTTCTCGCTGGTCCGAAGAAATGATCCTGTGGTCTTCATCTCAATTCGAGTTTATCGAACTTCCGGATCGTTTTTGCACTGGCTCATCCATTATGCCGCAGAAGAAAAACCCCGATGTGCCGGAACTGGTCAGGGGTAAGTCGGCCCGGGTTTTTGGCGCCCTGACAACACTATTGACCTTGATGAAATCACAACCCCTGGCTTACAACAAAGATAACCAGGAAGACAAGGAGCCATTGTTCGATGTGGTTAAAACCGTCAAGGATTCCCTCACGGCCTTTGCTGACATGGTTCCCGCGATCATCACGCGACCGGTAAATATGCGCAATGCGACCATGAAAGGTTATGCAACAGCGACGGATCTCGCGGATTATCTGGTTAAGAAAGGACTGCCATTTCGGGACGCACATGATGTCGTGGGTAAACTTGTTGCTGTCGCGATTGAAAAAAAAATCGACCTTTCCGAACTCGAGCTCACGACTTTGCAACAGGCTTCGGTACTGATCGAGGCTGACGTTTTCGACGTGCTTACCCTCGAAGGGTCCATCAATGCCCGTGACCACTACGGTGGCACGAGTCCAAACCAGGTCAGACAGGCGATTGCCAGGGCAAGAGAAAAGTTACGCAAACGTGATGCTGGTAATTAAAGAGCCTCTGATTAAGTAGATATTTCCTCCGCGCAAGGAAGGGATAAATGGAGAAAAGTCAGGCTTGGGACAGCAGCGTTACCGGTTGGTGCAACTGCTCGGTAAACACCCTGCCTAACATTTCAGGCAGTGCTTCTGACGTTGTCTGGCAAAACCACCGGGAATCGGCATAGCGTAAGTGGAAACCACCAGAGCGGGCGGCGATCCAGATTTCATGGCTCGCGATCTGGCGACTCAGGATAAACGCTGAGCCATCCGGAAAATTTACGGTGAGAAGACCAGCAGACGATTCAATATCAAGGTCCGCATCCAATTCATCGAGTTCATCTTCAACCAGCTCGATAATTTCATCGACCCGATCGTTAAATTCCATATCATCCATTGCCCACTCCCGTTTCCTGCCCGGCAGGACCAGGGTTTCACGCCAAATGCACAAGGAGTATACTTGGCGGCGTTTAAAATGGCGTCAAAAAAATGCGGTTACTTCCCATTACAATACTACTGTTGTTGCTGCTGACCGGCTGTGGGCAGAAGGGGCCTCTATACCTGCCAGCAGAAGAGCCACCTCAGGCGCCGCCAGAGTCAGGGCACGCTGAATCTGATCAGCTGTAGATCATCGCCAATGAATTATTTTGCAGTCCAAAACGCCGAGTTGTGGGTGGAAGACGTGCCCCTTACCCGGATCGCATCCGAATACGGAACGCCCACGTTCGTCTATTCAAGGGCAGCCATTGAAGACGCCTACCGACGCTTCGACAAGGCTTTTGCATCCCACCCGCATCGTACCTGCTACTCCGTCAAGGCCAACTCAAACCTCGGCGTACTGAGCTTGCTGAAGTCTCTGGGTTCCGGGTTTGATATTGTCTCCGGAGGTGAACTTGAACGTGTGTTAAGGGCGGGAGCCAGTGCTGATAGTGTCGTCTTTTCCGGCGTAGGGAAGCAGGGCTGGGAAGTTCGGTTAGCAATTGAAGCGGGAATCGCGTGTTTTAACATAGAATCCATTGCTGAACTAAGGCAGATTGACACAATTGCAACAGAGCTTGGTTGTGTTGCACCCATCTCAATCCGTGTTAATCCGGACGTCGATGCAAAAACCCACCCTTATATTGCCACTGGACTGAAGCAGAACAAATTTGGCGTTTCGTCATCCGTCGCGCGACAAATGTACCGTGAGGCAGAGGCACTTCCGCATATCAAAGTCGTTGGCATCGACTGCCATATTGGCTCCCAGATAACGGAACTTGAGCCTTTTATCGAGGCGATGCGTCGCCTGGTTGAGATTGTTGACGATCTTGAAGCCGAGGGTATTGTGCTGGAACATATCGATCTGGGGGGCGGTATCGGCGTTAGATATCAGGATGAAACTCCCATTGAAGTGGAGGAATATGCAGCGGCAATCCTCCAGACACTAGGGCATCGCAAGCAATCATTGATGTTTGAACCCGGTCGTTACATCGTCGCAAACGCCGGTATTCTGCTGTCGAGGGTCATTAATCTGAAGGAAAATGAAGGCAGGCATTTTGCCGTGATCGATGCGGCCATGAATGACCTGATCAGACCTGCTCTGTATCAGTCCTGGCAGCAAGTGTCGGTGGTAAAAACGGCGAACCCAAGCCCGAAATCCTATGAGCTCGTCGGGCCGATTTGTGAAACCGGGGATTTTATTGCCCGCAACAGGCGTCTCGCCCTGGATGAGGGAGATCTGGTCGCGATCCATTCTGCTGGTGCTTATGGCTTTGTGATGAGTTCCAACTACAACAGCCGTAACCGTGCCGCCGAGGTTATCGTTAGCCAAAGCAACAGTCAGTCAGTTCGAGAAAGAGAGACTATTGAAGACCAGCTCAGACTCGAACGAATATACAAATGCTGAGTTGGCGATAGTTTGCTACTCTTTCAGTAGCACGGCATTTTAAGAGCATGGCCACGTCATTAGTTGCATTAAGTTATCGCCGGGGTAATCTAGTGTGGTGTCCTGCATAGGTACAGTTACCGTATAGGTAGCTCTTTACGCAAGACGGGATCAATACAATGTTGCTTCGATTTACCAAGATGCACGGGTTAGGCAATGACTTCGTGTTCCTGGATCTGATTAGCCAAAGCGTCACTATTCACCGTGAGCAAATAAAATTGCTTGGAGACCGGCGCCTGGGCGTTGGTTTTGATCAGTTACTAACCGTCGAACCGCCGGACGATCCTGAAGTCGATTTCAAGTACCGGATTTACAATGCAGACGGCACCGAAGCCGAGCAATGCGGTAACGGTGCCCGGTGCTTTCTACGATTTGTCCGGGACCGGGGTCTGACGACCAAAACCTGCATAAAACTCCAGACCAATACTGGCATTATCAGCTGCAAGTTGGAGAAGGACGGCAACATCACCGTTGATATGGGTCCACCTGTTTTACAACCAGAGGGAATTCCCTTCATCACGGATCGCGCCCAGATACTTTATCCGCTGGAGGTTAACCTGCCCCTCTGCAGTACCATCAGTCATGTTGATGTTACGACCGTCAATATGGGTAATCCCCATGCTGTCATCGTTGTAGACGATGTAGAGACCGCGCCCGTCGTGCAACTCGGAACTATCATCGAAAAACATGATCGGTTTCCGGAACGGGTTAACGTTGGATTTATGCAAATCCAGTCCCGTGGGAGTATTAGCCTGCGAGTATTTGAGCGCGGTGTCGGTGAAACCCAGGCTTGCGGCAGCGGTGCCTGTGCTGCCGTAGTCGCCGGCCGGTTGCAGGGATTATTGGACGAATCAGTCGACGTTTCTCTTCCGGGGGGAAATCTTAGAATCGAATGGCAAGGAGATGACGCAAACGTTAAGATGACGGGACCTGCGAGCCGGGTCTACGAGGGGCGTTTACACATATAACTATTTGACCAGAACTATTGTACAAGAGTATCGGACCAGAGCTCGCTCGCGAAAGACAAAAAAGCAAAACAAACCTGGCACCAAGACAAACATGAACAAAGAAGCAAAAATGACAACCAGTGAACTAGATGAGAACCTGGTTGCTGACTATCTGGACAAACATCCGGATTTTTTTACCAATCAAGATAAACTGATTCTTCAAATGAATCTGCCGCACCAGCAAGGCGGAGCGGTTTCGCTGGTGGAGAAACAGGTTGCTCTGTTGCGGGAACGCAATCGTGACGACAAGAAAAAGCTGGATAGTTTTATCCAGGCAGCTAAAGACAACGACGCGATCTTCACTAACTGTAAGAAATTAATACTTTCACTGGTTGACGCCAAAGATTCAGAAGAATTTTTTGCAGCCCTGGAACAGAGCTTTCGAAACGATTTCAAGTGCAGCGCTTACAGCCTTATTGCATTCGAACAGAGCCCCCGCAAGCTGAATCATTTCACCTCGGCTGTGCCTGAAGACGAAGCACGGAAATATGTGGGCACATTGATGAAAAGTAAAAAACCCACGCTTGGCGTGCTGCGACCCACGGAGCAGGAATTCCTGTTTCACAATCAAAGCACCCGGGTAAAATCAGCTGCCGTTATGCCCGTAAAGCGGGACAGGCAACAATTGGCTTTACTCGCCATTGGCAGCGGTGATCCACAGTACTTTCAACCTGGCATGGGAACTCTGTTTGTCGGTTTCATTGCGGATACCCTGTCTCGATTACTACCGCGGTTTGTTGACCTGAGTTAGGTGTCAGATGAACTCCAAACCATTGCCAGAACCGGTATCTACTTTTCTGGCTCACCTCACTCATGAACGTGGCTTATCCCCCAACACCATTAAAAGCTACCGGCATGACCTGGCTCACCTCGTGGAGTATTTGCAAGCCCAGGAGATTCAGAGCTGGGCAGCATTTACCAGCCATCAACTTCGTCACTATGTTGCCCAGAACCACCGCCAGGGCATATCCGGCAAAAGCCAGCAGAGACGACTATCTGCACTCAGAACTTTTTATCACTACCTGATTGCTGAAGGTCTCGTCAGGAAAAACCCGGCCCTGGAGATAACAGCGCCCAAGTCCTCAAAAAAACTTCCCAAAACACTCGACACCGACCAGGTCTCTCAACTGTTGAACACCACTTCGACCATTCACGGCAAAACAGGTCTGATAAAGACAAAGTGGCATAGCCTTCGGGACCACGCCATGCTGGAGTTGTTTTATTCTTCCGGCTTGAGGCTTAGCGAGCTCGTTGGGACCGACCTGCACAGTGTCGACTGGCATGACGGAACCATACGTGTTCTGGGAAAGGGAAGTAAAGAGCGTCTGGTACCGGTAGGCTCAGCTGCACTACAGGCGCTTAAAAACTGGTTGTCCATAAGGGAAGATTTACCCACAAACAACAAAACCATTGATGATTCGTTAGCACTGTTTATCAGCGAAAGGGGTAAGCGGATTAACCCCCGTACTGTTCAGCGACGCGTGAGTAAATGGGCGACAATGCAGGGGATTCAAGGCAAGTTACACCCACACATGCTTAGGCATTCATTTGCCAGCCATTTACTGGAGTCCAGCCAGGATCTCCGCGCTGTACAGGAACTGTTAGGTCATACAGATATCTCGACTACCCAGATCTATACACATCTGGACTTCCAGCATCTGACAGAAGTTTATGACAAGGCTCACCCAAGGGCACAAAAAAGACCAGTCGATGATATTCCATGATTAAGATAATCGGGTTTGACCTGGATGACACCTTGTGGGACGTTGCCCCTGTTATTCGCCATGCAGAAGCGCAACTCAATTTATGGTTGGCAAACGAGGTGCCTGCTCTTAAATACAGCGTAGAAACCATGCGTGCGCTACGCAAGCAGGTACTCGATGAAAATCCAGGCCTCGTCAAACAAATTACCGAATTCCGGCGCTGTATCATCGAACGCGCGTTGCGCTTAAGCCATATTGCTTCGCCCAGGGCGATAGACCTGTCGCACCAGGCAATGGAAGTGTTTCTGCACGCACGCAATCAGATCGAATTATTCGACGGCACCTGGGAAGTGCTCCAGGACCTCTCTCGCCATTACACGCTGGCGGCCCTAACCAATGGCAACGCCGACATCCAACGCCTCGGCCTCGACCAGCTGTTCAGTTTTGGATTTACAGCCGAAGAAGTCGGTGCACCTAAACCGGAACCGCACCTGTTTTCTGCCGCCTTACAACACGCCGGGGTGGATCCCCATGAAATGATCTATGTTGGTGACGATCCAAAATTGGATGTCGACGCTGCTAAAAACGCCGGTTTGCATGCAATCTGGATGGACAGGGGCACCAAAACGCCTGGAGAGCATCAGGCAGATGTAACGATCACCGATATTTCTCAACTTCCAGATGCGGTTGCAAAGATCCATTGACGCTGGAAATCGGGGTGTTTTTGTAACATCATAACGCTTTGATATCTATCCTCGACGTCAGATTCTGCGGTCTGGTACTCCTGATTCGCAATAAGGAACAACACCATGAAATCTCGAACACAAGGCCTTAGCGCCATGACTCCGCTTCTATTCAGCGCATTTCTGTTAACTGCCTGCGGTCAACAGGCAACCGAAGAAGCAGCAGAAGCCTCTGCGACCCCTGCAGTTGTAGCGCAGAAGGCGCAGGTTCTGGAGGATATTATCGGCATGCAGGTTGATGACTTCCAATTGCTGGACCATAGGGGTGCTGCCCATAGCCTGAGCTACTACAGCAATGCGTCAGCCATTGTCCTCATGACCCAGGGCAATGGCTGTCCGATCGTTCGCAACGCCATGCCAGCCCTGCGTGTCGTGCGAGATGAATATGCGGACAAAGGTGTTAAGTTTTTTCTGCTGAATTCCAATATTCAGGATAACGCCGCCAGCATCACAGCCGAGGTTGAGGAGTTTGGCTTCGATATGCAGGTATTGGTCGACGAGTATCAGCTGGTGGGAGAATCCCTGAATGTCACGCGTACCGCAGAGATATTTGTTATCGATCCCTCCAGTCGGCGGGTTGTCTACCACGGTCCTGTCGATGATCGCCTGACTTACGAAAATCAGAAGGCAGAGGCAGAACATAAATACCTGGTTGATGCCCTGGATGCAGTGATTAACGGTGTACAGATCACAGTCGCCCAGGTAGACGCACCAGGCTGCCTGATTAACTTCCCGGAACGCGGGCAGCAGGCACAACACGCAAATATTTCCTACCACGATACCATCGCACCCATCCTGGAAGAAAACTGCGTCAGCTGTCACCAGGAAGGGGGTATCGGTCCCTGGGCGATGAACAGCTATGCAATGGTCACGGGTTTCGCTCCCATGATTCGTGAAGTCATTCGTACCGACCGCATGCCTCCATGGCATTCAGACCCTAACATCGGCCACTTTATTGGCGATCGAAGCCTTGATGCCGAGGAAATCAAAACCCTGGTACATTGGATTGAAGCCGGTGCCCCGCGTGGCGAGGGTTCAGATCCACTGGCGGAGCCGCGCGAGCCAATTCAGGACTGGCCCCTTGGCCAACCCGACATCGTCCTGGATATCCCTGCGTTCGAGGTTCCTGCGACGGGTATCGTTGATTACCAGCGGCCAGTGATTGCCAATCCACTCACAGAACCCAGGTGGTTACGTGCCAGCACCGTCAAAGTAGGCTCCCGGGAATCAGTACATCATGTGCTCACTGGACATATGAAAGAGATACCCGAGAATGGGAAAAGCAGTGAATCTCGTTGGGGTGCATCAGTGGGGGGTTATGCTGTCGGTGCCGAGTCTTTTATTTCCCGGGACAATGTCGGGACGCTGATCCCGGTGGGTGGCGTTATCGGCCTCCAAATACACTACACGCCCTTTGGAAAGTCCGTCACAGATCGCTCCCAGATTGGCCTGTATTTCTACAAGGACGACGAATTGCCAGGCCTGATGCAACGTGCCACCGTGATCCTGGATGCATCAATTGATATTCCACCGGAAACTGCCCGTCACAAGGAAACTGCCTACGTGGAATTTCCCCGCGATGCACTGCTCTATTACGCATTTCCCCATGCGCATTACCGGGGGCAGTCTTCGACCCTTTCGATTCGTTATCCGGATGGCTCCGAGGAAATGCTGCTTTCACTGCCCAGATACGACTTTAACTGGCAACGTGCCTATGGATTTGAAGAGCCCATTGATATCCCAGCTGGTTCAAAACTGGTAGCTCGATATGAATACGACAATTCGGCCCAGAACTTTGCCAATCCCGACCCGTCTCTGCGTATAACCTGGGGCGAGCAGTCACATGAAGAAATGTTGTTCACCGCGCTCAGTTATCGATGGAAGGAAGAGACAACCGATAGTCTTAAACCTGAGTTCGCGAAGATGCTGAATTCAACCCGACTGTTTGGCATGTTGGATGACAACCTCGACGATATCCTCCAGAAGAGCGAATTAAAAGGTCGGCCAGGTAAACGCCTGGCACAAAATTTCGACAAACTCGATCGCAATGGCGATGGTGGCCTGACTCGCGAGGAATACTCTGCCATCTTTGTTGCCAGCAGCCGAGCTGACTAGGTTGACCAGGAGGCTGACTGAGAATAGATAACCTGCTGCGGAGAGGGTGGAAGGTCCCTGGTTCACCCACTCGTTTCAATCAGTAATTTGATTTCAGCGACATGGGCATCAAGTAGTTTCTTTCTTGTGGGCAGCCCTTTTAACGCCTCCAGGGTTGGATGCGTAATAGCAGACCCCGGCAGGGCATTTGCCATGACATCCTCGAATTTGGCTGGATGCGCCGTAGACAGAGCAAGTAACGGTACGGTGTCATCCCGGAATCGTGCCGCCACCGCCAATCCAACGGCTGTGTGCGGATCAACCACATACTGGTGGCTGTCAAAGTAGCGCTTAATCGTATTTCTGGTTTCTTCATCACTTACCGATGCTGCTCGGAAGACCGGATCGAACCTGCTTGAGTTGAACCGCATTTCAGCTCGGCCGGTATCTGCAAAACCCTGCATAAACTCGCTCAGCTTGGTCGGGTTTTCATCACACTTGTAGTACAGGTATCGCTCAAAATTACTTGAGACCTGAATATCCATGGCCGGGCTGTGGGTAAAATTCACAGGGCCTCGTTCATACACACCGGAATTAAAGAATCGCGCCAAAATATCATTGCTGTTAGTCGCAAGTATCAAACGGCGAATCGGCAAGCCCATCTTCCTGGCCAGGAACCCGGCCAGTATGTTTCCAAAATTCCCCGTAGGAACACAAACATCAAAATGCAGCGGACTCCCTATCTGAAAGTAGCCGGAAAAGTAGTAAACAATCTGGGCGAGGACGCGCGTCCAGTTAACCGAATTAACGGCAGCCAGGTTATGGGACTGCTTGAATTCCAGGTCACTAAAGACTGATTTCATCAATGACTGGCAGTCATCGAAACTGCCGTTGATTGCAATATTGTGAACATTATTGTCCAGAACAGAGGTCATCTGCTGTTCCTGGATCGTACTGGTCTTGCCCTCAGGAAACATGATGTAAATATTGATGTTTGACTTACCGCGAATCCCGGCGATAGCAGCGCTGCCGGTATCCCCACTGGTTGCCCCGAGGATATTCACGGTGGTTTGTCGCTCAGTCAGGATGTGTTCGAAAATATTGCCAAGGAATTGTAACGCAACATCTTTGAAAGCCAGGGTTGGTCCGTGAAAAAGCTCAAGGATATGAACATCACCCACATTGCGAACAGGCGTTACTAGTTCATGGTCAAAAGTAGCGTAGCTCCGTTCGATAATCTCCCTGAGTGTTTCCGGGTCAATGTCATCGATATAGTATGACATCACTTCATACGCCAGTTCCGCGTAGCCAAGGTTCTGCCATTGCACCAATTCTTCTGCGACATCGGGTATCTGCTCCGGGAGCAGCAATCCGCCGTCCGGTGCCAATCCCATGATAACGGCATCCCTGAACGTAACATTAGTCACACCGCCTCTCGTGCTCTTGTATCTCATTAAGTCAATGCTGCTCTGCAAGAAATTACTATTATTATAGAGAGGTTACTACGCCGATAAAGTCCCGATTATGCACATCGTGTTATCACCCATGAATACAACCTGGTGGTACGCATAAAAAACGGGAAAAAAAGGGACGTAAAACGTCCCTTTCTGTGCGAAAAACCTGAAACTGGCCGGTGACAGCCCCCCAGGTAAATTCAAGTCGTCAGATGTTAGACAGCCTCGCCGCCGGTCTCACCCGTGCGAATCCGAATAACATCTTCAAGCGTCGTGATGAATATTTTTCCATCGCCAACCTTACCGGTATTCGCCGCCCCGGTAATCGCTTCGATTACCGCATCAAGAGACTCATCTGAAATCGCGACTTCAATCTTAACCTTCGGTAGAAAATCAATAACGTATTCGGCGCCACGATAGAGCTCTGTATGGCCTTTCTGACGACCAAAACCCTTAACCTCAGTGACCGTCATACCTTGAACGGAAATTTCTGATAGCGCTTCTCTGACATCGTCAAGCTTGAAGGGCTTAATGATTGCTGTGACTAATTTCATGTATTTCTCCTATTCAGGATGCCTTTATTATTTATCTGGCAAATGTAACTAAATTACAAACTCTTTCCAATGGCTAAAACAAATCTTGACTCACAAATTTCAGAACCGCCAAAACATTCTGTCTTCGATAAATCGGTATCGTACCAGGTAAGCGATACATCAATTTCAGCAATACTCTTGCTCAGCCCTATTGAATACTCAAGATAATCAACTGTCCCAAATTGAGTATTTTCATCGATCTGTTGACTGCCGATGTGAAATCCGAGTCCAAAATCATTCGGCAGTCCCAGTTCATAATCAACGTAAACATAGGTTGCAGCGCCCGTTTCAAAGAAGAAGTCGGGAGAGTAGGCTAGACCCAGTGTAAAGTCCTTAAATGAAAGACTGCCATAAATCTCGTTGAAGCTGCTATCCGGATTTCCACCTTGACCATCATCTGGATATATGTATGCCAGGACGCCGATATCATAACCAAAATCTTCGCTGAAACTCCCACCGAAACCAGCATAAACATCAATCTCGACACTGCCATCGAATGAAACGTTGGATGCCCAGGTACCCGCGTAAAAACCGGATTCACTTTCAAAATCAAATCCACCCTGGATGGTTGGATTCTCGTTTGTCTGGGAAATACCACGATATACATAGTCGGAACCCAGGCTCACGTTCCCACTTATCTCAGCGTCGGCGTTTGTAGCTCCAAGTAACAAAGTACTTCCCAGCAGTAACATTTTTAGTTTATTCATTGTTTCCCCCATCTATTTAGTAATTCGAACCACTCAAATAATTCAGTTGAAATCGACAGATGACTGACTACAGTGGTTTGATATGTCCTTGGCATAGAGCATTGAACATGCCAAGTTCTCAAAACCCTTAAAAAACAGTCGGTTAGCCGCCACGACGACAAAAACCGTGAAAATAGAAGGCCCTGTTATGGTGCATACCTAAGCCCCGTGAGCCAGCCGGGTGCACTTTTTTGGGGAATAATGATGATGAATCTCTATTAAATATCCCACAGGAATATCCGCTTCCTCCTACAAACTCGTCGTCAGTTTTTTGTGAAACTACGGTGACTCAAAAAGGACCGCGAATGACCGTCGCTATCACCTACTCTCGAGCACAAATCGGTATCGACGCACCGCTGGTCACCGTCGAGGCTGATATTTCAGCGGGATTGCCGCAGATTCTGATCGTCGGCTTACCAGAAACCGCTGTTAAGGAGAGCAAAGACCGGGTCAAGGCTGCGATCCAGAATTCCGGTTTCAAAATGCCCTTGAGACGCGTGACCGTTAATCTCGCCCCGGCAGATTTACCCAAACAGAGTGGTCGCTACGACCTGGCTATTGCCGTGGCGATCCTGGGCGCAAACGGCCAGCTTCCGGTAGACAGACTATCTCGATTCGAACTGCTGGGTGAGCTGGCGCTGGATGGTCGCCTGCGTTCTATCCAGGGTGTCCTGCCTGCCACTGTCAAAAATGTCACCAGCAAGAGACAGCTCATCGTACCCGGTATCAACGCCAATGAAGCGGCTTTAGCTGACAACACTGAAGTTTTGACTGCCACCAGTCTTTTCGACACGGTGGAATTCCTGAACAATAAAAGTCAGCTTACCCGGGCCATCCAGGATTTCGACGTGCCACCGGTTACGCCAACCAGATTACTATCCGATGTCAGGGGACAACATCTCGCAAAACGTGCGCTTGTAATTGCTGCAGCCGGTGCTCACAACATCCTCTTCGTCGGACCTCCCGGTACCGGAAAGACCATGTTAGCCAGCCGTCTCGCCAGTTTGCTGCCACCCATGAACACGCCAGAGTCATTGGAAGTTGCGTCTATTCAATCCATATCAAAGTACTCTTTTGACCTTGCCGCCTGGGGAAGACGACCATTTCGCGCTCCACATCATACCGCTTCCGGGATTGCCCTGGTCGGTGGCAGCAGCCCCCCGAAGCCTGGTGAAATTTCTCTGGCTCATCTCGGGGTGTTGTTCCTGGATGAACTGCCGGAGTTCTCACGACAGGTGCTTGAGGTCCTGAGGGAACCTTTGGAATCAGGAAAAATTGTCATCAGTCGAGCCCGTCATCAAGTGACTTACCCCGCCAGGTTCCAACTGGTGTCTGCAATGAACCCCTGCCCTTGCGGTTATTTCGGCGACAATTCAGGTCGCTGTAACTGCACCATGGATCGCGTAGAAAGATATCGGGGTAAGGTTTCCGGGCCGCTCATGGATAGAATCGACATGCACGTCGATGTTCCTGCCCTGCCAAAAGGCGCACTTTCAGACCCTGGCTTAAAACCGGATGAGAAGGAACATTACGACGCAACAGAATTAGTCGATGCGTCCCGGAGACGGATGCGGCAGCGTTCAGGAAAGTTAAACGCCTATCTCACCAGCAGAGAAACTGGCAGAAGCTGTGCGTTGCAGAAAAGTGACCAACAAGTGCTGGACAACGCAATGGATAAACTGGGATTGTCCGCCAGGGGCTATTACAAGATACTGAAGATCGCCCGCACCATTGCAGACCTGGCAGACGAAGAGTGGATCGGTACGAATCATCTCGCCGAGGCGCTGAGTTTCAGGAAGCGGGACCAATATCAAATGCCCTAATTTTTGTACCGGAGTTAACCAGTCCGTTGCTCTACTTTGTGGAATCAACCATGTAATCAACAATGGCTTTAAGGTCATCGTCTGAGCAGGTAAAACACATTCCCTTGGCAGGCATGCCAGGGGGCATACCATTGATGACGCTACTGTACAAAACCCCCATACCCTTTGCGATTCTCGGCGCCCAGGAAGCCACGTCACCCAGCTTTGGAGCCCCGGCCACCCCAATTGCGTGACAGGTTGAGCAGGTTTTCTTGTAGTTTGCTTCTGCACCACCGCCACTGACCGCAACAACTGACGCCCCGTTGCTCGACCCGGCAGCACAACTATCGCCTTCGATACAGACGGAACCTACCTTGTGAATACGCTCTATGATACTGGCTTCTACTGTATCGGCGAACACAACATCTGCGGTCAATATGTTTACCCATGTGGCAATCAATAGCATCCCGATTTTTTTCACGACAACTTTTCCTGATTGTTAGGGAACCTCTGGTTAAGGTCTATTTTCGCCATGTCGGCGTTCTGGCACTCGTTCCCGCAAGTCCAGCAAGTTAAAAACGACGCGCATTGTAACCTAAACCCTCAGTCCGAACCATATTCGCCTTAGATGGGATTCCCCCAACTGGAATCTTCAATTTCCCGGTTGGCGTTGAACTTAAACACGGTCGATGTTCCCCCCTCAACGACGGACTGTTCAGATACCAGAGTCAGTACCGCACGATCCCTGAATTCTGACAAGGTGTCCGAGCCTACGTTTACCATCGTCCCGCGTAACTTGTACAGCGTGGTACTCAGCACATCGGCGAGGGGGCCAACAAGCGGGACGTAGGCATCGACTCCTTCTTCGAATACGAGTTTTCTGGAATTCATCCCATCATCGTAACGTTGCCAGTTCTGGGCACGCACGGTCCCTTCGCCCCAGTAGGGTTTATATATCTGCCCATTTATTGAAGTCTTCGGTGTGGGGCTCTCTTCCGTCATGGCAAAGTACCGACCCATCATGACGAAGTCAGCCCCCATCGCGAGCGCAATTACAATCTGAGTATCATTCGCCAGGCCACCATCTGAGCACAAGGGGATATAACGGCCGGTTTCGGTATGGTATTCGTCTCGACGTTTTGCGACTTCCAACAACGCAGACGCCTGACCTCTGCCAACCCCTTTTTGCTCGCGGGTAATGCAAATAGATCCACCGCCCATGCCGACCTTGATAAAATCAACACCGCCTTCTTCCACCAGAAAATCGAATCCCTCTGCGGAGATGACATTGCCGCCTCCAATAACGACGTCCGGGCCAGAATTCTCGCGAATCCAGCGAATGCCTTCCAACTGGTATTCCGTAAAACCATCAGATGAGTCAAAACACAGGGCATCAGCACCGGCCTCAAGCAACACAGGAACGCGCTCCTGGTAATCATGGGTGTTAATACCAGCCCCGACACACAAACGCTTGGACTCATCCAGCATTTCCTGTGGATGTCGGCGGTGATCTTCATAGTCTTTTTTGAACACGAGAGCCGTCAGGCAATCATCCTTGTCCACAATCGGCAGACAGTCTTTTTTGTGTTTATGCAGCAACTGGTTGGCCTCTTTGAGGCTTATTCCCTCCCGCCCATGAATGACATCTTTGAAATAGGTCATATGCTCGCCAACACTTCGACCCAGGTCGTCCTCAAATTCCCAGAAATCCTGATCGGTAATGATTCCCAGCATTTGCCCGGTCGAAGTCCCATCCGAAGTTACCGGAACCGTCGAGTGGCCAGTGTGCGTCATCAGTTCGATGACCTCCGCCAGGGTTGTATCCGTTCTGGCATTCGAATCACTCTGTACAAATCCGGCTTTGTGATCCTTTACCTGGCGTATCATCTCCGCCTGTTTTTCAATGGGTTGAGAACAGAATATGAATCCCAGACCACCTTGCCGGGCAAGGGCGATAGACAACTGAGAACCTGACACGGACTGCATGCAGGCCGAGACAACTGGCGCGTTGATTTTTAATCGGGGCAAGCTGTTTTGCTCGACAGCAGCTATAGGTGTTCCAAGATCAACCAGATCAGGGCTTTGGTTTTTTCGCGTGAGCCTTGGAATCAACAGGTATTCCGAGAAAGTTCGGGAAGTGTCTTCAAGTATGGTCGCCATTGTTAACTCCAGTTATTGAAACAGTGCGTTTCGATTTTCTTTGCGATGTCGTTGCA
Organism: Pseudomonadales bacterium; assembly: GCA_029941905.1. Lineage (GTDB taxonomy): Bacteria > Pseudomonadota > Gammaproteobacteria > Pseudomonadales > Azotimanducaceae > JAHRVQ01. The sequence goes on along the minus strand of JAPYTQ010000012.1, from coordinate 56,565 downwards.
GTAATTTTGCAAGGTATCCATGCAAGAGGGTCTGCAGGGATCATTGAACAGGCGAACAGGAAGCGCGGATCTGGAACACGGATCTGGAAAAGTGGGGAGTAAAACTGAGATGGGGTCTGATTTCGCCATGGCGAATTCTAGTTGAATCATGTAGCTGATTCAACGCAGTTGTACAGTTTTATCGAGCTCATGCCCTGCTATTTCAAACTTATCAAGGCATCTATTAATTAAACACATTAATTTTTGAAGTTAAACTATTGATATTAGTAAATATTTTCGTATGATATACAAATAGGTTCGCAGTTTGGCTAACGCCATTTGGAAATATGAACAAGTCTGAACTCATCAAGCGTATGTCCGATAGACTGGATCAGCTCACCAGTCGAGACGTCGATCTCGCGGTCCATACGATTATCGAAATCATGTCCAACAGCCTGGCGTCAGGCGACAGGATAGAAATCCGTGGATTCGGAACCTTTTCTAACCACTACCGGAAACCACGAAGTGTAAGGAACCCAAAGACAGGTGAAGTGGGTATCCACAAGGCGGGTAAATTTGTCCCACACTTTAAACCAGGAAAAGAGCTCAAACGGCGAGTCGATGAATCACGAGGCCTCGATGAACCTAACCCCCCAGAGACACTGACGGATTTGCCTTTTACTTCGTCCTAGTCGTATTTCCTCGTGGCCGCTGTTTCATCTTTGCTGAACAACCTGTAACGATCATCGATTGACCGTAATCAGTTGTCAGGATCCCGCTTTTGCTTTTCGTTCTTGCTCAATCAAATAGGTTGCGATCCTGAGCATATCGGCGTTACTCCCTGCCATACCACTTTCAATCCGGTACTTGCCATTAACAATCAGCGCAGGCACGCCGCCAGATCGATAAGCTTTCCCTTTTGAGTCAGCCTGTTGCAAGCTCGCCCGTACACCGAACGAGCTATATGTCTTGGCAAAATCTTCCGGTTCAATGCCAAAGTCTGCAAAAAAACCTGCCATCAATTGTGGTGTATTAAGTCTTCGCTGCTCTTTGTGCATTGCATTGAATATCTGCGTATGGACCCTGTCGAGGACCTTTAACGCGACCGCCGTGTAATACGTCTGCGCATAAACCTGGTAATCCTTATTCCAAACTGCCGGTGTACGCGTAAAGATTACGTCGTCTTCCAGAGCCTGTGTCCAGGCACTGATCATCGGTTCGAATTGAAAACAATGTGGGCATCCATAAGAAAAGTACTCTGCGACTTCGATCTTATCCGGATTACGAGTCCTAATTGGAATTTGCAACTCAACGTAGTGGGTCCCTTCCTCGTACAGCATCGTTTCTGCTGAGGCGCCCAGTGGAACCAAACAACTCGTCAGTAAAATTACGGCTACTGAAACCATCGACCTTAATCTCATAATTACCCTTACAGTTTCCCGGTACTAGTTATTTGTGCTGTTCTTCATTTAGTTTGCCAATTTACCCACGTCAGGGCGCTAAAGGCAAAAAAAGGGCGTCAAACCGCCCTTTCTGCCGATCAAGTCTTCATTATTATTTTAATCCGTAGATGTAGCTCGCCACGGCAGCAATCTCATCATCTGAGAGATCCATCGCGGTAACTCGCATCATTTTTGCATCACCGTCGTTGTGCCGGTCACCCTGGCGAAAAGCCCTGAGTTGTGCCTCTGTATACTCCGGCCATTGCCCCGCAAGCGAAGGGAATCCTGCCAGGTTATTGCCTTCACCAGATGGCAGGTGACAGGCTGTACAGGCGGCTATCTCTTTACGTTTGACCCCGGCCCGATACACCGCTTCGCCAAGCTCCACCAGGTCAGGGTTGGCTGCGCCCACTTTTGCTTTTTGACCAGCATAATACGCAGCAAGGTCTTCAAGATCCGTATCCGACATGGCATCTAACTGGCCTAGCATCAGGGGTGCATCCCGTTCGCCGCTCTTCATATCTCTTAATTGTTTCAGTAAATACTTGGAATGTTGGCCTGCAATATTTGGAAAAGCGCCTGCCAGGCTATTGCCGTCCTCGCCATGACAGGTGGCACATAATCGAGTCAGGCCTTTACCTCGGCCAGCGTCACCGGCTGCGAAGACCATAAAGGAGGATAACAAGAATACGATGGTGATAATGAATCTATACATGCGGTTCCTTATTAATGCATTGGCATGCAGTGCTAAAATAATCGGCGCATTATATACTTTTAGAACTCGCTATGGCTAACACCCGTCCAACACTTTCTTTCGAGCAAGCTGCCTTCCTCAAGAGTGCTGCCAAATTGTCCCAATGTCCCCTTGATGTTGGCGGTGAAGTCGCATTCTGCGGCCGCTCCAATGCCGGAAAATCCAGTGCTATCAATTGCCTGACCACGCAGCGAAAGCTTGCTCGAACCAGTAAGACACCGGGCCGAACCCAACTGATTAATTTCTTTGCGCTGACGGATTCGACAAGACTGGTAGATTTACCAGGGTACGGCTACGCAAAAGTACCCGAGGCAGTGAAAAGGGACTGGCACAGAAATATCGATGATTACCTGCAAAACCGCCACTCACTCAAAGGTCTGATACTGGTCACGGATATTCGACATCCATTGAAGGAATTCGACGAGATGATGCTCGACTGGTCTTCACGCTCCAGGGTACCCATCCACATCCTCTTGACCAAGGCAGACAAGCTTAAACGAGGAGCCCGACAATCAACCTTTTTTAACGTAAAGCAGAAGGTAAGCGATGCGGTGACTCTGCAAGTATTTTCTTCAACCACCGGTATTGGCAAAGACATTCTGGTGCAACGGCTTTCGCAATGGTTGGATGAATGACGAGAACCAACTTTTGCCAGCAACGAGCGCGCAAAAAAAACCCCGGTCACGCATTGGGGAGGAATGTGACCAGGGCCAGGTTCTTCGGCTTCTTTGGGGGATAAATTCACCGAAATTACACTGTCGAAATTTAGCTTCTACATATGTGACTGCGCGACCCGGGTAAAGTTCCATGTTTTGAAATATTTAGGGGGAAATTCTTTCAAACACAGGCCAAAGGCTAAAAAGGCTAATGTGCCGCATCCCAGTCACTGCCAACACCACATTCAACCGTCAACGGGATCAACAGGTCAGCTGCCTCGCACATGATTCCTGAGACTTCGACAACAACATTGTCCACCGCCGCATGTGTTGCTTCCAGTACCAGTTCATCATGGACTTGCATGATCATGCGCGCTTCGATCTGTTCACTTTCTAACCACTCATCGACTCGAATCATTGCCAGTTTGATAATGTCTGCGGCACTGCCCTGCATTGGTGCATTAATTGCCGTCCTTTCCGCTGCTTGCCGACGCTGAAAATTACTGGCATTAATCTCCGGCAGATAAAGTCTTCGACCAAAGATCGTCTCTACAAAACCCTGTTCAGCCGCCAGTTTTCGCGTTTCGTCCATATACCGCCTAACGCCTGGATAACGCTCAAAGTACAAATCAATGTACTCCTGGGCATCTTTTCGTCCGATATTCAGTTGGCGTGACAAACCAAAAGCAGACATGCCGTATATCAAGCCAAAGTTAATCGCTTTTGCGCTCCGGCGCTGAGAGTCCTTAACGGCTGCTTTGTCGACGCCAAACACTTCTGATGCAGTCGCTTTGTGAATATCCTCACCGGCCCTGAATGCCGTCACTAGACCCTCGTCTTCTGACAGGTGCGCCATGATCCGAAGTTCAATCTGTGAGTAGTCCACAGCAACGAGCTGGCAGCCTTCCGGGGCAATGAATGCTTTCCTGACCCGGCGGCCTTCTTCGGTTCGAATTGGGATATTCTGCAGGTTAGGGTTCTGGCTGGAGAGGCGCCCGGTTGCGGCGACAGCCTGGTGGTACGAAGTATGAACCCGATGGGTTGAGGCGTGGACCTGCAGCGGTAGCTGGTCCGTGTAGGTCGACTTCAGCTTACTCAGGCCGCGATACTCCATAATTACCTTTGGTAAGGGGTAGTCCAGGGCTAATTCCTGCAACACTGGTTCGGCTGTTGATGGCTGGCCCTTTGGCGTCTTTTTAATGATTGGCAGGTTCAACTTATCAAAGAAAATAGTCTGCAGCTGTTTTGGAGAGCCGAGATTAAATTCTTCGCCTGCGAGGGAATAGGCATCTTCTGCAAGCTCGGACATGCGTTGTTTCAGTTCTGCGCTTTGCTGCTGCAGCAGACTGGAATCCAGCAGCACACCCGTTCGTTCAATCTTGGCGAGCACGGGCATGGAAGGCAATTCAATATCTTCGAAGACACTTTTCAGAGTAGGTTCTGCTTCAAGTTTCGCCCACAGGACTTCATGGAGGCGAAGCGTAATATCAGCATCCTCGGCGGCGTACTCGCCAGCAATCGCCAGTTCGATCTGGTCAAAAGTCTTCTGCTTTGCTCCCTTTCCGGCTATGTCCTCGAAATGGATTGTGCTCTGGCCAAGGTATTTCAACGCCAGATCATCCATGTTGTGGCGCGACGCGATAGAATTAAGAACATAAGACTCAAGCATGGTATCGAACCCGATACCGTTAATTACGACGCCGTATCGAGACATGATGTGCATGTCATATTTCAGGTTCTGGCCAATTTTCTTAATACGGGAGTCTTCCAGAATGGGTTTTAACTGGCTCACCAGGTCAGCACGATCAAGCTGCCTGGGCGCACCTTCGTAAGTATGGGCGACAGGTACGTAAGCTGCGTGACCAACCGTAACGGCAAAGGAGACACCGACCAGTTCAGCCTCCATGTAATCAAGGCTGGTGGTTTCGGTGTCAAACGCAAACTGATCGGAGCGGCGCAAGAGGTCCAGCCAATAGTCCAGGCGTTCCTGGGTCAGGACAACTTCATAGTTGGTTGATTTTTCTTCGGTTTCTGCAGAACTGTCGGCGCTGCCGAGCTCATCTATCCATTGCCTGAACTCGTATTCGGTATAAAGTTCTCGCAACCTCTCTTCATCCGGCCTGGTTATTACCAGCTCAGAGATCTCACATGCCAGTTCAACGTCGAGTTTTATCGTTGCAAGTTGATACGATAAGGGTAAAAACTCGATACTTTCCCGTAAATATTCGCCGACCTTACCCTTAACCGAGTCGGCGTTATCTATAACACCCTGCAATGTTTCATGCGCTGCTAACCATTTGACGGCCGTTTTCGGACCGCACTTTGGAACACCGGGTATATTGTCCGACGTGTCGCCCACAAGCGCGAGGTAGTCGATTATCTGGTCCGGTCTGACGCCAAACTTTTCCACCACACCAGCATTGTCCATCAGGGTATCCGTCATGGTGTTGATCAACGTGACATTTGCATTGACCAGCTGCGCCATGTCCTTGTCACCGGTGGACACCAGGACAGGCTGCTTTTTCTCTGTGGCAAGTCTCGCCAGGGTTCCAATCACATCATCTGCTTCTACGCCCTCGACAATAACAAGTGGCAGTCCCATCTTCTCTATTATTTCCTGTATGGGTGCGATCTGTTCCCTCAGATCGTCCGGCATCCTGGCCCGGTTAGCCTTGTATTCCGGGTAAAGATCATTTCTGAAAGTCTTTCCCTTGGCATCGAACACCACGGCAATATTGCTGTCGTGATTGTCCTTCATCAGCTTCTTGATCATGCTGATCACACCCTTGATTGCACCGGTATGGGCACCCTTGGTGCTCATCAGCTTTGGTAGTGCATGAAAGGCACGAAACAGGTAGGATGAACCGTCTATAAGTACCAGTGGTTTCAGGTCGTTCATTGGTAGCTCACTTCTTCAAATTTTGTCGTTCCGACTTGAGGCAAGAATATTTCCAGGAGGCTGACCGAGAACAGAAACGATACTGTGAACCGGACTGCTTTTTCAATGATTCGAGTAATAATTTTTCTTGTCGGTGTCCTATCGGTGCTGCCTGCTTCGGCAAGCGAAATTTATATTCCCTCCCGGGAAGAAATTGCCGAAGGCGATGTCGAGATCGTTGCTGGTGAAGATCAGATCGTTTATGAATATCGGGTCGGTGGACGATTGATGATGATCAAGGTTGTTCCAAAAGTCGGCATCTCATACTACATGGTTCCGGCGGATGGTTCTGCACACTACAAAGGTCTGGAGCTAAAGCAAAAACTCTACCCCCAGTTTGTTATAATCGAGTGGTAACAGCAGTACCAGTGTAGGACACTATACTGGTAGTCCTTTAAGGTGAACCAGCACCCAACTATTCTATGGCAGTCTTTACCACTTTCAAATCGGAATCCCTGGCTCGGCATCTGATAATGTACGATCAGGGTGAGCTCGGCCAGTTTAAGCCCATCGACAGCGGCATTGAGAACTCCAATTATTTTGTCTCACTAATAAATGAACAGGGCGGTCAGTCTGAATTCGTCCTGACGATCACAGAGAATATCTCATTTGATGAAATGCCTTTTTTTAATAGTCTAATGTCACATCTATTTCACTACGGTTTACCGGTACCCAATCCGCAGTCAACCCTGGATGGAATGACCGGCACCAGTTTCTGCGGCAAACCGACTGTTTTGGTTCCAAAATTGCCGGGTGATCATCCGGTTACTCTTACCACCGAGCAGTGCCACACCATCGGCATCAAGCTTGCCGAACTTCACGAGGCTGCTCAGGGTGTCCGGTACCACCGTTCGAACCCCTATTCATCCCAATGGGTAAACAGCAGCCTGGATGATGTGCAAGATCGGTTAACCGACAAAGATCGGTCTTTGTTGCAGCAGATCGCAACGCAGTATGCCGAGCTCGAATCAGCCGAACAGAAAGATCTACCCAGGGGTATTATTCATGGTGATTTGTTTAGAGATAATGCGTTGTTCGTTGGAGAGAAACTGACCGGTATCATCGACTTCTACCATGCCTGTGAGGATTTTCTTGTCCAGGATATCGCCATTACCATCAACGACTGGTGCACCTCGCCTGAAGGTGACTTCGATGCGGAACGACAGGATGCCTTGTTGAAAGGGTATCATCGTGTGCGGGAACTGACGAAGAAAGAAAAGGAGCAACTGCCTGGCTTCCAGCAGTTCGCTGCACTCAGATTCATACTAACAAGGCTACTCAGCGGCGGTGATAACGATCCCCTGAAAGACCCGGAAGAAATTTTACGCATAGCACGGCAGCTATATAAGCAATGACAATAAATACCAAGCTTGTATAGGCGTTGGCAAAGATGATGCAGATTAATGTCAGATCAAGGCTAGCTTAGGTAAAAAATACCGAACCAGTTCTTGTCATCGGTCCAGAATTCGCAGTTTTGGTAACCCGCCTTTTGCGCCATTTGAGCGAATTCATCCCTGGAATACTTGTAAGAATTCTCCGTATGGATTCTTTCACCTTTCTTTATGGAAAACTGTTCACGGGCAACAGAAATCACCTGGTCCTGCTTGCTTTCAAGAAACATCTGAATACATCCAAGTTCTGCATTGTAACCTGCATGATGTTCAAACAGATCCAGGTTAAAGGTTGCTTCATATGCTTGGTTAAGGTGTGATAGCGCATTGAGATTGAACTTTGCAGTAACACCCAGTCCATCGTTGTAAGCCCGATTAAGTACCTGATGATCCTTTTTTAAATCTACCCCTATGAGAAGACCACCCCTGTGACCGAGTTGTGCCTTAACACGCCCCAGGAACTCCATCGCTGAGTCAGGATCAAAATTACCTATGCTCGAACCCGGGAAAAACCCGGTTGTATTCCTGATCAAGCTAAATGGCAGGTCAAATTCCTGAGAATAATCTACACAAGTGGCCCGAACCTCGAGCCACGGGTAATCAACAGCGATTGTATTTGCTGATTCGTCCAGGTATTCCCTGGAAATATCCAGTGGCGCGTAAATACGCGGTTTTACATAGTCCAGCAGTATCCTGATCTTTTCACTGCTACCGCTGCCATACTCCACGAGCAAGCAATCTTCACCAATACACCGGGCCATCTCTCCGCCAAACATCCTCAACAGTCCAATCTCAGTCCGGGTGGGATAATACTCTTGTGTCTGGGTGATCTCGGCAAACAATTGAGACCCTTTAGCATCATAGAAAAACTTGGGGGAAATACGCTTTTCGTCACGCCTCAAACCATCGATTAACTGGGCAGCAACATCTTCAGGTTCAGCGGGTTGATCATAAAACTTGTATGGTAGTGTAGAAGCCAAATCTTATTCCTTTTTTTAACAGTCGCACTATTGATTGTTGACCAGTCGGATGCCACTAAACTGCCATTGATCTTTCGGGTAGAAAAAATTCCGATAGCTCCTGCGAATATGATTCGCCGGTGTTACACAGGAACCACCCCTTAGAACCAGCTGATTAGCCATAAACTTGCCGTTGTATTCACCCAGCTTGCCGGGAAAGTGCTTGAAGCCAGGATACGGACCATAGCTGCTCGAAGTCCACTCCCAAACGTCGCCAAAGACTTGTCCCGGCAACCGGCCTGATGCGATTGTCTTAAAACATGTCGGATGAAACAGGCCAGAATCTGCAAAGTTGCCCTGTAAAGGAACATCCGTAGCCATTATTTCCCACTCCTGTTCCGTCGGTAATCTACAATCCCGCCAACGTGCAAACGCATCCGCCTCGTATCCACTGACATGACACAAGGGTTGATCCAATTGCAATGGTCTGAGCCCGCCAAGGGTATATTCAAACCACTCTGAATCAATCAGTTGCCAGTACAAGGGAGAGCCCGGTTTATTACCTTGCTTATTCAATGCCCAGGCATCAGACAACCATAACTCTGGCCTGGTATAGCCATCATCATGAATGAACTGTAAGTACTCTCGATTGCTCGTCAGCCGATCCGCAATCTCAAAATCCCTGACCAGTACTTCATGCCGGGGTGACTCATTATCAAAAACAAAAACAGAGTGTGTGGGTGCCTGGGCGCCTATTTCGTATATTCCGCCTTTAAACGCAACAAACCCAAGGCTAGATTCATGTTGCACGCTGCCCTTGTCAATCGACGCTTCGATTGAAATATAGGCTGGTTTCAACGGGTTGTGGCCCAGGTTGTACTTAATATCCGTTAGCAACAGTTCCTGGTGTTGTTGTTCGTGGTGCAGCCCCAGCGTAATCTTGAAAACGAGATCATCACTGAGTTCCCGCTGCAACAACAACCCCATCGCCTCATCAACATACTGTCGATAGGATTTGATTTCCTTGACCGTAGGGCGGGAAAGATGTCCCCTGTTGGGCCGCGGAAACTGCTCCCCGACACCGTTATAGTAAGAATTAAACAGTACTTCATAGGCCGTATTAAAGGGTTTGTACCCAGGCACATGAGGTTTCAGTAAAAACGTTTCAAAGAACCAGGTTACGTGGGCAATATGCCACTTGGGCGGGCTGGCATCTTCCATCGGCTGGACGAGATAGTCCTCAATCTCCAATGAGCTGCATATCGCCAGCGTCCTGCCCCGAACTTCGGTGTAGTTCTGAATCAACGTCTTATCGTCGCTGATCACGGGTTGGTTTCCATCGGAATGACGGGTGATTTTCTGGGTAGAGTCTGCGACAAAACTTAGACTAGCCATTCTTATAGTTAATCAACACATTTTAGGAGGTTAAAATAGGAATAAACAAGTCACTAAGAGAAATAATAGATATTCGAACCATGCTAACGAACCCTATCAGCCGTGCTTTCCACCCGATGAGCGTTTGATCTGTCGCACGATCGATGCTTTGTTAAAGCCACCTAAGGGGAATCGACGAGCAGCAGGCGGCTAGAGCATTAGAGTATTTAGTATCTGGGAAATATTCCTGGTCTGGTGGGGAGCCTTGATGATTCCGGCATAACGGCCCTCGGGATCTACTACGGCGATGCTGACAGAGTGATCGACAGTATAAGTTTCCGGTTCCCTGCCAGGCACTCTTCCGAATGCTACATTTAATTGTGTGGCCAGACTGACAACCTGTTGGTATTCACCGGTATAGCCAATGAATTCTTTGTTAAAACTAGGTACATAACGCGACAATCGTGCAACCGTATCGAAATCCGGATCTACAGAAACCATAATCACCTGTGGTTTATGCTCAACCTCTTGCATCGCTCGATTGAGGACACCCAGTGTGGTTGGACAAAATTCAGGACAGGACGTAAATCCAAAGAAAATCAATGACCAGGTGCCTCTCAATTGTTCGAGGGTGACCATTTCACCCGTGTGGTTCACCAGCTCAAATTCAGAAATCTCCCGGCTGGGTTGAAATCCATAATAGCCAAGACTTCTGAGTTTTTCCTCAGAGAGCGCCCTGGGTGTAAGAAAACTATATAGGAACACCCCGACGATCAGGGCGATGAATCCCAATATCCAGATCAGGGTATTTTGAATGCCTGTTTGCTGGGTTTCTGTTCGTTCCATTAGTTAATTCCTGTCCTGGTTTCGCAAGTTGCTTATACAGCACCCACAGGTAACAGGTAATGGTCCGCCAGCAGTGCCAGAAATAGCAACATCAGGTAGCTTATGGAATATCTGAACGTTTTCATGGGCGCCTGTCGATTTGTCCCCTTTAACAGGACCACACTCCAATAGAGAAATCCCATCCCAAGCACAATCGCCGAACCCAGGTAGAGGAGGTTACTCATACCGGTAAAATAGGGTAACAGTGTCACCAGGAACAGTACGATGGTGTAGAGCAGTATATGCAGCTTGGTGTATTCGACGCCATGGGTGACCGGTAGCATGGGCACATTCACTTTCGCGTACTCTTCTTTTCGCTCGATCGCCAACGCCCAGAAATGTGGTGGTGTCCAGGCAAATATAATCAACACAAGCAGGAGTCCACCACCATCCAGGCTATTGGTCACCGCCGTCCAGCCAAATAGTGGAGGCGCCGCACCAAATAAGCCGCCAATCACAATATTCTGTGGTGTGGCCCGCTTCAAATAAACAGTATAAACAACGCCGTAACCTATCCATGACGCCAGATTTAGCCAAGCCGTCAACGGATTCACCAGAATTGCCAACATCGCAATACCAGTTACACCCGTAACCGCAATAAAAGTCGCTGCTTGAACATTTGTCACTCGCCCCTGGGCAATCGGCCTGGCTTTGGTGCGAGCCATATTGGCGTCAATCCTGGAATCAACAAGATGGTTCAAAGCCGCCGCGGAACCTGCCACGAGGGCGATCCCGAGATTACCAAACAGCAGGATATCCCAGGGCACCATTGCCGGTGTGGCCAGGAACATACCGACCATGGAACACAACAGCATCAGCAGCACAACCCGGGGTTTGCACATCTCCAGGTAGTCCCTCCAACTCGTAACGGCCGGTATAGTCGCCAACTTGTTCGGATGAGGTTCTTGTGAGATATCTAGATTTGCCACAGTAAAGTCACTTTGGTTGGTAGCTGTTGCCTGCAAAGAGGAAGCGCATCTTACCTAAAATCACGCGCTCATCCAATATTGGAAAGTTTCAGCAGGTGCTTGAGATCCTTCAGCAGGGGACCACCCATCTTTTCCAGGGTATAGACCATCATGACATTGCCATGGGGATCCATCAGGAAAATGTAGTTACCCGATACAGAATCTGGCACCACATCTCTAAATGTGTCTCTTAGCAGGCTTTCATCCAACTGTATCTGACCCATGTCAGGGTATTCACGCAACAAATCGCTGATCTGAATTTCAGGCGTTTGTTGCGTGGTAAGCAAGATCCGTTTGACTCTTTCCGACTCCTTCCCCAGTGCTACATTGGTCTGCCGGGCCAGGTAAAATCTCTGTTTGCAATCAGGGTCGCAGGTCTGGCCCACAGGCATCAAAAGTGACCACTTACTATCAGCAAGAGATAGATCCAATCGTGTATTAGATATTGGCGGGATAATCAATCTGCCCTGATTGGTCGTTTCTGTGGGGAGAAGCTGAGGGAAGTTTACATAAACGATAAAGGCAATAAACACAGGCATTAGACCTATGCCGAATAGCAGACTCAGATGGATTCTGTTCCTGGAAATATTTCTTTGCCTATCGGGTTCGAGTTCAGTCATCTTCTTTGATTCAAAGTATTGGTTCGAAAAGTAAAAACCACGAACGCTATTGCGACGGTCACGGCCATCAAGAACCAGGTCAACGCATAACCATAATGTCGTTCTGGTAGCATCGTAACAAAGGGCCAGTGCCGCGGCAGCGCGTTATCATTCAGCTCTGCCAACCTGACAACATGAGGAAACAGCTTCTGCTGCAGAACCTCGGCAATGACCCCAGTATCGAGGGATTGCACGACATAGTGTGTCTGCACACCCGATGACCCGTTACCAAGCTTTGCAATAGCCTGGACTATTTTATGGGTCTCTACGCCCGAATCGGGAACATAAATGTTACCGGTCAAACTGCCGCTGAACTCACTGAGTGGCGGGATCTTAGGCTTATCCAACCGGGTTCTGCCCTGGGGGACGAAACCCCTGTTGATCAAAACGACCCTGCCAGACCTGTCGCGAAAAGGTACCAGGACCTCAAATCCGACCTCGCCATGCAATACCCGGTTATCCAACAGGAACAAAACCCCATCCTCATAGCTACCCTGCAACTGCACCGGTTGGCCATTAAGTCGCTTTAGTTCATTGGCGCTGTCAGGAAGCTCGATCAGGCTAATGCCTGGCTGGAGTCGTCGCTGTTTGTCTGCTTCTATCCAGGCAACTTTTTGCACACCTCTTTCCAGTTGCCAGGAACCCAGGTAAATAAAGACAAACAGGAACAAGATACTAAAGACCAATAGTTTCCAATTGAGTGATATCCGTTTCATTGATAATGCATATCCTGGTTCCGGTCCGGATGGGTAGGGACAATTATTCGATGTCAATGGATTGCTGTATGGAGGCCAGTATAATCCTGTGAGAATTTGTTCGGACGACTTCTATGTGGCTGAAAATATGTGGCTGAAAATAATTATTGTTATCTTGTTTATCGGTAACATCGCGGCCCTGGGTTCCGCGTTCCATACCCTGGTATCTGATGAGGGACAGGACAGTAAACGGACAGCCAACAGGTTACTTATCAGGGTCGTAATGGCAGCCTTGTTGCTGCTTGCCATTGTCTATGGCCTCTGGTCAGGCGAACTGGGTATCGCGGCCCCCTGGTATTCGCCCGGCTAACATACTGTTTTGTGATCCTTTATAGGCAGCCTTTGGGAAAAGCCGGTTAACTGCCCAGGATGTAAACAAAGATGAACAAGCCCATCCACACCACATCAACAAAATGCCAATACCAGGCGGCAGCTTCGAACCCAAAGCAGTCATCTGCGGTAAAATGACCTTTGAAAGCTCGACCCAGCATCACCATCAGCATGAATGTCCCCAGGGTCACGTGTGCACCATGAAAACCTGTCAACATGAAGAAGGTCGTACCGTAGATACCGGCATTTAGTTTCAGTCCCAGTTCCGTATAGGCTTCATGATATTCGAGTACCTGGAAGGCCAAAAAGGCGACACCCAGCGCAACCGTGATACTCAGCCACAGGGTAAGCTTTTTCCTGTTGCCTTCCTTGATACCGTGGTGAGCCCAGTTCACCGTAAAGCTGGAACTAAACAGCAGTATCGTATTAATCAATGGTAAACCGAACCACCCCATCGAGTGCTCGGCGCCGGGAAATCTTGCCGGATCCGGTGTGTTCAGCAGAGGCCATTCCGGCACATAATCAGGCCAGAGCAAGTTACTGGGGCCCCGATCGCCCACGCCACCGATCCAGTCAACGACAAATATGCGGACATAGAAAAGTGCACCAAAAAAAGCCGCAAAGAAGAAAATTTCTGAAAGAATGAACCAGCTCATGCTCCACACAAACGACCGGTTCATTTGTGCGCTATACATATTGGCATGATTTTCCCTGATCACTGTGCTGAACCAGATAAACAGGGTAAACCCCAATACAAGACCGCCAGCCATCAATATCCAGGCACCCACGGTGTGTTCTGCACCCGCCTGCATATCAACCAGAATATTTCCCATGCCAAAGACAGTCAGGAAGATGCCCAACGACGCAAATATGGGTAGTTTGCTCTGGAGCGGTACGTAGTACTCCTCGTAGATTTCTTCACTCGTTGTTGACATATCTTCTCTCCATCAAAACTTGTAGCCCTGGTAGGCCGCCAATTCGTCGTTAACCGGTTGAGTGATATCGTACAGCGTGTACGACAGGGTTATGGTAGTAATATCTTCTGGCAAATCACGATCGATAATAAATCGAAGTGGCATATCTAACGATTCACCGCTGGCGAGTCGTTGTTGTTCAAAACAAAAACACTCTGTCTTGTGTAAATACCGGGCCGCCCTGGAAGGTGTAACACTAGGTACTGCCTGAGCTGTGATCGTCATACTGGCGATGTTCCTGGCGTAGAAGGTCGTCATGTTCAATTTCCCAGGCTGAACTTTCAGGGTGCGGCTCGCTGGCCGGAACTCCCATGGCATGCTTGCATTATTACTGGCAAGAAACTGGATGGTCACCTGTCGATCGTCATCAAAGCCAGGCTCTTCCTGGTCCCGTACAAGTTGTTCCTGTATTGCCTGTCCCTGAAGATAGGCTGCCCCTGAGGTCTTTCCGGAGGTCTTTCCGTTCAGACCCGTAACGTCACAGATAACGTCATAGAGAGGCACAAGGGCAAAACCAAATACGAACATTCCACAGGCCACAGACAGCAGTTTTATGGCTGTCCTGTTCGCTTTGTTTTTTTGTTCACTCACGTCCTGCTAACCTTTTCTCTATCCGTGGGCTTCTTGCCGATCAAGTCTCGGTGGCGTTGAGAAGGTGTGATATGGCGCCGGTGAGGGAATCGTCCATTCCAATCCATGCGCCCCTTCCCAAACCCGGTCAGTTGCTTTCTTACCGCCCTTAATGCACTTAATCACGATGAAGACAAATAACAATTGCGAGAAGCCAAACAAAAACGCGCCAACGCTGGACATCATGTTGTAATCCGCAAACTGCAAGGCGTAATCAGGAATTCGTCGCGGCATGCCTGCCAGACCAACAAAATGTTGTGGGAAGAACAGCACATTGATACCGATAAACGACAACCAGAAATGCGTCTTACCGAGAGTTTCGTCGTACATGTTACCCGTCCACTTCGGCAACCAGTAATACACAGCCGCCATGATCGAGAAGACCGATCCCGGCACCAGAACGTAGTGGAAATGTGCCACCACGAAATAAGTGTCGTGGTACTGGAAATCTGCAGGGACAATTGCCAGCATTAATCCGGAAAAGCCACCAATGGTGAATAAAATCACGAATGCGATAGCAAACAGCATGGGGGTTTCAAACGTCATCGCCCCTTGCCACATGGTCGCAATCCAGTTGAATACCTTCACCCCTGTTGGGATAGCAATCAGCATCGTGGCGTACATGAAGTACAGCTCACCCGCGATAGGAATTCCAACGGTGAACATATGGTGCGCCCAGACGATAAATGACAGGAACGCGATGGATGCGGTGGCATACACCATCGACGGATAACCAAACAAACGCTTCCGGGCAAAGGTAGGAATAATTGCAGATACGACGCCGAAGGCGGGCAAAATCATAATATAGACTTCCGGGTGACCAAAGAACCAGAAGACATGCTGGAACAACACCGGGTCACCACCACCACCGGCGTTAAAAAATGCCGTACCAAAATGAATATCCATCAACATCATCGTCACGACACCCGCCAGTACTGGCATCACGGCAATCAAAAGAAATGCTGTAATCAGCCAGGTCCATACAAACAGTGGCATCTGCATCAGTGTCATGCCCGGTGCCCGCAGGTTCAGGATCGTCACAATAATGTTGATTGAACCCATAATCGAAGAGATGCCCATCAAGTGGACCGCAAAAATAAAGAACGTGGTACTGGGCGGTCCCTGGTCCGTCGACAAAGGTGCATAGAAAGTCCAGCCGAAGTTAGGAGCGCCGCCATCCATCAGCAGGGTGCTTGCCAGCATGGCAAACGCGAACGGCAGGATCCAGAAACTATAGTTGTTCATTCTGGGTAAGGCCATATCCGGCGCACCGATCATCATCGGTACCAGCCAGTTGGCCAGGCCAACAAACGCTGGCATGACTGCTCCAAAAACCATCACCAGCCCATGCAATGTGATCATCTGGTTAAAAAACTCAGGCTCTATTATCTGTAGTCCGGGTTGAAACAGCTCTGCTCGAATAACCAGAGCAAAACACCCGCCCAGTAAAAACATGGACAGACTAAGCCAGAGGTAAAGAGTGCCGATATCTTTGTGGTTAGTGGTAAATACCCATCGCATCAAACCCTTCGCAGGGCCATGGTGATGATCGTCGTGATGATGTACTTCAATGACCGCGCTCATCCTACTGGCCCCCTATCATTTCGTGAATCTTCTTCGGCTGTATCGACTCGCCTTTGTTACCCCACGAATTTCGTTCATAGGTAATCACCGCCGCGAGTTGGGCAGCATTGAGCTGGCTGCTGAAAGCCTGCATAGCAGACCCTGGTTTACCGTTCAGAACAACGTCCACGTGCGCGTCAAGAGGGCCGATGCTCAAACCTTGACCGGCGAGTGCAGGAAATGCTGGTGGCAACCCCTGCCCGTTGGGTTGATGGCAAACGGCACAGGTCTGGCTGTAAACCTTTTCACCTTCCGCCATAAGTTCTTCTTCTGACCATTGCTTGCCGACAATTTCGAATACTGACGCTGCTTCTGCCTGTTTCTCTACAACCCAGTCGTTGTATTCTGCTTCTTCCACAGCCCTGACAACGATTGGCATAAAGCCATGATCCTTGCCGCACAACTCCGCGCAGTTTCCGCGATAGATGCCTGTCTGCTCCACGACGGTCCATGCTTCATGTATAAACCCGGGAATAGCGTCCTTCTTAACGGCAAAATCCGGAACCCACCAGGCGTGAATTACATCAGCGGACGTAATCAGAAACCGAACCCGTTTGTTGATTGGAATAACGAGCTCATTGTCGACATCCAAAAGATAGTGCTCTCTCTTTGGTGCCCGATTGTATATTTCTTCTTCAGGTGTGAGCAGCGAACTGATAAAGCTAATTTCTTTTGCGGGATCATCGTTTAAATAGGTGTATTGCCACTTCCACTGCAGGCCACGGACTTCGATATCTATGTCGGAATCGCTGGCATCATACATCGCGTTCAGGGTAGTGGTGGCTGGAACTGCGAGGATCACCAAAATCACGATGGGTGCCAGCGTCCATCCAATCTCGATCGCAGTGCTGTCATGAAACGTTGCCGGTACAACTCCCAAAGACTTTCGGTGCATCAGCATCGAAACTATCATTGTGCCAAAAACAAAAATACCGATGACAACACAGACGCCCAACATGATCATATGAAGGCCATAAACCTGTCGGCTTATCTCCGTTACCCCTTCTCTCATATTCAACGCTGACCAGTCAGCACTCGCCACACTGACGAACACTAACAGCGGCAAAGCAAATAGCCACTTACACTGCTTCGCTGTATTCATTCCAAGAACTCCAATATTTATATCAATCCGAACCCGACGGTGTTGCCGACGAGATTTTAAATCCAAATAACAATCCCCAGTTGGGGAAGATGCGACCTTTGAGAATTTATATAATCAAAATGACCAAATCCAAAAACCTTACGTGAACCTGGTGCAAAGACCCAATGATTGGCTCTCCTAAAATTGGGGCGCAATTATAGCAATGCCGCGTGGATTCACAACCAGCCAGCACTTATTAGCGAAGGCCTGGAGAATTTTTTCGCGAGTCTGATTACGGCGGTATCACCGCGGCTTATCTGCCCCTGTATTTTGCCGGTGAATAATTGATCTAACTCAAGGTATTTTCGCGCCGGTCGTAGTAATCAACCATGCACCAACTCAGTCAAACCCCAGACCAGGTTATAGAATTCCATCTTGTTTCAAGAGCGCTTCGATTTTCGGCTCCCGTCCCCGGAAGGAAACAAACAACTCCATGGCATCAACTGAGCCGCCTGGTTCAAGAATCGACGCTAGAAATTTTTCACCGGTCTGGCGATTGAATATCCCTTCCTCCTGGAACTTCGCAAATGCGTCCGCAGAAAGTACCTCAGCCCATTTATAGCTGTAGTAACCTGCCGCGTAACCACCGCCAAAAATATGCGAAAAACCATGCTGGAACCGGTTGAACGACGGCGCTGCGAGTACTGCGACTTCTGACCGAACACGATCGAGGACGGCCTGAATCTGGTCATCATTGCCTGGTTCAAATTCCATGTGTAATCGGAAATCGAACATTGCAAACTCCAGTTGCCTTACGGTGGTCATCGCTGATTGAAAGTTCTTCGCCGCCAACATTTTCTCCAACATCTTAACGGGCAACGTTTCTCCGGTTTGATAATGGCCGGAGATAAGTTCCAGCGCCTCTGCCTGCCAGCACCAGTTCTCCATAAACTGACTCGGTAATTCTACAGCGTCCCAGGCGACGCCATTGATGCCGGAGACATTGGCACAGTTCACCTTCGTCATCATATGGTGTAACCCATGACCGAATTCATGGAACAAGGTGACCACCTCATCGTGGGTGAGCAATGCGGGATCCTGCCCCACCGGTGCCGTAAAATTGCAGGTCAGATAGGCGACGGGTAATTGCAAATCACCATTAGCTTTCACCCTGCGGACCCTGCAATCATCCATCCACGCACCACCCCTTTTGTTGGATCGGGCATAGGGGTCCAGATAGAACCTGGCGATCTCAGAACCCTCTTTCTTTACATTGTAGGTCGTTACATCCTCGTGCCAGGTTTCAATATCATGGGTCTCTTCAATCTCAATGTCGTAGAGACGGCGCACCACTTCAAACATTCCCGCAAGTACTTTTGGGGCGGGAAAATACGGCCGAAGTTCTTCTTCAGAAATGTCGAACTTCTGCTCCTTCAGTTTCTCTGCGTAAAAACTGATATCCCAGGCGTTGAGTTCTGTTGTCCCGAACTCCGTCCGGGCAAATTCACAGATCTCAGCAAACTCCTTTTCAGCAGACGGTTTCGATTTTTCCGCCAGGTCCTGCAAAAATACAATTACCTGATCCGTGTTCTGCGCCATCTTCGTTGCCAGTGAACGTTGTGCAAAGTTTTCGTACCCCAGCAGTAAGGCGAGTTCTTTTCTGAGCTGAAGAATTTCCAGCATGGTCCCAGAGTTGTCCCACTTACCCGCATGGGGTCCCTGATCCGAGGCTCTGGTCGTGTACGCCTCATACATTTCATGTCGGAGCGTCTCGTTTTCACAATAAGTTACTACGGGAAAATAGCTTGGGAAATCGAGAGTAAACAGATAGCCCTCTTCCTCCCGTTGCTCTGCCGTTTGTCTGGCCAGTGCCAGTGCACTCTCTGGCAAACCCTTCAACTCTCCGACGTCGATAATGACTTTGCTCCACGCCATCGTCGCATCCAGTACATTGTCGCTGAACCTGCTTGATAACTCAGACAGTCGTTTCGAGACCTCCGCATAACGAGCCTGCTTATCTTTCGGTAGATCGATGCCTGACAATTTGAAATCGCGGATCGCGTTTTCGATGGTTTTTTTCTCAGCCTGTCCAAGCGCCGGATACTCAACACTATCAGCAATAGTCTGATAGGCACCATACAGGGACTTGTTCTGACCCATCTCAGTTTGGTACTCAGAGAGTTTGGGTAAACTCGCATTGTAGGCATCACGCAGTTCTGGCGTGTTAACCACTGAATTCATATGGCTTACCGGAGAAAATGATTGGCTCAGAAGGTCATCCATTTCTTCGATGACCCGCACCAGACTATCCCAATTGGCATCTCCTGATACCGCGACCTTTTCCAGCAATTCATCAATGACCTGGCGATTTGAGCTCAACAATTGATCGATGGCCGGAATGACATGTTTTGCCTCAATCGCCCTGAAGGGTGGCAATTGATGAACCTCTAACAACGGATTACTCATTTTTATTCCTCAATATCCCCAATGTCGACGCGTTGGAACTTGCTGCACTAACTAAAACGAACCTAACTAAAGCGTACCGCGCACCTGCTTGATCACCTTGCTGGTTGCCACGACTTGTCCAAACCAGATTTGAAATGCCAAAGCAGCTTGCTCAACCAACATCCCAAGCCCGTCACAGTACTCTCTGGCACCATTGCGCCGGCACCAGCGAAGAAAAGGTGTGAGTTCTCTGGCATAAATCATGTCGTAACTACGGGTATTTGTACCGATAATCTCACCTGGTAACTCAATCGCCTGAGAACCAGTCTCTAACCCGGCTGAAGAACCGCTGATGACCAGGTCATAGGCTGTACCCAGTTCGTGCAGGTGTCTCGCCCGCAATCGATCATCGTTTTCGCGTATCATAATATCGATTGCTCTTTGGTGGGTGCGGTTAACGATATCTATCGTTGCCGGACCTTTAGCCAGTAAACTGGCAGCAACACCCTGCACAGCCCCGCCAGCACCGACAACCAGAACCCGTTTGTCTGCCAGTGACCAGCCCAGATTGACTGTGATGTCGGTGACAAGTCCTGGGCCATCGGTGTTGTGCCCCACTAAACGTCCATCCGCCAAATGCTGTACCGTATTCACCGCCTGGGCCTTCTGTGCCATTTCCGTTACCTGGTCACAGAACCGAAAAGCATCATTTTTGTTAGGCACGGTGATGTTGAAACCTACCGCTCCCGAGGCAAGCAGCTTTCTTGCCGTATCATCAAACCTGCCTTTGGGCACCCGTATTTTCCGGTAGTCAATTTCCAGGCCGCAGGCTGTTGCGAAGGCCTGGTGTATTTCAGGAGATCGACTGTGAGAGACCGGGTTCCCCAGCACCGCCAACAGTTTCATCGCGTAGCGCTCCGAATTACATCGCCTGAGAGGAGATCTCGAATTTCGCTGGCGCCGGAAACACCACCCAGTTTCCCCGGGAAAAAATAGTCTATCCCCTGAGGAAAATACTGCCTGACCCGCAAGGCACTGGTGGCAGCGACTTTTCCCGATGGGTTCGCCGAGGTAGAAACCAGGGGTCCCTCGACTTGTTTGCAGATTGCCCGTACCACAGGATGGTCTGACACCCTGACGGCAACAGTGTCGTGCTGTCCGGCGATATAATCAGGTGTATCACTTGATCTTGGCAACAGGTAGGTTACCGGTCCCGGCCAGGCGGCTTTCAGCATTTTCAGTTGATCTTCAGACAGACGCTGTGAGTAAGGCAGTATCTGTGCGATTTCGGATGCCACCAGTATCAGACCCTGTTTCCAGGAACGCCTCTTGAGTATCAGGATCCGCTGCACTGCCGCTTCACTTGCCGCCAGGCAACCTAATCCCCAAACGCCTTCCGTCGGATAAGCAATCACTGCTTCCTCGAATAAGTACCTCGCCGCCAGTTTCACCCGCCATTTAAATGGCTGCATGGTCACAGGCTACACGTTGAGAGTTTTGTTCTTATCTCGAATAGCCTGGGCGTTCGCCTCTCTTTCTGCGATCAGCTTTTCCTTAACCGAAGCATCAGTTACTGCAATTATCTGGGTAGCCAGATATCCGGCATTTTTCGCGCCTGCCTTGCCAATCGCAACCGTGGCGACCGGGATGCCTCCCGGCATTTGCACCGTCGACAGCAACGCATCCATTCCCTGCAGCGGACCCGCATCGATAGGTACACCAATAACCGGCGTTAACGTACTGGCTGCCACTGCACCGGCCAGATGCGCCGCCAGCCCGGCTGCTGCTATAAAAGCTGCACAACCCCGGGAATCTGCACTCTCGACAAATTCTTTCGTATCTTGAGGCGTCCGGTGAGCGCTGGTAATTCGGACTTCGTAGGGAATTTCAAACTTTTTCAGGATATCAAAAGTTGCCTGCATGACCGGTAAATCCGAATCCGAACCCACCACTATTGCTACAAAAGGAGATGTCATTGCCCGCTCCGCCAAAAAAGGAAAAGCAAGTTACCCTAGTCCCCTCCCTCTTTCAAGATTGTTCTTGCGAATAGTTAGTGCGACAGGACATAGCCATGCTGGCTGGACAGGATAAAACCGTTGAGTTCAAGCTGGACCAGGGCAACGAGTATGTCAGAAATGGGGATTGAGGTTAATTCAAACAATTCATCAGCCGATAGGGGAGATGCGCCCAGGTGTTGTAAAATATCCTGATATTTGGTCACTTGTTCCGACAGCAACTGGTTTTCCTGCTGTTGTTTTTGCTTAAACACGTATCCCGGCAATTCTTCGACAATATCTTCGACACTTTGGGTGAGTTTGGCACCATCTTTGATAAGCCGGTGACAACCGGCACTTTGCAAACTATATATAGATCCAGGTACGGCAAAGACTTCTCGCGACTGCTCCATCGCCAGTCGGGCGGATATCAATGACCCACTCCTCAAGGCTGCTTCGACAATCAGCGTTCCCATCGTCAGACCTGTCACAATCCTGTTCCGCTGAGGGAAATTGGATGGAAACGCCCCTGTTCCCAATGGATATTCAGAGATTATCAATCCACGTTCAAGAATTCGCAGTGCCAGGCGCTCATGATGCCGGGGGTAAATCAAGTCACAACCAGTACCAAGAACTGCCAGGGTTTTGCCCGAACGGTTGAGTGCGCCGGTATGAGCCGCAGCATCAATACCAAACGCCAGGCCACTGGTAACGACAAGACCCTGGTCAGACAAATCAGCTGCAAATTTCGCTGCGACCTTGAGGCCCAGGGCTGTCGGTTTCCGGCTCCCTACAATGGCAATCTGGTCACTGTTAATCATCGTCTTACTGCCATTAAGATACAGGCACAATGGTGGATCATGAATTTGCTTTAAGAGATACGGGTAGGCTTCATCGAATATGCTAATGAGTGCATGGTTGCTCGCTTCCAGCCACAACAAGTCCAGCTCAACCCTCCGCCTTAACTCACCGGCCGCACCATTTCTCGCCTGGAGTATTTTCGCCGCTACCTTAGGGGGTATGTTTGCAGATTGTTCTGTCTGGTTGAATGGGAACTCGGCCATGAATTGCAACGCACCCGACGCTGCCTGAAGTATCCAATTACCCATTTGCGGGTGCCCGGACGTAAGACGATTCAGCGTTAACAGGGCTTCGATTTCTGAATTTGGGAATGCCAACAGATTGGTCCTTTCAGGCCAAAAAGCAACAGCCTAAAAGTCTTACATCGATCTACCTATGGCAAATCTCTAAGGGTTTTGTACGATATCGCCAACCCTGAGCGGTTCTTCTGTCTCCAGTACCAGACCATAGGACATCTTTTCGAAGGCTCGGAAGATCATCAAGATACCTGCTCTCTCGGAAGGTAGCTGAACCCTGTCCCGGTAGACCTCATCCCTGACAATAGCCCCGCGTTTGTGAATGGCCAGCACATTACCCACGTCCAGATCATCCTGCAGTCCCCGATTGATCGCCACTACATCGTACCGACCAACCTGTGTGACGCCACCCATGACAGTCATTATCACGCCTTTGGTTTCCCTGGCAGGCGAGGATGGGAAAAAGGTTGACTCAAGACGACGTTCTTCGGTCGGCAGGAGCCTGTCGCCGATCCTGACATCTTCCTTAACGGCAGTCAGGGTAAGGGTATAGAGATCATCCTCCCTCTTGTCGACCGCAGCTGTGCCAACTTCTCTTGCCTCATAGCCCAATATTTCCCCGGTCTCGGGGTCTACATACACTTCACCCTTACGGTAAATCCCAAAAACTGACGGCTGCTCTTCAGGCCAGTCGCCACGCGCATAGAAGCCGTCACCAGGACCAAAAATCAAGCGATCAGACTTACCTGCCAACAAATGTGGCGCATTTTCCAGGGTATCTCGCTCAACGATGCGACCAGTCGTTAACAGGCTTGATATCGCATCCAGCGGTATCGCAGAAATCGCGCTATTTAAGTTACTGCTACGTATATTGGGTTGTACCTTAACGTCACGGCCCTCGCCCCGTTCCGGTTGGGGACTGAGTTTGACGGTCCTTGCCTCATCCCCCCGGTCGACTATCAATTGAGGCTTGCCATCGACAAATCTCAAGATGATCACATCACCGGGAAATATCAGATGGGGATTTTCAATATCGGGATTAATATGCCAGATTTCCGGCCAAAGCCAGGCATCGGCTAGGAACATCGATGAGATATCCCACAAGGTGTCACCTTTCTTAACGGTGTATCGGTCCGGGTGATCCGGCCGAAGGATGCTGGTAGCCGCCAGCGTAGACTGAATAACAACCAGAACAAACACGACGGCTAGAAGAATTTTCCTCATGGGGCGAATCCCGGCAATAAAAAGAGTACAATACTTGCGTTAAAGATCAAACCTCTAACCACCAATATATTCAACACGATCATCATCTTAGCAGCACAACTTACCCCATTACTAGAGGTTTCAGACGAAGCTGTATGGCTTTACTAGATATATTAAGATTTCCGGATCCAAAATTGCGCACTAAAGCCGTACCTGTGGAGGCAATAACCGGTAAGTTGGTAGAGCTTGCAGACAAGATGCTGGAAACCATGTACCTTGCACCGGGCATCGGTCTGGCGGCTAGCCAGGTCAATGTGCACCAGCGTTTGGTCGTTCTCGACATATCCGAGGAGAAGGATCAGCCGTTGATCCTGTTCAATCCCCTGATTATCACGCAGGACGGTGAAATCGAATCCAGCGAAGGTTGCCTGTCCGTGCCGGGATTCTATGAACCGGTGACTCGATCATCACAAATACAGGTAAACGCCATCAACCGGGCGGGGGAGGAAATTACCTTCGAGGCTGAGGATCTGCTCGCTGTCTGTATCCAGCATGAAATGGACCATCTTGAGGGAAAGTTGTTCGTCGATTACTTATCTAACACCAAACGACAATTGATTCGTAAAAAGCTTCTCAAGCTGCTGAAGCAAAGAGCCTAACCAGTGACCTATCTCAGGTACTACCATTGAAAATTCTCTTTGCCGGTACACCCCGGTTTGCGGCCCAGCATCTCTCGGGTCTTCTATCCCACGCACGACGACACGGTGACTCTGACAACATCGAAATAGTCGGCGTTATTACGCAGCCGGACAAACCCGGGAAAAGGGGAAAGAGTCCGGTACCAAGCGAAACCAAGCGCGTGGCCCAGCAACACCAGATACCCGTCATCCAGCCTGAAAAACTGACCGCGGAACACCTGCGACCGTTCAATGCCGATCTCTTAATCGTGGTGGCTTACGGTCAAATACTAAAACCCGATGTTCTACGCCTGCCTGCCTACGGATGTATTAATGTGCACGGATCCCTTCTACCCAGATGGCGCGGCGCGGCGCCAATCCAACGGGCTATCCTGGCGGGTGATGAGCAGACAGGGATCTGTGTTATTCAGATGGACCAGGGGCTGGATACCGGTAGTATCCTCGCAACTCGCTCAATACCGCTCGAGAATGCGGATACCACAGCAAGCCTGAGCGACAAACTGTCAGAACTTGGAATTGCCGGGTTGATTGAGGTTTGTAACAAGATCCACCTGGGTCTTACAGAGCCTGTCGTACAATCAGAAGAAGGCACCTGTTACGCCCATAAAATCAGTAAAGAGGAGGCAAATATGGACTGGGATGCGTCGAGCATCACTGTGGGCCGGTCAATTCGAGCTTTTTATCCTGATCCGGTTTGTTATACGTTTCTTGGTTCAATGCGTGTCAAGTTGCTGAAAGCGTCAATGTCCCACCCAGACGGTATTCAGAGCGCTCCGGGTAAAGTCCTGGAGGTCTCGAAACGGGGAGTCGATGTTGCCTGTGGCACCGGGTCAATCCTGCTGGAGCAGGTCCAGTTACCCATTGGAAAAGGCAGTGTCCTGACCGGCGCAGATATACTCAATGCTCGTTCGGAACTGATATTCGCCGGAGTAACATTTACCAGATTGGCTGCTGAAATCTAATGCAGGAATATCGTTCAGCGGTTCGCATCCTGACATTAGTCATATCGAAAGGAAAAAGCCTGGATGCCTGTATGACCCAGGAAGACTCTCCACTCGCCCGACAAATTTGTTATGGCGTACTGAGAAATTACTACCACTTGTCAGCGCTGTTGCAACTCCTGCTGAACAAGCCCCTTGCTGCGAAACACACTGACCTGCATGTTCTGTTACTGGCAGGGCTCTACAGCGTAGATCACCTGAACAGGCCGGTACACGCCAGTGTCAATGCGGTCGTGGAAACATCCATAAGCCTAAAGAAAAACTGGGCCAAAGGCCTGATCAACGGTGTACTAAGAAATTACCTCCGAAATCAATCAGCCTTGAACCTCCAAATCAACAAAGACCCGGAAGCCAGCAGCAACCACCCGATGTGGCTGCTCGACAGAATACAAACAGCCTATCCGGATAGATCTAACGAGATTGTCGAAGCTAACAACACCCGTCCGCCAATGACTTTGCGAGTTAACCTCTCAAAGACAACAAGGCAAGCATACCAGCAACAACTCTCAGAAAAGCAAATACAATCGACCGCGGGCAACCTGGCCCCGGGTGCTCTTTACCTTGCCAAACCCCTCTCGATTGATCAGATACCCGGCTTCGAACAGGGTTTAGTGAGTGTTCAGGACGAGGCCTCACAATTAGCTGCCATGTTGATGGACCTGGGTCCAGGGCTCAGAGTTCTCGACGCGTGTGCGGCACCCGGTGGTAAGACCTGCCATATGCTGGAAACCGAGCCGGGCATATCGCTGGTCGCCATTGACAAGGACGGGCATCGACTCAAACGGGTACAGGAAAACCTGGCCCGGCTAAACACTTCCTGCGAATTGGTCGCCAGCGACTTTACCGAATATGAACCAGTACAACTTTTTGATCGCATTCTACTGGACGCACCCTGTTCGGCCACAGGTATTATTCGTCGACATCCGGATATTAAATTACTGCGCAGGGATACAGATATTGTTAAGCTTGCGGCCACACAACTAGAATTGTTAGCCAAGGCCTGGTCGTTGCTTAAGGAAAACGGTGAGCTAGTGTATTCAACCTGTTCGATTCTACCAACAGAAAATGAACAGGTTCTCGAAGCTTTCAAGAACCAACAAGAATCTGTAGTCAGTATGCCGATCGAAGTGAATTGGGGTGAACAGACCAGTACCGGTCGTCAGCTGCTTCCGGCGATAGGTTTCACCGATGGTTTTTTCTACGCCAGATTGAAGAAGTATTCCGTATGAAGATTATCATTCTTGGGGCAGGTAAAGTTGGCGCCAACCTCGCTCAAAACCTGACAAAAGAAGCCAGCGATATCACCGTCATCGACAGCAATGTCGAGAAACTGCGTGAAATACAGGATCGATTCGATATTCGTACAGTCCGTGGTCTCGCCTCACATCCTGACATTCTGCGAGCCGCGGGTGCTGAAGATGCCGATATGCTCATCGCTGTTACCAACAGTGATGAAATTAATATGGTGGCTTGCCAGGTTGCTTATACCGTGTTTCATACACCGACTAAAATTGCCCGAATAAGATCCACAGCTTATCTGGATCACGCTGGTATTTTTCGCAATGACGCCATGTCGGTGGACTTCATCGTAAACCCGGAACACATAGTAGTAGAAGATATTCGACGCCTGGTAGACAACCCTGGTGCGCTGCAAATCCTGGAATTCGCCTCGGGCCAGGTACAACTGGTGGGTACCAAAGCCTACTACGGGGGACCATTGGTGGACCAGGAACTCCGTTATCTGAAACAGCATATGCCGACCGTCGATACCCGGGTCGCCGCCATTTTTCGTCGTGGTCGTTCAATTATTCCGAAAGGAGACACCGTCATAGAAGCGGATGATGAAGTGTTTTTTATCGCCGCCACCAAGGATATCCAGGCAGTGATGAGTGAGATGCGCCGGACCGAACGCCCGAATAAACGCCTGATTATTGCCGGGGGAGGTCATATCGGAGAAGGTCTGGCTCGAGTACTGGAACCCAAGTATGGTGTGCGAATCATCGATCGTGATCGAGAACGTTGCTACGCGCTGTCAGAAACGCTTGATCGCGCCATCGTCCTGTCAGGAAACGCGTCTGACCGGGAACTGTTAGTCGAAGAGAATGTCGAGGAAGCAGATGTTTTCTGCGCGGTCACCAATGATGATGAAGCAAACATCATGTCATCCATGCTCGCGAAAAGCCTCGGGGCCCGTAAGGTCATTACACTAATCAACAACCCTGCCTATGTCGATCTTATCGAGGGGAGCGAAATAGATATTGTCATTTCACCGCAGCAGGCAACCCTCGGATCGATACTAACCCACATCAGGCGAGGCGATGTTGTACGCGTGCATTCACTACGACGTGGCGCGGCGGAGGCAATTGAAGCCATTGCTCACGGCGACAGTAAAAGTTCCAAGGTAATAGGACGGACACTGGAACAAATTGAACTCCCGCCTGGTACTAACATTGGTGCAATAGTTAGAGGCAATGACGTGATTATTGCTCATGACGATGTCACGGTTGAATCCGATGACCACCTCATTTTATTCCTTGTGGACAAGAGTCGTGTTCCAGAAGTTGAAAAGATGTTCCAGGCACCACTGAGTTTTTTCTAGACGATTATGCATCCTCAGATTGCCTTCAGGATTATTGGTAGCTTATTGATGATGTTTAGTATCACTATGCTATCTCCTGCATTAGTCTCCTGGTTGTTTAACGATGGCGTTACCGTCATTTTTATCAATGCATTTTTCATCACTCTTGGTTCGGGATTTTTTCTGTGGATATTGTTCCGCCGGAACCGCGCTGAAATGCGTACTAAAGACGGCTTTTTGGTTACTTTTCTGTTTTACATCGCACTCGGTACAGTGGGCGCTATCCCTTTTGCGCAAGAAGCGGGTATCGGCTTGAGTTGGCCGAATGCTCTGTTTGAATCCTTTTCAGGTCTTACCACCACTGGTGCCACGGTTATCACCCAAATAGATGAACTGCCGCAGTCGATACTGTTTTATCGGCAGCAACTGCAGTGGTTTGGCGGCATGGGGATTATCGTGCTGGCAGTCGCCATTTTGCCTATGCTCGGAATCGGCGGCATGCAATTGTATCGCGCCGAAACACCTGGCCCGGTAAAAGACAGCAAATTAACGCCACGTATCCGGGAAACCGCGATCGCCCTGTGGAAAATCTACCTGGGCCTCACATCTGCCTGTGCCGTCGCTTACTGGGCAGCAGGCATGTCAGCTTTTGACGCCATCTGCCACAGCTTTTCTACCGTTGCGATCGGTGGCTTTTCTACCCATGATGCCAGTATAGGGTTCTTCGATTCCGCCCTGGTCGAATCAGTCGCTATCATTTTCATGGTTATCTCAGGTATCAATTTCGGTTTGCATTTTTTTGCCTTCAGGGAGAAAACCGTACTTCATTACTTCCAGGATGATGAAGTGGTGTTCTACCTGAAGATCCTCGGATCTGCCATCTTCATCGTTGCTGTTGTTCTCGTTAGTTATGAGTTTTATGACATTCCCACTGCGATCCGTATGGCCGCATTCGAGGTGGTATCAATATTCACGACCACAGGCTTCGCGACGGCTGATTTCAGCGCCTGGCCCAGCATGTTGCCTTACCTGATTTTTTTTGGTGCTTTTACCGGTGCCTGTGCGGGATCGACTGGTGGCGGCATGAAAGTGATACGGGTCATGTTGATCTATCGCCAGGGCTTGCGCGAAATTCATCGCCTGATTCACCCGAATGCTATTTTCCCGATCAAGATCAATCGGCGTCCTGTTTCAAACGGTGTTGTTGAGGCTGTGTGGGGGTTTTTCTCATTTTACGTGATCGCATTTTTGTTCTTGCTGTTAGCTATGGTCGCTTCCGGCATGGATTTTGTGACTGCATTTTCGGCAGTGGGTGCCGCCATCAATAATTTAGGCCCCGGTCTGGGCGATGTCGCTTATCACTATAATGGCATCAGTGATCCTGCCAAACTAATTCTCTGCTTCGCGATGATGTTGGGCCGGTTGGAAATCTTTACCCTGCTGGTACTATTCACTCCGATGTTCTGGCGAAAGTAATCGGGAATTTAAGGCCCAGAGCCAGTTTTATTCATGGAATAGATCAGCTTCATCATTGAACTTGTATAGTTTTTTCATTCCCACAGGTCGTTCCCTGAAGCGTTTGTAGTCCCATTGATATTGCTCCAGCTGATCAGCAATGCAACCCTCGATGCTGGAATTTAGCGCCCCAAGGGACTCCATCAATTGAGAAGAATATATCGCCTCTTCGACTCTGGAGAATCTGACTTTAAATCCTCTGTTTTGCCTTATCACCACACAGCAGACAGCGGCGGCGCCTGTCTTTTTCAGCAGGCGGCTCACCAGCACGTCCGTCAGCGCGTCATGGCCAAAAAAAGGAACAAATTCACCGCTGGCAGGAACCTGGTCAGGCAACACCGTGACGATCTGCCCTTGCTCGAGACATCGATACAACCTTGCCAAACCCTTGACGTTGGTAGCTACCAGTTCATTGCCAAATTTCTCCCGAACCCCCTGCATCAGGGGTTTAAGCAGATCCTGGCGCGGTGGCTGATACAACGCAGTCATCTTACCCCGGCTCGCAAAATAAGCGTTAAACATCTCCCAGTTGCCATGATGGGGTAAGAGGACAAGCACACCTCGCCCCTGGTTGATGGCCTCATCCAACAGGTGTTCATTTTCAACCCCTAGAATCCACCCTTGCACGCGTTCAAAGTTCCCGAGCCAGACAGCAGGAATTTCCATCATCGTCTGCCCGGTATGGATCAGTGAGCACTTTTCAAGCGACACGCGTTCTTTTACTGAAAGTGCAGGAAAACACAGTGCCAGATTATCGTGGGTAACCCTGGCGGCACGGGTACCCAGCAAATGATTGGTCTTTCCAATGACTTCACCGATCCATCTGCTGACACCCAAAGGCAGGCTTGCAAACAGATGTAAAGCGCCTTCAAGTAGTTTTCGAGTGATGCGTTCCATAAACTTTCGCTAGCGCTGTTTTATCAGCTTGTTTTTACTGGCACTGCTTTCTGGCACTCAACGTGGCGGTAACATGCCAGAACATGATCATTCACCATGCCGGTCGCCTGCATAAACGCATAGCAAATCGTTGAACCGACAAAATTGAAACCAGCTTTTTTTAATGTTTTGGCCATCAGATCCGAAGTGTCACTGTTACTCGGGACATCTGCCAGTGTTTTGAAATTGTTCTGCACGGTTTTACCCTCCACGAAATCCCAGATATATTCCGAGAAGGAACCCCGGGACTGGATATCAAGATATCGCTGGGCATTATTGATCGCACTGTTAACCTTGAGTTTATTGCGAATAATGCCTGGGTTCTGCAGCAGCAGTCGTTTCTCCTTCTCGCCATAACGGGCAATCTTGCTGGCATCAAACTGATCGAAAGCCAGTCGATAGTTTTCTCGCTTGCGTAGCACAGTAATCCAGCTTAGTCCTGCCTGCGCCCCTTCGAGTAACAGAAACTCAAAAAGTTTCTGGTCATCGTACAGTGGTGAGCCCCATTCTTTGTCATGGTACTCAAGGTACAGGTCGTCCCCCAGACACCAACCGCATCGGGTTACATTATTACTGTTATCGGAAGACACTAGCTACTCCTTGTTCAGGTATACTTACCCACTTTTTTTGCAGAGGTTGGCTCTGATGAGCGGTCGAACATTCCAGGACCTAATTTTGACACTTCAAAATTATTGGGCAAGTCAGGGATGTGTTTTGATGCAGCCCTACGACATGGAAGTAGGTGCTGGTACATTTCATCCGGCCACATTTCTGCGTTCTATCGGCCCCGAGAGCTGGAGCAGTGCCTATGTGCAGCCCTGCAGAAGACCAACGGACGGCCGGTATGGCGAAAATCCGAACCGATACCAGTACTACTATCAGTTTCAGGTCGTCCTTAAACCGTCCCCGGACAATATACAGGAACTCTATCTGGATTCATTGCGGCTCCTGGGAATAGATCCCCTGGTGCACGATATCCGATTTGTCGAAGACAACTGGGAGTCTCCTACTTTAGGTGCCTGGGGTCTGGGCTGGGAGGTCTGGATGGATGGTATGGAAATCAGCCAGTTCACCTACTTCCAGCAAGTGGGCGGTCTACCTTGCTACCCTGTAACCGGTGAGATCACCTACGGGCTCGAACGCCTGGCCTTGTATATACAGGGCGTAGAGGACTTTAAGCAACTTGTATGGAGCAATACCGTAAACCAGACCGTCACCTATGCTGACGTATTCCATCAGTACGAGGTCGAGATGTCAGCCTACAATTTCGACTATTCAAATGTCGATGCACTATTTGATCAATTCAATTTTTTTGAATCAGAAACCGGTAGATTACTGGAAGCCAATCTACCCTTGGCAGCCTATGAGTTTGTTATGAAAGCATCCCACGCCTTTAATCTGCTGGACGCCCGACATGCGGTTTCAGTCACTGAGCGCCAGCGGTACATTCTAAGGGTCAGGGCACTTTCCCGGGGTGTTGCCCAGGCTTACCTCGACTCGCGACGGGAACTTGGTTTCCCATTGGCGGAGGAGTCCATCAGGACAACCTATATGGCGGAGCTTGCGAATGACAAGTAGCACCAAAAAAGAAGTTCTGTTGATCGAGATTGGCACTGAAGAACTACCACCAAAGACACTCGGCAGAATGATGCGGAGTTTTGCTGCTTCCTTTGAACAGGCCCTTATTGAAGCGCAATTTGGGTTTGGGTCGATCACGAGCTATGCCACACCAAGACGACTGGCCTTAAAGGTCTCAAAACTATCAAATGCCCAGGCCACACAAACTACCGAGAAGCGTGGTCCGTCCCTGAAAGCGGCTCATGACAAAGACGGCAATCCAAGCAAAGCAGCACTGGGATTTATGCGATCTTGTGGTCTTGACGAAATGAGCAAACTGGAGACACTCGAGACACCCAAAGGCGCGTGGCTCGTATATCGTGAAGAAAAGCCTGGCGCCCCGTTGTCTGAACTCATATCCGGCCTGATAGATAAGAGCCTGGAGAGTCTGCCAATAGAAAGGAAAATGCGTTGGGGAGCTTCACGAATGGAGTTTGTCCGGCCCGTACACTGGCTGGTCGCACTCTACGGCGCAGAGGTGTTACCGGCAAACATTCTGGGGGTGAGAGCCGGTCGTCATTCGATGGGTCATAGATTCATGTCCACTGGACCCGTTATCCTTAAACACAGCGACGACTATGAAGATGCGCTGCAACAAGCCCATGTTGTTGTTAACTTTGAAAAAAGAAAGCAGACAATACGCGAACAGTTAGAAAATATTGCCAGTGCGATCGGCTCCCGGGTAGTTATCGATGACAGCCTGCTGGACGAGGTTACTGCCCTGGTCGAATGGCCAGTGGCTCTCGCTGGCAGTTTCGATCCCGAATTTCTAACGGTACCCGAAGAGGCATTGATTTCAGCAATGAAGTCCCACCAGCGCTACTTCCATATGGTGGATGGCAAGAATCACCTGCTGCCGAAGTTTATCACCGTCGCTAATATCGAGAGCAAAAATCCCAAAGTGGTTGTTACCGGCAACGAGAGGGTGATCAGGCCGAGGTTATCCGACGCCCGGTTCTTTTACAGCCAAGACAAGAAATCCAGCCTGGAGACTAAACTGTCCCGACTTGAGGACGTTGTCTTCCACTCAAAGCTGGGCAGTTACCGCAACAAAGTTGATCGAGTTTCAACTCTGGCCGGTGTCATTGCGGGTCAACTCGAAGCAGATGTTGAGGTGGCTGAGCGAGCGGGTTTACTCTGCAAATCAGACCTTGTCTCGGATATGGTGAACGAGTTTCCAGAGCTTCAGGGGATTATGGGAGGCTACTACGCGAATCACGACGGCGAAAAAGATTCTGTCGGCACGGCAATCGCAAACCACTACAAACCAACAAGTTCAGGTGGCGATTTACCCGTGACGGCAGAATCCCAGTCTGTTGCCATTGCCGACAAACTCGACACCCTCACCGGTTTGTTTGGCATCGGTCAACCACCGTCCGGTTCTCGTGATCCATTTGCACTTCGGCGCCAAACCCTTGGAGTCATCAGAATGTGCGTTGAAAACAAACTGCCGCTGAATATACCCGATCTTCTTCTGCGAGCCACGGAGCTGCACAATCAGGGTTTTGACGCGAAAAAAACAGTCGCTGAAGTTAACACCTATCTGCTGGAAAGGTTGGGTTCCTGGTACCAGGATTCCGGTGTGAATGTTGATACCTATAGTGCCGTCCGGCAAAGCAGCGACCCTATAGCAAATCTTGCGGATGCAGACCTTAGAGTGCGTACCCTGGAAACTTTCAGAACACATCCCCAGGCAGTCCACCTGATTGCAGCCAACAAACGAATTGCCAATATTCTAAAGAAAGTAGATACCGGCGCTTTGGTGGAAGTTTCTGCCGCCCTATTTCAGGAAGAGTCAGAACGTCGCTTGTTCGCAACCCTCGAACAAACGACTGAACTGATGAACAGGACGTTAAACTACGAAGACAAGTTTCTGGCACTCGCCGGTTTGCAAACAGTTATCGATTCTTACTTTGATGATGTTATGGTAATGTCAAATGACGAAGAACAGAGGAACAACCGATTAGCAACAATTTACCAGGTGCGGACACTGTTCCTTTCCGTTGCTGACTTATCGGTTTTGCAGTAAATCATGAAGGTCGTTATCCTGGATCGAGACGGCGTTATCAACGTCGACTCTCGAGACTATATAAAATCGCCGGATGAATGGAAGCCAATACCCGGTAGTATCGAAGCAATCTCACTTCTTGCCAACAACGGTATCAAGGTATACGTCGCAACCAACCAGGCTGGCGTAGCAAGAGGTTTATTTTCATCGGCAACCCTGGACGCCATGCATCAGAAAATGCACCAACTGGTCCGGGCTGCTGGTGGTGAAATCCAGGGGGTCTTCTACTGTCCTCATCATCCGAAAGACCGCTGCTACTGCAGGAAACCGAATATCGGATTACTGGTCCAGATAGCTGACGATTTTGGCGAGTCGCTGAGTAATCAACCATTTGTAGGCGATTCAGTCAAAGACATTGAAGCGGCCAAAAAGATGGGATGTCGGCCCGTGCTGGTAAAAACAGGTAATGGGCAGGATACCCTACAGACTCTTGGCGGTTCGGTCGAGTGCTACGACGACCTGTTAAGCTTTGCCAGGTCCGCTATCCGCGAACTCGGCTCCAGCAGCCAACCTTGATCCGACACCAAATTTCATAGCACTATTTGGCACCACTTAAGTTCTCTTGTTAGCCGTTACACGTCCAGGTTCGCTACCATGAGTGCATTTTCCACAATAAAATTCTTCCTGGGTTCGACCTGATCACCCATTAGCGTATTAAACATATGGTCCGCAGCGATGGCATCTTCGATAGTCACCCGAAGCATTGTCCGTTTGTCAGGGTCCATGGTTGTGTCCCACAGTTGATCTGGGTTCATTTCCCCGAGCCCTTTGTAACGTTGACGCGATTGCCCTCGCATGGCTTCTTTTTGCAGCCACGAAAATGCATCTTCCAGCTTCGCAATCGGCTCTTGTTTTTCACCTTTCATAATCCTGGCATCATCCTTGATGAGTTCTGACATTCGCCGTCCAAAGTTCGTGAACCTTGCATAATCGTTTGAGAGAAAGAAATCCTGGGTGAACACATATTCCCTCTCGACACCATGGTTGGTGACTGTGACTCTGGGAAGGGAGAGACCTCGTTCCCGATCTTCTATAATATCATAGTAATACTTCTTTTGAGGGGAGTTGTAATTTACCGTTTTAGCCTCCAGGTCTGTTACCCATTGCCTTACCTCAGCCTCATTTCTTAGATTTTCGATACCCAGTTTTGGCAGGTAGAGCAGGCTCTCCATTATTTCAATTGGATAGACCCTTTTGAGCTTTCCAATCTGTTCTTGAATTGAATAGTACTCTTCAGCGATTGATCGTAATTCAGTACCACTTATCGTAGTTGCGCCTTCGGAAGGTATCAGTTGAGCTTCTTCCAAAGCTGATTCGAGAAGATAGCTGGTGAGCTCTCCTTCATCCTTAATATATCGCTCTCTTTTGCCTCGAGTCATTTTGTAAAGTGGCGGTTGGGCAATCAGTACATGCCCCCGCTCTATGAGTTCTGGCATATGCCTGAAAAAGAAGGTCAGTAACAGTGTTTTAATATGAGCACCATCGACATCAGCATCCGTCATAATGATGATTTTGTGGTAACGCAGTTTATTAGCGTCGAATTCGTCCCTGCCAATACCGCAGCCCAGCGCTGTTATCAAGGTACCGACCTCCTGGGAGGACAACATTTTGTCAAACCTGGCCTTTTCGACATTCAATATTTTTCCTTTGAGAGGTAATATCGCCTGGTTTTTTCGATCACGACCCTGCTTTGCCGAACCCCCTGCAGAATCACCCTCGACCAGATAAACTTCTGATTTCGCCGGGTCTTTCTCCTGGCAATCAGCCAGCTTGCCTGGCAGTCCGGCAATATCCAGAGCGCCTTTACGTCGTGTCATTTCTCTCGCTTTTCGTGCGGCTTCCCTTGCCCGGGCCGCATCAATCATTTTTTGAACAATTGCCTTGGCTTCTGCAGGATTTTCCAGCAGATATTCAGACAGGTGACTCCCCATCTCCTGCTCCACCGCAGCTTTTACTTCCGATGAGACCAGTTTCTCTTTGGTCTGGGATGAAAATTTCGGATCGGGCACCTTAACCGAGATGATGGCGGTTAATCCTTCTCTGGCATCATCACCTGTCGTATTTACCTGGGCCTTTTTACTCATCCCTTCTTTTTCCAGATAATGATTCAGGGATCGCGTCAGGGCCGCGCGAAAACCCTGTAAGTGAGTACCACCGTCACTCTGGGGTATATTATTCGTGTACGCCAGTAACGTCTCCTGGTAGGAATCGTTCCACTGTAATGCGACTTCGACTGTTATTCCGTCCTGTCTTTCCGACGAAAAATAGAAAATACTGTTTAGGGCGGTCTTGTTTTCGTTGAGATACTCAATAAAGCTCTTTAGTCCGCCATCGTATAGAAAATCTTCTTCTTTACCCGTTCTTTCATCTTTCAATGAAATTCTGATGCCGGAATTCAGAAAAGACAGTTCTCTCAGCCGTTTGGCCAGTATGTCGTAATGGAACTCTATATTGCTAAACGTCTCCGGGGACGGCCTGAAACGGCATTTTGTACCGGTTTGGTCAGTTTGACCCACAATTGCCATCGGAGCATCGGGTACACCGTGTTGATATATCTGCTCCCAAACGTGACCTTCTCTCCATATGGTAAGTTTAAGCTCTTCCGACAACGCATTAACCACGGACACACCCACACCGTGGAGGCCGCCAGACACCTTGTAGTTACTATCGTCGAATTTACCACCGGCATGTAGCACCGTCATAATGACCTCGGCAGCTGACACCTGTTCTTCTTCATGAACATCGGTCGGTATTCCCCGCCCGTTGTCTGTGACAGTCACCGATTCATCGGGGTGGATGATGACTTTAATTTCTGAACAGTATCCCTCCAGAGCCTCATCAATTGAGTTATCAACCAGTTCCTGCACCATATGATGTAGACCGGTGCCATCATCAGTATCTCCAATGTACATACCGGGACGTTTTCTCACGGCTTCGAGTCCTTTTAGGACTTTTATGCTGCTCGAATCATATGATTTATCATCTGTCATTTTAATTTTCCTCTTCCGTAAAGTGGCCACGTTCCACGTGAAACACCTTAGCGGTTGCTTTGTTCCAACAGGCTTTCAAAACTTCCCTATCCAGACCTGTGGCCAATACCTGGCCCTCTTTTTTCATCAGAAATTGGCAAATTCGTTTTCGGTGAGCTTCATCCAGCTCAGAGACCAGGTCATCGACAAGAAAAATCAATTGTCTACCCGTCACTCTAGAGAACAGTTCGGCCTGACTGAGCACCAAAGCCCACGCAAGTACTTTTAGCTCTCCTCTGGAACACACCGTTGCCACAGGATGACCCGCTACCGAGATCTTTAGATCAGCACGATGAAGCCCGCTCTGAGTAAAACCACGATGTAAATCAGAATCCAATTGATCTTCAAGTACAGCCTTCAGGTCACGTTTCGCGTCCCACCCCCGGGAATAGTCACATTTTACTTCCTGCAACCCGGATAGAGAGCTACTGATAGCAGTAAAAACCGCAGATAGTCTATTGCAGTACAATTCCCGGTGTGTATGAACCAATTCAGATAGATCGACCAACCGCGTCGTCCAGATGTCTAATTCAGTCGTCCGACTGCCCTGCCGCTTCAACAATTCATTTCTTTGCTTTAAGGTCCTGTTTACACTCGCCCAGGTATCAGAGAAATCAGGTTCCATATGAAACACACCCCAGTTCAGAAACCTTCTTCGTGTCGATGGTGTACTCAGCAGCAAATCGACAGTTTCAGGACCCAGTACCAGAACCGGCATTTCCCTTGCAAGCACCGATGCCTTACCCTGGACTTGACCAGCTACTCTAATTTCCCGAGACCCATTTAGCCCGCGATGTACTCCTATTTTAATGTCCCTGGCACCACTATTAACCACGCCGAAAACCGTGCAGTCCGACTGCTGATGTTTGATAATTGGTTCTAGCTGAAGGCTGCGGAAACTACGCGCTGACCCCAAAAAATAGACCGCCTCAAGCAAACTGGTCTTTCCACTACCATTGCTAC
Source organism: Pseudomonadales bacterium (assembly GCA_029941905.1). GTDB lineage: Bacteria > Pseudomonadota > Gammaproteobacteria > Pseudomonadales > Azotimanducaceae > JAHRVQ01. The sequence goes on along the minus strand of JAPYTQ010000012.1, from coordinate 18,023 downwards.
CCACAAACAGATTGAGTTTCCTATCAAGGTCCAGACTGACCGAAGATATATTCCTGATGTTCTGTAACTCAAGCCGAACCAGGCTCATGGTGGCAACTTAAAGTTTCATAGGCATAATCACGTAAACTGAATCGTCATCTTCTGGCTCTTCCAGTAGCGCACTACTGTTTGCATCATGCAACGTGAGTTTTACCTTGTCACTTTCCAACACACCGAGTACATCCTGTAGATAAACCACATTAAAACCAACTTCCAGTGAGTCACCTTCATAATCAACAGTCACCACCTCTTCGGCTTCTTCCTGTTCCGGGTTATTGGCTGTCAACTGTAATGCGCCTGAAGACAAATTAACGCGAATACCGCGATATTTCTCGTTAGACAGTATCGCTGTACGGTTTAACGCCTGACGAAGCTCAAGCCGGTCAGCCAGAACGACTTTATCACCATCATTCGGGATAACACGGTCGTATTCCGGAAAACGGCCATCTACCAACTTGGTGGTCAAAGTAAATTCACTGCCTTCTGCACACAAATGATTGGATCCAACGGTAATCTTAACATCTCCACTGACTTCATTGAGCAAACGCTGGAGCTCCAACACACCCTTACGCGGCACAATGACCTGTTGACTACTATTATCCTCTGACTCGTTCTGCAGCTGGTAACTACTCATAGCCAAACGATGTCCATCTGTGGCCACGGTGCGGACACTATCCCCGGACAATTGAATCAACAGGCCATTAAGAAAATACCGGACATCCTGTTGGGCCATCGCGAAACTGGTACGATCAATAAGGCGCTTAAAGGATTTGCTGTCAACCGACAGAGTCATCTCTGAAGCAGACTGATCGACCGACGGAAAGTCACTGGCGGGTAACGTCGACAACGCAGACCTGAAGCGACCAGATTGAATTGTGAGACGTTGTTCCTCCAGCCCGAATTCTATCTCCGCGTTTTCGGGCAACTCCCGGCAAATATCCATTAACTTTCTGGCAGGTACGGTAATATTCCCCGGCTCCGCGCCGTCGAGCGCGATCCGACCGACTAATTCAACCTCAAGGTCGGTACCCGTCAATTCGAGTTGTTGATTGCTCACCTGAAACAGGACATTTGAAAGTACCGGCAAGGTTTGACGACGCTCGACAACGCCCGTGACCTGTTGCAGTGGCCTCAACAAGGTTTCCCGATTTACCGTGAATTTCATTGTACTTCCAAGTTTGTTAGCACTTACTTACCCATCGATCCATGCTATATCATAGCATCATTGGGCTCACGACAAAACGCGACATGCTATCTTCTGGGTCTGTTATCAGTGTAGCGCTATTCGAATCGCTTAACGTCATAACGACCTTTTCTCCCTGGAGCGTCGAGAGTACATCAATCAAGTAACTTACATTAAATCCGATTTCCAGATCATCACCATCGTAATCGACTGTAACCGTTTCTTCTGCCTCCTCCTGCTGCGGATTATTGGCATTTAGCTGGAGCTTATCCTTCGACAAAAGCAATTTTACATTTCTGTACATTTCATTTGACAATATTGCTATTCGGCTCAGTGCTTCCCGCACTTCCCGCCGATCAATCCGCACCAGCTTACTACCACCTTCCGGGATGGCACGATGGTAATCCGGGTATGTACCGTCAATTAACTTGGTCGTTAAGCTCGCGCCTCCACTAGACACCTTCAAGTGGTTGCTGGACGCCATTAACTGTACATCGCTTTGCCCGGCATCTTTAATCACTCGCGCGAGCTCAATGACACCTTTTCTGGGTATGATAAATTGGCTCTTGCCATCCATACCGGCACCGGCGTCAAATTCACTGGTCGCGAGTCGCTGTCCATTAGTTGCGACCGTACGAACCGTATTCCCGTCAATTTCCAGTAACATACCGTTAAAAAAATACCGTACATCCTGCTGTGCCATCGCAAAGCTGGTTTTGTCCAGAAGACCAGTGAGCTCATCTCCCCCGATAGTCAGGCTAACCGCAGCATCTTCCATCTCACTACGGGGGAAATCTACTGCAGGTAACGTCGCCAGGTGAGATTTAAATCGCCCGCTCTGGATACTGACTCGATTCTCTTCCAGAGCAAACTTAACTTCGGCACCCGGGGGCAAGCTACGGCATATATCAACGAGCTTACGCGCCGGTATAGTGACCTCTCCTGCCGCCATGTCAGTAATAGCCTCTGTAATAGCCGACAGCTCTACCTCCTGATCCGTCCCTGTCAGGGTTAATTGGCCAGTTTCGACTGAACACAACAGATTTGAAAGTACCGGTAGTGTTTGTCGCCTTTCCACAACACTGGAAACCAGTTGCAGGGGCTCGAGTAGATCCTCTCGGTTAATCGAAAACTTCATTCAAACATCCTCTGGAGCACCTTCCACCGCATCGACGCTAGGAAGTCAAAATACGTATTAAGTTGTTATAATCCTCTCGAATATCACGATCACTTTCACGCAGTTCCTCTATCTTTCTGCAGGCATGCAATACGGTCGTATGGTCTCTGCCTCCAAAAGCATCGCCTATTTCGGGCAAACTGTGATTCGTTAACTCCTTTGCCAATGCCATAGCTACCTGCCTGGGTCTGGCTACTGAACGTGTCCTGCGTTTGGAATGCATATCCGCTAGCTTGATCTTGTAGTAGTCGGCGGCTGTTCTCTGGATATTCTCTATGCCTACCTGCCTGTCCTGAATCGCCAACAGGTCCTTCAGCGCATCTTTCACCTGGTTCAGGCTAATTGCACGACCCGTGAATTCTGCGTTGGCGATGACTCGCTTCAATGCGCCTTCCAGCTCCCTGACGTTGGAACGAATTTTTTCTGCGATAAAGAATGCCACTTCATGGGACACGGTCGCACCATCGAGCTCGGCCTTTTTTAACAATATTGCAACCCTGGTTTCTAACTCCGGTGGCTCGATGGGCGCAGTCATACCCCAGACAAAGCGACTCTTTAATCGCTCCTCAAGACCTTTAATTTCTTTTGGGTAGCGATCACAGGTAAGTACTATCTGACTGCCGTTCTCCTGTAACCTATTGAAAACGTAGAAAAATTCCTCCTGAGACTTCACTCCTTTTGCCAGGAACTGAATATCATCCATTAAAAGAACGTCGACGCTTCGATAATATTGGGTGAAATCACTCATCGCCCCTCGCTCAATCGCCCTGACCATGTCTTCCATAAAACGCTGGGAATACATGTAAGCCACCTTGATCTGCGGATGCCGGTCAAGGATTTCATTACCTACTGCGTGCATGAGATGGGTTTTCCCAAGTCCCACCCCCCCGTACAACAGCAGGCACTTGGAAGATTTACCCACATTGTCGCAGACCTGGAGCGCGGCGGCCCTGGCGAACTCATTCGAACTACCCTCGACGAAGGTACTAAAGGTGAATTCCCTGTTCAGGTCCAACAGCGGATAGAAATTACCGCTATCCAGTGACGACGCATTATTTGAACGAGACTTCCCCTTCATGATCGGGCCACGGGATGAACCAATTTTCAGGCTGACGTTAGTTAAACCATTGGCATAAGCCAGTTCCCGAATCCGGGACATAAACAAGTCATTCACCTGATCGCGAATATATTTATTGGGCGCAAGTAACTTGACTTCTTTTAACGACGATTCAGCCTGCAGTGGGCGAATCCAGGTACTAAATTGCTGTGAAGATAATTCATCTTCTAGACTCGAGAGACATTTCTGCCATACGTTTGCGCCCACAGGACCTCCGTAGGATGCGGTAATAGATAACTTGAGTAGATTTCGACTTTACTGGTTTGTTATTTTTTTCGGATTCGGGTACCAATCATCCAACAACGCCCGTATCCTTGACTGGAATAGTAACCCCATTTAGGCCGTCAAGCCAACTCCCTGTGACAAATTATCGTAATTAAAATCACTTGTTTTTCAATGGTTTATCGTAATAACCAGTCAATAAGGTCTGATTAACTTGTGGGTAACTTGTTGATAAAACTCGAAGGTGTCCGCAGCCAGTTACGATACTGTATAAGTAGTGCTTTTTTACCCAGGCTATACACAACTTTCAAACAGCTCCGAAGGTTCATAAACACCGGTTTAGACAGACGCTAAGGTATTGATACCACGGGGAATTTTGCATTAACTAACAAGATAGGTGACTATAATAATAAATAATAATAACAAGTTCTTTTATATAATACATTTCTATTAAACAGGCTCCAATACGCGGGCGGCCCCTTTTCTGATGAAATTAATTGTCTTTCAAATTGACTGTCTAGACCATCTTTATTAGAATCCCCGCTCTTTTTAGCCCCACCGCATATCGGTACATTCAACATGAAAAGAACATTTCAACCCAGTGTAATCAAACGCAAGCGAGCCCACGGTTTTCGCGCTCGCATGGCAACGAAAAATGGTCGATTGGTCTTGAAGAGACGTCGCGCTAAGGGCCGTAAGGTACTGTCTGCTTAAACAACATCGCCCACCTCCTGGTATGGCCCACCAGGGATTTTCTTCCAGTCGCCGAATTCTACATTCAAAAGAGTTTGATGCTGTTTTTAAAGATTCGCGGTATCGTGTCAGTTCTGGAGAATTCTTGATTCTGGCCATAGAAAGCAGATTCCCCACGAGTAGAATTGGCATGGTTGTCGGTAAAAAAAACACTCCCCACGCTGTAGATCGCAATCATATAAAACGTCGAATCAGAGAGTCGTTTCGAACCTCATTCAATGTTGACGTTTGCGTGGATATTGTCATTGTCTCCCGCTCTGGTGTGAATCGCGTTCAAGGCGCTGAGTTAACGCGAGTGTTGACAGTGCTTTGGGCTAAACTTGGGAAGAAAATTTTGGCGACTGCACATGTTTAAACGGCTTGTTCTGCTATTTATCCGTACCTATCAACTGTCTTTCAGTCTGCTCATGGGTCCTCGCTGCAGGTTCTATCCAAGCTGTTCGGAGTACGCCAAAGAAGCCATTGAGGTTCACGGCGTCGCTAAAGGCGTAGTACTTGCGACAGCGCGAATATGTAAATGCCATCCCTTTCATCCTGGCGGTGTAGACCCTGTTCCAGCTAACGAACAAATCAAGGTGTAACTTGCCATGGACTATCAACGTATTATTATACTGTTAGGCCTTGCGGTTACTTCCTATCTGCTCATTCTCGCTTGGAATGAAGACTACAAACAAGGCGCTTTGAAGGAGTCGGTTTCTGAACAGGTTAGTCAATCTGATCCTGGAAGCTCTGCAGGGATTGATGAAATCGATTTAAACCTTGTTTCGGATGAACCGGGACCTGACATTGTACCGACAATTGATCCTGCAGAAACTTCTGAGATGGTTTCGGTGCCTGTCATCCAATCCGTGTCAGACCCCAATAACATTATCACTGTTTCAACTGATGTTTTCGAAATTCAGATAAGCAAGCTGGGAGGGGACATTGTTCAGGGGGCGTTGCCGAAATTTCCGGCGAGCCTGGAGTCGCTCGACATCCCGTTTCTTTTAGTGGACCCTGCAAACACCTATACCGCTCAGAGCGGATTAATTGGTAAAAATGGTACCGATACTTCCAGTGGTCGGCCTGTTTTTGTCAGTCAGAAGAGCCACTACGAGATGGGTGAAAGTGATGAACTCATCCTGGACCTGACCCTTCCTGAGGAAAACGGTGTAAGAATAACCAAACGCTATATTTTTAAGCGTTCCGATTACCTGATAACCCTTGAATATATTATCAACAACCAATCGTCGGAGATCTGGCAGGCTTCCCTGTTTGCTCAGATAAAACGAGACAGTGGTGATCCGGTGATGTCTGATACCTCGGGAATGGGTATGCAACCTTTCACTGGCGGCGCAACCTTCAATAGTGATTCACCTTATACAAAACTGGCTTTTGATGATATCGAAGAGGAATCATACAAAGCGAAAGTCGAAGGTGGGTATATGGCGATGGTTCAACATTACTTTGTCACTGCCTGGGTGCCGATGGACCAACAAACTTACACCTACCAGGCACGCAAACTTCGAAACCAGGATGTTTATCTGTATGGTTTCACCGGACCGGCCTGGCAGGTTAAAGCCGGTCAGTTAGATAGCCTTACCGCCGGGTTCTACATGGGCCCAAAGGACCAGTATCGGCTCGAAGAAATATCCCCAGGACTAAACCTGACGGTTGATTACGGATTTCTCTGGTGGCTGGCCCAACCTTTGTTTGATCTTCTGACGTTTATACACACGTATGTAAACAACTGGGGTCTGTCCATCATCCTGCTTACCATTATTGTCAAGTCCCTGCTCTACCCTTTGTCTGCGGCAAGTTTTAAGTCCATGGCAAAAATGCGCAAGCTGCAGCCTGAAATGGCTCGCCTGAAAGATCGATATGGAGATGACAAGCAACAATTTTCACAGGCAATGATGGATCTGTACAAAAAGGAAGGGGCAAATCCGTTAGGTGGGTGTTTACCAATGCTGCTGCAAATGCCTGTATTTCTAGCGTTATATTGGTCACTAATGGAAAGTGTCGAGCTAAGACAAGCACCCTTTATTTTATGGATTCATGATTTGTCGGCGATGGATCCCTATTTCGTTTTGCCGATACTCATGGGCCTCTCCATGTTTGCCACTCAAATGATGCAACCAGAACCTCCTGATCCTGTGCAGGCAAAAGTGTTCAAGATGATGCCCATCATGTTCACTTTCTTTTTTCTATGGTTCCCCTCTGGGCTGGTGCTGTATTGGCTGATAAACAATTTGTTGTCGATCTTGCAGCAATGGTACGTGACCCGGCAGCTAGATAAGAAGACTTGATCAACAGATTACCCGGTAGCTTCGGGAGAAGCGGAAATTCAGAATACAGATACAATTGCCGCGATAGCGACTCCGTCTGGTCGGGGCGGGGTTGGCATTGTTCGAATTTCTGGCGAGCTCGTTACGGCTATCGCCTCAGTTTTGTTTACCCATATCCCCGAAGCCAGAGTGGCGACCTATAGCAACTTTAAGGCTGCAGACGGTACAACGATCGATCAGGGTATTGCTCTTTTTTTCCCGGCACCCCATTCGTTCACCGGTGAAGACGTTCTGGAATTACAAGGTCATGGTGGTCCCGTAGTGATGAACATGTTGCTGATGCGCATAGTTGAATTAGGCGCACGCATAGCTCAACCGGGGGAATTTTCCCAGAGAGCCTTTCTCAATGACAAGATTGACCTGTCACAAGCGGAGGCTATCGCTGATTTGATTGACAGCGTCAGTCAGCAGGCTGCCCAAGGCGCAATGAGATCATTGCAGGGTGAGTTTTCGAAAAAGATCAAACAGCTTAACGAGAGGCTGATCAATCAACGGATGTACATAGAAGCAGCTATTGACTTTCCCGAAGAGGAAGTTGACTTTTTGTCCGATGGGAGAATTGCCAGGAATCTCGACGAACTGGAGTGTGCGCTGAAGGAGGTTCTACAACAAGCGAACGAAGGTGCGTTGTTGAGGGAGGGAATAACCCTGGTACTGGCGGGCAGAACCAATGCGGGAAAATCCAGCTTAATGAATCAGTTATCGGGCCGTGATTCATCCATAGTCGCAACAATCCCAGGTACCACCCGTGATCTCATCAACGAGTTTATTCACCTCGATGGCATACCACTTAAATTGGTGGATACCGCAGGTATTCGTAATGCGGGAGACGAGGTCGAACAGGAAGGTGTTCGGCGGGCGCTGGTGGAAATAGAAAATGCGGACGGCATGTTAGTCCTTGTTGATTTACAGTCGACCAAAGATTGGCAGGAAGACCTAACCTCACTTATCCGCGAGCTACCTGATAAAGAAAAATTGCTCGTAGTACTCAACAAGATTGATGTTGCATCCAGACAACCAGAGATTCCGAAACACTTCGACTATCCCGTCACCTGTATTTCTGCAAAGCTCGGCACCGGCATGTCGGACTTAAAATCCTTGATAAAGGCAGCCTTTTCACTCGATCTCTCAGAAGAGGGATCCTTTATCGCCCGGGCGAGGCATGTGGAGGCATTGACTCGCGGTTTGGATCATCTGCAAGTGGGCAGGGATCAATTGTTGTCCCGGGGCGCCGGTGAGTTGCTGGCAGAAGAATTGAGGCTTTGCCATGAATCTCTGAGTGAAATCACAGGGGAATTCAGTAGCGACGATTTACTGGGGCTTATTTTTTCAAACTTTTGTATCGGAAAGTAATTCCGCCACCGGTTCAGCAAGACACTTCATAGACAAAGGGCTGCCTATCTGTATACTTGCCCCCCCAAATTTCCTATTCCGCAAAAACAATGGACTATCCCAAACAATTTGACGTAATTGTTGTCGGTGGCGGTCATGCTGGTACTGAAGCGGCGATGGCTGCCGCTCGCATGGGTACATCCACATTGCTGGTGACCCAGAACATTGACACCCTTGGCCAGATGTCCTGTAACCCGGCTATTGGCGGTATTGGAAAAAGTCACCTGGTGAAAGAAATTGATGCATTGGGTGGCGTCATGGCATTGGCGGCAGACCAGGCGGGTATTCATTTTAGAACCTTGAATTCACGCAAGGGTCCAGCTGTCAGGGCGACCAGGGCACAGGCAGATCGTCAATTGTACAAGCAGGCGATTCGCGGGTATCTGGAAAACCAGCCAGGGTTGCAAATTTTCCAACAATCTGTGGATGACCTGATTGTCGAGAAAGATCGGGTGGCTGGAGTGGTCACTAATGCGGGCATTCGATTTAAAGGAAAAACCGTGATACTGACGGTAGGCACGTTTTTAGGCGGCATCATTCATGTGGGGATGCAGAAACATCCCGGTGGCCGGGCCGGTGATGCGCCATCGAATCGGCTCTCGGAACGATTGCGAGAACTGCCGTTCAAGGTGGATCGGTTGAAAACCGGGACACCGCCGCGAATAGATGCAAAAACAGTAAACTTTGAAGGTCTCGACGCTCAACCCGGGGAAAATCCCAGACCCGTGATGTCGTTTATGGGATCTCAAGAAGACCATCCTACGCAGGTTAATTGTCATATCACCCACACTAATGCGCGCACCCACGAGATTATTACCCGGGGATTGGACCGATCACCGTTGTTTACCGGTGAAATTGAAGGTGTTGGACCCCGTTATTGCCCCTCAATTGAAGACAAGGTAGTACGCTTTGCCGATAAAAATTCGCACCAGATCTTTATAGAACCGGAAGGCCTGAATTCATTGGAGTTGTATCCCAATGGCATCTCCACCAGTTTGCCATTTGATGTTCAGTTAGCGCTGGTACGCAGCATTAAGGGATTTGAGCAAGCGGAGATCACGCGTCCCGGTTACGCAATTGAATATGATTTCTTTGAACCCCGGGACCTGCATTCCTCATTAGAGACGAAGCATATGCCCGGACTCTATTTTGCGGGCCAGATTAACGGTACAACCGGATACGAGGAAGCGGGCGCGCAGGGGCTGATCGCAGGTATCAATGCGGCCAGGTATAGCCAGCAGCTAGAGCCCTGGTGTCCAGCCAGAAGTGAAGCTTACATCGGCGTATTGATCGATGATTTGATCACCATGGGAACCAAGGAACCCTATCGGATGTTCACCAGTCGTGCTGAGTACCGGCTCATACTGCGGCAGGACAATGCTGATCGACGGCTCACTGAAACAGGCCGGAACATGGGTCTCATCGATGATGCTCGATGGACCCGCTATGGTGAAAAAACCGAACTTATTGAAAGCAGAAAGCAAACACTGGCGTCATCCTGGTGTCAGCCGGGGAACACTGATGTTGAAACTTATCTCGGGCAACCCCTGAGCCGGGAATATAGTCTGTCCGAATTGCTGCGTCGGCCTAATGTTGACGTGTCGAGCCTGTTGCGCATCCTTGAACTGGAGTGGCCGGATGCAGAGGTTAATGAGCAGATTGAAATTGACCTTAAGTATGAGGGTTATATCGCGAGACAGGAGGATGAAATCGAACGGATTCGAGATCAGCAAGAAGCGAACATTCCCGACTCGGTGGACTATAACGAAATCCGCGGCTTGTCCAATGAAGTGAAACAGAAACTGCAGGATGTACAACCTGAAACTATCGGCCAGGCAGGGCGAATTCCAGGGCTGACACCTGCGGCTATCTCTCTATTATTGATTCACCTGAAGAAGGCGAAACAACTCATCCGAAGATCGGCATGAATTTGTCTGCATGAATGTGGCTACATGAATATAAATATGGCAATCGAGGATGGCCTGACGGAAATGGGTCTTCAGTTCGATAATCAGTTCGTCTGCGGATTGGCAGATTTACTCGAACAACTGGTCAAATGGAACAAGACGTACAACTTAACCGCTATTAGAGACCCGGCGCAGATTATTACCCATCACATTTTCGACTCCCTGTCGGTTCAGGCACATGTTAAGGGCGCGAATATCATTGATGTGGGTTCTGGTGCTGGATTCCCTGGTTTGCCGCTCGCATTGTACTTCCCTGAGAAAAACTTCACCCTGCTGGACAGTAATGGTAAAAAAACGCGCTTCCTGCAGCAAGTGAAGATAGTCCTGGGACTGAAAAATTGTCGGATTGTACAGTCAAGGGCCGAGGTGTACAGGGAGACTTTTGACCAGGTGATCTGCCGGGCATTTGCGTCGCTTGCAGATATCACCGAAAAGACGGCACACTTACTGTCATGTCATGGTGAGATACTTGCATTGAAGGGCAAGCTTGACGAGGCAGAAACCCGGTCGGATATTTCACCGTTTCAAATAACAACCACCCATCTGCTGGCGGTACCGCAGGTTGGAGCAGAGCGTCATCTCGTCATTTTGAAAAAGAAAAGCTAAGAGGCAAGGTAGTTGGGGACAATACTGGCAATCACAAATCAGAAAGGCGGGGTCGGTAAAACAACCACGAGCGTCAATTTGGCGGCTTCTCTGGCTGCGACGCACCGCAAAGTGTTATTGGTCGACCTGGATCCCCAGGGAAATGCCACCATGGGTAGCGGGACAGATAAAAGCGAACTGGATCTCTCAATTTATGATGTGCTGATTGATGATCGGGCAGTGTCAGAGGCCATCGTTGAAGCCGGGTGGCCTTCTCAAAGCGGACAGCAGGCTCCCGGCTACGATCTGCTGGCGGCCAATGTTGAGCTGACCGGGGCAGAATTAGAATTAATGGATCTGGACCGTCGTGAATACAGGTTGTCAGATGCGTTATCGGCGATACGTTCACAGTACGATTTTATCGTCATGGATTGCCCGCCATCATTGAGTCTGCTGACAATAAACGGTCTGGTGGCCGCCGATGCGGTTATTATCCCCATGCAGTGCGAGTACTATGCGCTCGAAGGTTTGTCCGCATTAATAAATACCGTCCAGAGAATTACCCAGCACTTGAATCCCGGGCTGCGAATAGAGGGCATCATTCGCACTATGTATGATCCCCGTAATAGATTGACCCGCGATGTATCTAATCAGTTACTGGACCACTTCGGTGATAAGGTCTACCGAACTGTTATTCCGCGGAATGTTCGTCTTGCCGAAGCACCCAGCTATGGTTTGCCGGTGCTCTACTATGACAAGCAATCCCGTGGCGCCCGGGCATACCTGGCTTTAGCGGGCGAAATCAACCGGCGCTATGATCAGGTCAGTGCGTCTGGCCCCACACAATCCGACCGGGCACAGCCAGGAGCACAATCTTAATGGTTGTAAAAAGACGAGGATTAGGCAGGGGTTTAGACGCCCTGCTGGGGTCAGAAAACAAGCAAAAATCTGTGGAATCATCGGCACCCAGCCTGGATGAAATTCCTTTGGAGTGGATAAGGCCTGGTAAGTACCAGCCTAGAACGGTAATCAATGATGAAGCGTTGCAGGAACTGGCTAACTCCATACGAGCCCAGGGTGTGATGCAACCCATCGTATTGCGATCTGTTTCGGAGAATCGCTACGAAATTATTGCTGGTGAAAGACGCTGGCGAGCTGCCCAGTTGGTCGGGTTGGACAAGATCCCGGCTGTTATCAAGGAAGTCAACGACGAATCCGCTGTCGCCATGTCTCTGATCGAGAATATTCAGCGTGAAGATCTTAACCCCATGGAAGAAGCCCTGGCTTTGCAGCGGTTAATTGAGGATTTTGATTTAACCCACCAGCAGGTAGCCGATGCAGTCGGTAAAAGTCGCGCTGCGGTGACTAACTTCCTGCGTTTGATTAACCTCAGCCCGGAAGTTGCCCAGATGCTGGTCCACGGGGATATAGAGATGGGCCACGCCCGGGCACTGTTAAGTCTTTCACCCGAACAACAAAGCAGTGTCGCTCGAGATGTGGCTGCTCATAACCTGAATGTGCGGCAGGCAGAAGCCATGGTTCGAAAACTGTTGTCTGGGCTAAATAATCGTAAACCAGCAAGGGTGGTGGATCCTGATACGCGTAATCTGGAGAATCGCTTGTCGACGACTATTGGTCAGCCGGTAATGATCCAGCACAGTTCGAGAGGTAAGGGCAAACTGGTTATCAAATATAGCAGCCTGGATGAGTTGGATGGCATATTGGATCGATTTGGTGACCTGGGGTAACCAGCCAATTCCCGAGTTCAGAGACTGGTCGTAAAAAAACCGGCTTTCCCAACAGATCAAGTTGAAGGAAACATGCTAAATCACTATACTCTGCACCCGCGAGAGTCAGGGCGAACTGACCGGTTATTATGGCGCTCTCTGGGACCATCGAAGTAAATGCTGGAAACCCCGATATACCGGATTGTTGTGGCGCAGTTTGTCGCCACGTTTATTGCAGCTACTTTGTATTTAATCGTAGGCTGGGTTGCTGCCTACTCAGTTCTGTTAGGTGGTTTGACCTGCGCAGTACCCAATGCACTATTGGCCTGGCGCCTGGGTCGAGTAGCAGATTCGAGTGGGGCGTTGAAGTCCCTGGTAAGAGGAGAGTTGGGCAAACTTGTTATGACCGCCGTGATTTTTGCAGCGGTTTTTTTCTGGGTAAAACCACTTGAAGTCATGTTCTACTTTGTTGCCCTTATTTTGGTGATGTTGTTTAACATGCTGGTGCCGCTGATTGAAGCGAAGAAAACAATAGCTGCCCGTGAGAGGCAGCTCGTGAAAGATAAGGCAACGATTTTTAACGAACATTGAGAAATTATGGCTGGCGAGACACCTTCCACTGCCGAGTATATTCAACATCATATAACCAACCTTACCTATGGTAAGCATCCTGATGGTACCTGGGGTTTCGCCCATTCCATGGCGGAAGAGTTGGAAATGGGTATGTGGACCATTCATGTAGACACGCTGTTCTGGTCAATTACACTGGGCATGGCTTTTTGTGGCATGTTTTACTGGGGTGCCCGTAATCTGACTGCCGGAGTGCCCGGTGCGTACCAGAACCTTTTGGAAGTTGCAGTCGAGTTTGTTGACAATAACGTCCAGCAGGTTTTTGGCAGCAGACCCAATGCCATCATCGGCCCCTTGTCTCTGACTATTCTGGTCTGGGTATTCCTGATGAACCTGATGGACCTGATTCCTGTTGATTTCATCCCTGAAGCGGTAAAACTGATGGGTGTTGATCATTTCAAAGTGGTAGCTACCACCGACCCCAATGCAACCCTGGGGATGTCAATCGGCGTTTTCTTCCTGGTTGTGTATTACAGCATCAAGTTGAACGGGCCCGTTGGCTTCGTTGCCAGCAAATTCACCCATCCGATTGCGCATCCAGCGGCGTATCCATTCAACTTTGTGCTCGAGATGGTGGATCTCATTGCAAAACCCTTGTCCCATGGTCTTCGACTGTTCGGCAACATGTATGCTGGCGAGATGATCTTTATTCTAATTGCCGCATTGTTACCTTTTTATCTGCAATGGACACTCACTTTGCCCTGGGCAATATTCCATATTCTGATCATCAGTCTGCAGGCTTTCGTGTTTATGATCTTGACGATAGTTTATCTAACTCAGGCGCACGATACCGGCGAACATTGATCATAATGAATCTGTTAACCAACTATTTTGACGAGCAACACTAGGAGTAAGTCATGGAACAATCTTTAATCTATATCGCCGGTGGCATACTGATGGGTCTAGGAGCCATCGGTAGTGGTGTCGGTATTGGTATTTTAGGCGGCAAGTATCTTGAAGGTGTTGCCCGCCAGCCAGAACTACAGCCCATGCTGATGACGCAGTTGTTCATCTCCCTGGCGCTGGTTGACGCGATACCGATTATTGCAGTGGGTATCTCCCTGTATATGATCTTTGCGGTCTAAGACTGCAAAGCCAAGACCATTAGCCGAATTTCGAGGTGATGTGTGACTTTTAGTTTAGGAACGATGTTAGGCCAAATGATTTCATTCGTGCTGTTCGTTTTGTTCTGCATGAAGTTCGTTTGGCCACCACTGACGGCGATTATGCGCGAGCGTCAGAAAGCGCTCGCCGATGGGCTTGAAAAAGCAGCGGAAGCTGAAAAACAGCTCGAAGAAGCCAATGATGCTTCTGCACTGGAACTGGACGAAGCCAAGAAACAGGCCGCAGAACTCATTGCCCAGGCCAGGAATCGAGCCAGCCAGATTGTCGACGAGGCAAAAGGGCAAGCCCAGGAAGAAGCCGATCGTATCAAGACTGGGGCGCAGGCGGAGATTGATCAGGAAGTCAATCGGGCGAGAGAAGCATTAAGATCCCAGGTCAGTGCACTGGCGATTGAAGGCGCAGAGAAAATTCTGGAACGAGACGTTGACAAGGCGACACACCAGGAAATGCTCACCAGGATAGCTGCCCAGCTTTAACTAAAAGACAGGAAACTAGACAGGAAAAGAATGGCAGAGTCAGAATTAACGACAATCGCAAGGCCCTATGCAAGGGCGGCTTTTTCACAAGCCCTCGATGAGGCGTCTGGTTTGGCGAACTGGTCAAGAATGCTTGGTTTACTCGCCAACGTTGTTCAGCAGCCTGGGGTAAGATCTGCGCTCGACAACCCGCTGCTTACAACCGAAGACGAAGCGAAGCTGGTGATTGTCGTCATGGGTGAAGAGCTTTCCCCGAAAGGGCAGAACTTTGTCACTGTATTAGCAGAAAATGGTCGAATCAGCTTAATGCCGAAGATTGCCGAATTATATGAATTGTTTCGATCGAACCATGAAAAAACCATGGACGTTCAGATTACCAGTGCTTATGAAGTTGACGAAGCGGATGAACAAAAACTGGCGGCAGCTTTAAAGCAGAGATTACAAAGAGAGATCAACCTGTCTTCGATTGTGGATCCGACGCTCCTGGGTGGCGTTGTGATCAAGGCCGAAGACACGGTGATAGATAATTCGGTGCGCGGCAAGCTGCAAAAGCTATCACGGGTACTTAGTTAGTTCCGCGGACAAGCACTAGTTAGTTCCTGTCCGGAACACGGATCTTAGCCCAGAGAAGAACCAGATAAATTAATTAACCATTCCTCGAGGAACGGAACATGCAACAACTGAACCCGTCCGAAATAAGCGAGATTATCAAGCAGCGGATTGAAAAGCTTGATATCTCATCGGAAGCTCGAAACGAAGGCACTATAGTCAGCGTCTCTGACGGTATCGTACGAATTCATGGACTCGCAGACGTCCAAAACGGCGAGATGATTGAATTTGAGGGCAATGTATTCGGATTTGCCCTAAACCTTGAGCGAGACTCGGTTGGTGCGGTTGTCATGGGAGACTACAAGGCATTAAGGGAAGGCCAGACAGCGAAGTGTACGGGTCGCATTCTTGAAGTGCCGACAGGACCTGAATTGTTAGGCCGGGTGGTTGATGCCCTGGGCAATCCGATAGATGGCAAGGGCACTATCAATGCCAGCACATATTCCCCGGTAGAAAAAGTGGCTCCGGGCGTCATTGCTCGCCAGCACGTTGACCAGCCTGTACAGACGGGGCTGAAATGTATTGACTCAATGATTCCGATTGGCCGAGGCCAGAGAGAGTTGATCATTGGTGACCGCCAGACGGGTAAGACCGCAATCGCCATCGATACAATTATCAATCAGCAGAAATCGGGCATTAAGTGTGTTTATGTGGCCATTGGGCAAAAGTACTCGTCGGTTGCGAATGTTGTCCGGACGCTGGAAGAATATGGTGCCATGGATAATACGATCGTGGTTGTCGCTGGTGCATCCGACCCGGCGCCAATGCAGTACATGTCTGCGTATTCCGGTTGCACCATGGGTGAGTATTTTCGGGACCAGGGCGAAGACGCACTGATCATATATGATGATTTAACCAAACAAGCCTGGGCTTATCGTCAAATTTCATTGCTGTTACGTCGCCCGCCAGGCCGTGAAGCCTATCCCGGTGACGTATTCTATTTGCATTCTCGTTTGTTGGAACGTGCGGCTCGAGTCAACGCAGAATACGTTGATAAGTTCACCAATGGAGAAGTGAAGGGTAAAACCGGATCACTGACAGCACTGCCCATTATTGAGACCCAGGCAGGGGACGTATCAGCCTTTGTGCCGACCAACGTTATTTCCATTACCGATGGACAGATCTTCCTGGAGTCGGACAAGTTTAATGCCGGTGAACGGCCTGCGATGAACCCGGGCATATCTGTTTCTCGGGTGGGAAGTGACGCGCAGGTTAAGTTTATGGCGAAGATCTCCGGTGGTATCAAGCTGGCGTTAGCTCAATTTCGCGAACTGGCCGCCTTCTCTCAATTTGCTTCAGATCTTGATGATGCCACTCGACGGCAGCTGGAGCATGGTGAGCGAATTAACGAACTCATGAAACAAAAGCAGTATGCACCGATGACCGTTGCTGAAATGGGCGTCGTATTATTTGCCGCCGGTGAAGGTTACCTGGAAGATGTAGAAGTCAATAAGGTACTCGATTTTGAAGCGGCGTTGATCTCCTATATGAACGCAGAACATGCAGACTTTATGGCAGAAGTTAACGTCAATGGTGCTTACACAGACGACGTCATCGAGACAATGAAGAGCGCTTTGGATACCTTCAAGTCTACCCAGACCTGGTAACCATGCCCGCGTGATTAATGAGCGCAACTAACGAGCGCACTTAACGAGGATGTTATGGCGAACGCCAAAGAACTTCGAAAACAGATAGGCAGTATTAAGAACACGCAGAAAATTACCAGCGCGATGCAAATGGTTGCTGCCAGTAAGATGCGTAAGGCCCAGGAGCGTATGTCCCGTGGCCGACCCTATTCGGATCATATAAGAGACGTGATCAGTCATATAGCGAAAGCATCCCCAGAGTTTCGACATGAGTTCATGGTCGAAAGAGAGGTCAGGCGAATTGGTTACATTATCATCACCACAGACAAGGGTTTGTGTGGTGGTTTGAATATCAATCTACTCAAGGCAACCGTAAAAGACATTAAAAAATGGGTTGAAGACGGTATTGAAGTCGATCTGTGTTTAATCGGTAACAAAGGCGCACAGTTTTTCAAAAGTTATGGTGGAAATGTCGTTGCTGCGAGTAGCCATGTGAGTGAATCACCGGCAATGGATGACTTGATTGGTAGCATCAAGGTGATGTTGGATTCGTTTACCACTGGCAACATAGACAAAATCTACCTTTCTAATAATGTCTTCGTAAACACGATGACTCAAATGCCAACGATCAAGCAGCTAGTACCCCTGGATCCCGAAGACGATGAACCCGAGAAGCGACGATGGGATTACATATATGAGCCGGATGCACGGCAGCTGATTGAGGGGTTGATTACCCGGTACATTGAGTCCCAGGTCTATCAGGCCGTGGTGGAAAACGTTGCCTGCGAACAGGCAGCCAAGATGATAGCGATGAAAAGCGCGACTGATAATGCGGGTGACCTGGTTGATGAGCTGGAACTCATTATGAATAACGCACGGCAAGCTGCCATTACGCAGGAATTGTCAGAGATTGTCAGTGGCGCGGCGGCGGTATAAAGCACCGCGGCCGATAGACAGAAGTTTTTTTGAAGCGAAACATTAATGTTAGAGATCAAGAGGAAAGAGCAATGAGCAGCGGACGTATCGTATCGATTATTGGTGCGGTCATTGATGTTGAGTTTCCACGGGATGAAGTCCCCAAGGTATATGACGCACTCAATGTCGATGA
>JAPYTQ010000011.1:0-128857 GCA_029941905.1 Pseudomonadales bacterium | reverse complement strand
GAGGAAAACACTTACATTCGTCCAGCTATTGTCCAATCAATGGGGTCCAGTTCTTACTTTCCATCAGATAAGTTCTTATTCTTATCGACACCATTAGGAGTCGATTGTAAACTCTCGACAAATAACAGGATATTAGTTCATGGTGGCAAACCCAATCCAACTCAGCGGGCTTGCAAGAAGGTTGGTAGAGGACAGCCTGCTTGATGAGAACGCAGCTCGCAACGCTTCAGAAGAAGCCGCGAAAAACCGCATACCTTTCGTTTCCCACCTGGTTCAGAAAAACCTGGTTAGCGCGAAAGATATCGCCGGTTCTGCCGCTGAAGAATTCGGTACGCCATTTTTGGATCTCTCTGCCCTTGATCAGGAATCCGTACCCCGGACGCTGATCGAAGACAAGCTGGTTCGGGCAAACCACGCCATCCCCATATTCCATCGAGGCAACCGGCTGTTTATTGCAGTTTCAGACCCAACCAACAGGAAAGGTCTTGAAGATGTCAGTTTCCAGACAGGTATCGCAACGGAAGAAATTCTCGTCGAGGAAGATAAGCTCACTGCTTTTATTGAGGTTTACTTTGAGTCACAAGAGGGTGGCGGACTGGGTGATCTGGGTGACGACGATGTTGACCTGGATCTTGAAGCCGTCGACGAAAGCCGCGAGCCGGAAGAAGATTCCAGCGCGCCTGCCGACGACACCCCCGTCGTCAGATTCATCAACAAAATGTTAATGGATGCCATAAAGGGTGGTTCATCGGATTTACACTTTGAACCGTTTGAAAAGTCATACCGGGTTCGCTTTCGTACTGACGGGGTGCTGCATGAAGTCGCACGGCCACCCGTTAACCTCGCGCCCAGAATTTCAGCCCGTCTTAAAGTCATGTCGGCAATGGACATCTCCGAACGACGTGTACCACAGGATGGTCGGATCAAACTTAAGATTTCAAAATCAAAATCAATCGACTTCCGGGTGAATACCTTACCGGTATTGTTCGGCGAAAAGCTCGTACTACGAATCCTGGACGCCAGTAGTGCAAAAATGGGTATTGACGCGCTGGGATACGAGGACGACCAGAAAGAGCTTTATATGGAAGCCTTGATGAAGCCGCAAGGTATGTTTCTGGTGACCGGGCCCACAGGTAGTGGCAAGACAGTCTCGTTGTACACGGGTATCAACATTCTCAATACGCCGGAGCTGAATATTTCAACAGCGGAAGATCCTGTCGAAATTAACCTCGACGGTGTTAACCAGTGTAATGTCAATCACAAAGTCGGATTGGATTTTGGCGAGGCGCTTCGATCATTCCTGCGTCAGGACCCGGACATTGTCATGGTGGGGGAGATTCGGGACCTTGAAACTGCTGAAATCGCAATCAAGGCGGCCCAAACCGGCCACATGGTGATGTCTACCTTACACACCAACAGCGCACCTGAAACCCTGACCCGTCTGCGAAACATGGGTGTGGCTGCATTTAATCTGGCAACCTCTGTTAACCTGATCGTTGCCCAACGTCTCGCACGCCGCCTATGCAGTTGTAAAGAAATATTAGATGTCCCCAGGAGCGCCTTGCTCGAGAAGGGTTTCTCCGAGGCCGATCTTGATGAGGGGTTTGATGTATTTGGCCCGAGGGGCTGCGACAAGTGTTCCGGTGGCTACAAAGGTCGCGTGGGAATTTACGAAGTGATGAAAATAACACCGGAAATATCAAAGATGATTATGGAAGACGGCAATGCACTACAGATTGCCGAAATCTCTCAACGGCAGGGTTTTAAGACCATTCACCAATCAGCGATGATAAAGGTGAAAAATGGCCTGACCAGCCTGGACGAAGTTGAACGGGTCACCAGCGGGCACTAACTAAGGTAAATCATGGCAGCTGCAAATAGTATATTCGCCTGGGAAGGCACCGATAGATCGGGTAAAAAAACCAAGGGTGAAATCACCAGCAAAAGCGCGACGGTGGCAAAAACCGAACTGCGCAAGCAGGGGATCAACCCAACCAGGGTAAAAAAGAAAAGTGCTGGCCTGTCAAGCCTGCTCGGTATGGGGGCAAAAGTTAGCCCCGCCGACATCGCTCTTTTTACCCGCCAGCTGGCAACCATGATGAAAGCCGGGGTGCCACTGGTTCAGTCATTCGAGATTGTCGCGGACGGTGTCGACAATGTCGCGATGAAATCCCTGATCCTGAAGATTCGGGATGATGTATCTTCAGGTAATTCCTTTGCATCGGCCATTGCAGCGCAAGGCGAGCATTTTGATGAACTTTTCTGCAACCTTGTCGATGCCGGTGAACAATCAGGTGCACTCGAAACCATGCTGGGCAGGCTCGCTGACTATAAGGAAAAAACAGAGGCGACCAAGGCAAAAATCAAGAGCGCGATGAACTATCCTATCGCCGTACTGGTTGTTGCAGGGGTGGTTTCCGGACTCCTGCTGGTTAAGGTTGTACCTCAATTTGAAGAGATTTTCGCCGGTTTTGGTGCCGAGTTACCTGAATTTACCCAGATGGTCGTAGATATGTCGCGATTTATGACCGAATGGTGGTTCATATTTGTCGCCGGTATTGCTGGCTCTCTGTTCGCCTACAAGGAGATCCACAAACGTTCCAAGGCTGTTCGCGATGGACAGGAACGCCTGATGCTGAAGCTACCCGTGCTGGGTGATATTCTGGATAAATCCTGTATTGCAAGATTCGCCCGTACCTTGTCGACAACATTCGCTGCGGGTGTCCCCCTGGTTGATGCACTCGAATCAGTTTCCGGCGCTGCCGGTAACATTATTTACTATGACGCCATCCAAAAAGTAAAGGAAGATGTCTCGAGTGGTATCCAGCTTAACTATTCGATGAAACAGACCGAAGTTTTCCCCAATATGCTCATTCAGATGGTTTCTATTGGAGAAGAGTCCGGTGCATTGGACAGTATGCTGGACAAAGCTGCCTCCTACTACGAAGAACAGGTGGACAACGCCGTTGATGGCCTGACGAGTCTGATGGAACCCGTGATCATGTCGTTCCTGGGTGTCGTCATTGGTGGTTTGATTATCGCCATGTATCTGCCTATCTTCTCGATGGGTGATGCAATTAGTGGTGGCTAAAAACTACACCCCCCTACATCGTTTGCTCAGCAGGTTTTTTAGTGATCTATCTCGCCTTACTTGAGGCAGAACTCCCGCTATTATTGTATTCAATTTGCTTCATATTCGGCTTGTTGATTGGTAGTTTCCTCAATGTCGTTATCTATCGTCTGCCGATCATGATGCAACGTGAGTGGGAGTCGCAAGCTAATGAGATCCTCTCGGAGACACCCGACGTCCCCTGGGGTGATTCTGGCGATTCTGCCGCTGATGCTCCTGATAAAGAGAAGCATCAAGCAGAGCCTTTTAATCTTGTTCTGCCAAATTCCCGCTGCCCTCATTGCGGGCATAAAATAAAACCCTGGGAAAACATCCCATTGTTGAGTTTCCTCTTCCTCAAGGGCCAGTGTGCAGAATGTGATGCCGAGATATCTATCCGCTACCCCATCGTTGAGTTGGCGACAGGCATACTCACCGTGATTGTTATCTGGCAATTGGGTGCAAACATGACAGGGTTGATGGCGTCTGTATTCACCTGGGCACTGATCTGCCTGGCATTAATCGACTTTGACCACACGCTGCTGCCGGACGATATTACCCTGCCGATGCTCTGGCTGGGACTGATCTGTAACTACTTTGGGCTCGTCAGCGATTTTTCCAGCGCATTTTGGGGGGCTGTTGCGGGTTATGTTTCACTCTGGACCGTGTTCCAGGTGTTCAGACTGGTGACGGGCAGAGAAGGTATGGGGTATGGTGATTTCAAGATGCTGGCAATGCTCGGTGCCTGGCTGGGATGGCAGCAGCTGCCGTTGATCATCATTCTGTCTTCCCTGGCTGGTGCCGTCATAGGTGGGTTACTTATCGCAACCGGCCGGGATAAAAGCCACCCTATTCCCTACGGTCCGTTTCTGGCCATTGCCGGTTGGGTATCTCTCATCTGGGGGTCGCTGATTACTGACACCTACCTGAAATTTGCGGCATTTTAGATGGTATTCGTCGTCGGTTTAACCGGTGGAATCGGATGCGGTAAAACAGCCGTCTCGGATCGTTTTGGCGACTTGGGTATCACCATAGCTGATGCGGATGTTGCCGCCCGCCTGGTCGTCGAGCCAGGGACAGCGGCGCTTGAACAGATCAGGGAGCATTTTGGTGACTCGATACTGACGGCCAATGGCGAATTGGACCGAGCTGCGCTGAGGTCTATTGTCTTCTTAAATGCCAAAGAACGAAATTGGCTTGAATCCGTGACCATACCTGCAATACTGGCATATCTGAGACAAACCCTGGACAACGCATCTTCTGCCTATGCGATTCTGATGCTATCCAGTGGCAAAGGGCAGTCTCCGTGGATAGACCGTAACCTTGTTATCGATGTTACCCCTGAGATTCAGATCAAACGAGTGATGAGCCGGGACAGCAATTCCCGGGAACAGATTGAATCGATTATGAAGACACAACCGACTCGAGAAGAGCGACTGGCATACGCCGATGACATCATTGCTAACAACGAGCATATTGAAGCCCTGGATGAAGCCATAGCAACCTTGCATCAGCGCTATCTGCGACTGGCGGGACTTAAGGGAAACTAGTGTCCGAACTAACAGTAAAATGCCCGGAATGCGACAAACAGGTTCCCTGGAATGCAAACAGCCCGTTCAGGCCCTTCTGCAGCGAACGCTGCAGGCTGATTGATCTGGGTGAATGGGCAGACGGTAAGCGTGTGATCCCGGCGGATGCTGAGAACGACGACGTGACCGCAGCAGATTTAGACCGGGACTAGTAACCTAAGTCCGATACTCCGCATTAATCCGAACATACTCATGGGATAAATCGCTGGTCCAGACTGTTTCCTCAAATTCACCAGCGTTGATATCAATCACAATTTCGATTTCTTCCCTGGCCATGACTTCCGCGCCCGCTGCTTCTGCATACGCCGGATACTTGCGCCCCTGTTGCATCAGTTGAACGTCGCCCAGGTACACATCGATCTTGTTAACATCGATGTCTACGGCTGCTTTCCCAATGGCCATAACAATCCGGCCCCAGTTCGCATCGCTGGCGTAGAGTGCTGTTTTTATCAATGGTGAGTTGGCAATGGAATAGGCGATGGCCAGGCACTCTTTGCTGTTTTTACCGCCCCGTACATTGACAGCAACAAACTTGGTGGCGCCTTCTGCATCCCTGATAACCGCATGGGACAATTCACGGCACAATTCGATCAGGACTTCGCGAAAATCCGAGCGACCTGACTCGCTCACATCAATGTCTACACCAGACAAACCTGTTGCAGTCAACATACACGAATCGTTGGTCGAGGTATCGCTGTCTACCGTAATCCTGTTGAAGGAATGTTCCATGGCTCCTGAGAGTAGTGTCTGCAGGGTTCCAGTTCCGCACTTCACGTCAGTGGCGATGTAACACAACATCGTTGCCATGTTGGGTTGAATCATACCGGAGCCTTTGACAATACCGGTTATGGTAACTTCAACATCGTCGATCAACACCTGTTTCGAACAGATTTTTGGCTGGGTATCCGTGGTCATAATACCCCTGGCCGCCTCCAGCCAGTTGCTCCCGGAAAGCCGGTTGAGCAAGTCATCCAATGCATCCGTGATGTTGTTAACTGGTAAGCGTTCACCGATAACACCGGTTGAAAAAGGCAGAATCGTTTCCGGGCGGACACCGGTTAACTGGGACAACGACTGGCAACAGGCGATTGCGTCACCAATCCCCTCTTCACCCGTTGCCGCATTGGCATTACCGCTATTAACCAAAAAGTACTTAGGTGACGATACGGATAAGTGGCGTTTATCAACTTCAACCGGCGCGGCCGCGAACAGACTCTGGGTAAAGACACCCGCCGTCGTACTGCCATCAGAAAATTCAAACAGCACCAGGTCATCCGTTTTGTCGCCCTTAATCCCACACGCCAGTGACGCAAGTCGAACACCAGGTACAACATTGAAACTGGTCGTGAAATTTCCAATAGCCAAGGTCTACCCCAACTTCCCATGGCAGGCTTTATATTTCTTCCCTGAACCACAGGGACACGGTTCATTGCGCCCTACCTTCTTATCCTGGCGCACAAACGGGACCTTATCCGGTGCTGATGCCTGTGGCGCTTCTTCGATCGCACTGGCGCTTGCTTTTTGGAACTGGAACTTACTCTGCGCCCCCTTCTCCCGGCGTTTTTGCTCGATTGCCTGCATATCATCGGATGGCTGAAACTGAACCCTGGCGAGAAATTTGATCACTTCAAATTTTACATTTTCCAATAGCTCTTCAAATAACTCGAAAGCTTCGCGTTTGTATTCCTGCTTGGGCTGTTTTTGAGCGTATGCACGCAGATGGATACCTTGCCGCAGATGGTCCATGGATGCCAGGTGCTCTTTCCATAGTGAGTCAAGAATCTGCAGCATAATCTGCTTTTCAAATACCTTGATTCCGTCGCCAACCTGAACAGCCTTGGCAGCATACTCAGCCCGGATCTGGACAACAATCTTTTGCCTGAGGGTCTCTTCATGTAACTGATCATCTTCGTCAAGCCACTTCTTGACGGGGACAGTGGAGCTGAATTCGGTGTGCAGTGACTGCTCCAAAGCCGGGATGTCCCACTGCTCCTCCAGGCTCTGGGGCGGGATTGAGGTGTTGATAATCTGGTTAATCACATCGTCCCAGAGTACTTCGATAGTCTCGGAGACATTGTCCGCTTCCATTAAATCCGTTCTTTGACCATAAATCATCTGTCGCTGGTCATTGGCAACATCATCATACTCAAGCAGTTGCTTACGAATATCAAAGTTTCTACCTTCGACATTACGCTGGGCTTTTTCTATGGCGTTGTTCAACATTTTATGTTCGATCGCTTCGCCTCTTTCCATACCCAGAGATTGCATGATGCCCTTGACCCGTGGGGAAGCAAAAATCCTCATCAGGTTGTCATCCATGGAAAGGAAAAATCTCGATACACCAGGATCACCCTGTCGTCCTGAACGACCCCGCAATTGATTGTCAATACGTCGGCTCTCATGACGCTCGGTACCGATGACATGTAATCCGCCACCCTCCAATACCCTGGCATGGTCCTTTTCCCACTGGTCCTTGATTTTCTTGATCTGCACCTCATCGGGATTTTTTAGCCGGGCCACTTCCGATTCCCAGTTGCCACCGAGAATAATAT
Source organism: Pseudomonadales bacterium (assembly GCA_029941905.1). Lineage (GTDB taxonomy): Bacteria > Pseudomonadota > Gammaproteobacteria > Pseudomonadales > Azotimanducaceae > JAHRVQ01. Next base: position 121,607 of record JAPYTQ010000011.1, on the reverse strand, counting down.
CGGTACCCCTGCCTGCCATATTGGTTGCAATAGTGACACGGCCCGGGCTCCCGGCCTGGGCGATGATCTCTGCCTCCTTTTCATGAAATTTCGCATTAAGCACGCTGTGCTTGATTTTCTTTTTCGTTAACAGCTTCGAAATAACTTCCGAGGATTCAACTGATGCGGTGCCGACCAGTACTGGCGCATCTTTCGATTTTGCTTCATTGATCTCATCAACAATGGCTTCGAATTTCTCTTCCATCGTCAGGAACATCAGATCGTTTTGATCATCCCGGATCATGGGCAGGTTGGTAGGTATGACGACCACATCCAGTCCATAAATCTGTATGAACTCCGGCGCTTCAGTGTCTGCCGTGCCCGTCATACCGGACAATTTGTGATACAAACGAAAGTAATTCTGGAAGGTTGTTGATGCCAGGGTCTGGCTTTCATTGGTGATGGCCACATTTTCTTTGGCTTCGATAGCCTGGTGAATGCCGCCAGACCATCGTCTGCCCGGCATGGTCCTGCCGGTGTGTTCGTCAACGATGACAATTTCATTGTCCTGAACAATGTACTCCACATCATTGAGGAAAAGATGATGTGCTTTCAACGCAGCATGAACATGATGCAGCAAAGACAAATTGCTGGTGCCGTACAATGAATCGCCAGGTTGTAGCAGATTTTTACTCACCAGCAGGTCTTCGACTTTTTGATGACCTGATTCCGTCAGCTCGACGTCACGCTGTTTTTCATCGACATAGAAGTCACCGGGAGGTTCAATTTCGTTAGCGACATCTTCCGGCGTCTTCTCCTGGCGACTCAGTTTCGGTATCAGTTGGTTAACAGCGCGATAAATTTCCGAGGTATTCTCTACACCGCCTGAAATAATCAAGGGCGTACGCGCTTCATCGATCAGGATCGAATCGACTTCGTCGACGATAGCGAAGTTGAGGGGACGTTGTACCTTCTCTTCAAGACTGAATGCCATATTGTCGCGCAGATAGTCAAACCCCACTTCATTATTGGTCGCATAGGTAACATCGCAATTATAAGCACGAAGTTTGTCTTCCGGATCCTGGTTGGAAAATACCACGCCGGTCGTCATTCCCAGTGCTTCGAACACGGGACCCATCCACTGTGCACCCCACTTGGCCAGATAGTCGTTTACCGTGACAAGATGAACACCATGCCCTGAAATTGCATTCAGGTAGAGTGGCAAGGTAGCGACGAAGGTCTTGCCCTCGCCGGTTCTCATCTCGGCGATACGACCTTCGTGCAGGGTAATACCACCGATCATCTGCACATCAAACAAACGCATGCCAAGTGCCCGCCTACCAGCTTCTCTTACCGCTGAGAATGCTTCCGGAAGTATTGCTTCGAGGGTTTCCCCATCCTCAATGCGAAGCCTGAACTCCTCGCGCCTGACTTTGAGTTGTGCGTCATCTAACTGTTTGAATTCTGGCTCAAGGACGTTAATACTGTCGACAATCTTTGCCATTCGCTTGAGTTCGCGATCATTCTTGGAGCCGAACACACGGCTTAAAACCTGCAATACCATCGTGGAATGTCTCTATTTTAAATGGTGATGGGGAAATAGAAGTGGCGGACATGGAACGCCCGCATTTAGCAGGTTAAATCAGCGACTGGCTCGATGGATGTAGGAGGCGGGATCGACAACTTTGCCGTTTTTGAATACTTCGAAATGAACATGTGGGCCGGTGGATCGACCACTGCTGCCCATTAATCCGATGACCTGGCCTTTTTTGACAATGTCCCCGACCTTCACCAGCAACTTCTTGTGATGGCCATAACGGGTGGAACGACCGCCGCCATGATTGACTTCAATCATTTTACCGTAACCATTTCGGGGGCTGGCATAGACAACAACGCCTGCAGCAACGGTAACCACGTCTGCCCCCTCCTTACCCGCAAAATCGACCCCATTATGCCATGCACGACGACCGGTGATAGGGTCATTTCTCATACCAAACCGGGACGACATCCATCCTTTTAAGACAGGTCGACCCGCCAGAAACACATCATTTTGAATTTTACGATCAACGACCAGAGATTCCAGGATTGCCAGTTGCAATTCCCGGTTTTCGATATCATCGGCGAGCCTTTTTAGTTGTTGCATGTAGTTAAACGGGGTGATATTGGCACCGGAGTCCACGACCGGACCACCCATGGCCGGTGACTGGGAAAAGTCAAACTCACCTTCGCCCAGATTTGCGACGTTTGTCAGGCGTTCACCCAACGCATCAAGACGAACGATTCTCGCTTGTAGTTTTGCCAGTCTCAGGGCCGACGCGTCGAGACTTTCCTGGGCGCTGCGACTTGCAACCTTTATCTCCCGGTGCTGATCTTTCAGCACTTCACGCCATCTGCCAAACATCGCGCCGGTTTGTGCAGCTTCACCGATACCGTGTAAATAGGAGATATAACCAACCGCCGCGGGGACGCCAAGCAACCCGGCAATTGCGAGTCCTAACAGGAGTCCGTTTGCGTTAAAAGAACGCGACTTCCCAGAATGATTATCAACTATGATGAACTTCATAATTTCAGGTATTATTAACCTTGTCTGTTCTTGTAATGCTAAACACGTGCCTAAGATACACTCTTACATAAAAAGCCCCGACCAACTGCTGCAGCAGTCTCGAGGCAGTCTCAAAGCTATTTTCAATCACTCTCTGGTACTCCTGGCCATCGAAACCGTTGTCCGCAAGGTCCTCGATTGCAATGAACACGACTCAGTACAGGTGGCCTCTTACAACAAGGGATCACTCCACCTGATCACACATTCAGCCGCCTTGGCGACTCGTATCAAATATAGCCAAAGGGCCATGATCGCTGCACTTAAACACCTGAAAAAACCTTTCCACATCAAAACCGTTAAAGTTTCTGTCAAGCCAGAATTACACAAAGCGCCACAAACCACCCGTTCTGCACTTGCTCTCTCTGCCGAGAATGCAAAATATATAGCCAACGCTGCTAAATATATCGAAGATGATGCATTACGCAAAGCGCTAATTAAGCTGTCAGACCAAACTGCCTCGTCGGATTAGACACTTTTCTCTGTACTAATCGGCCAAAATCGGATACGCGTATGCGCTGGGAACCTTATCCGGATCCTCAAACGTCACAATTTCCCATGCCTGCGGATTCGCGAGCAACTCCAGTCGGAGTGCATGATTAGCGGCATGACCAGACTTATAGCCAACAAACTCCCCAATAATGCTGTGCCCCAGCATGTACAAATCGCCAATAACATCCAGTATTTTGTGCCTGACGAACTCATCCGTATGCCTCAACCCATCATCGTTCAGGACCCTGTAGTCATCGACCACCACTGCGTTGTCGAGGCTGCCCCCTTGCGCCAGGTTCCTTTCGCGTAGATTTTCGAAATCCTGAATCATCCCAAACGTCCGGGCCCGGCTGACCTCTTTTACGAACGAAGTTGTTGAAAAGTTAATGCAGGCTTTTTGTTCCTTAATCACAGGATGGTCGTAAACGATGGTATGACTGACTCTAAACCCGTCAAACGGTTGTATTGTTGCAGACTGGTCATGCCATCCCTGGTCCGGTGAACCCGATACACTCACTTTATCCAGAATTCTGATGAATTTTTTTAATGCACTCTGCTCCTCTACGCCCGCGGACTGAATCAGGAATACAAATGTTGCAGCACTCCCATCCATAATCGGCATTTCAGGACCGTTGACCTCTACATAGGCATTATCAACACCGAGACCAGAAAATGTCGCCATCAGATGCTCTACCGTTGAGATTCTCTGGCCATCGAGGGAAATTGTGGTCGCCAGTGTTGTGTCGCCCACATACTCCGTCAGTGCGGGAATCTCGACGACGGGCTCAGTGTCCATTCGAATAAACACGATACCGGTGTCAATGGGGGCGGGTCTGAGGGTGAGGTAAACCTTTTTGCCGGTGTGCAAGCCAATTCCAGTAGCTCGTATGACATTCTTTAGCGTTTTTTGATTAATCATTATTCTTCTTTTTATTCAGTTCTTCTTTTTCAGTCGTGCAATCACATCCGGGTACAGCCCTTTGTTGAAGAGATGAACGGCGCGAATAGTATCAGGCTCGACCCGCAAAACTCAATTACTTAAGACAACAAGGCTGCTAATTAGTTGCATTAAAAACTCATCTAATCTGCCTGGCGCCTCAAAAAAGCAGGAATATCAAGTAAATCCATATCCCTGGTGGAAATGTCTACCCCTTCCGCCTCGCGACCTGCATTTCTCAGGACGGTTGGTTTGTCGAAATCGCCATAATCCAGGGCACCGTCACCGGCTATTTTTCGCTTCGTGTTGTCAACTACAGTTCGAGGCTTCTCAAGCTCCTGATTACCGAGACCCGTGGCGACTACGGTCACACGTATCTCGTCTTCCATGCCGGAATCTATCACCGTACCAACAACTATCGTGGCATTTTCCGACGCAAATTCCTCAATGGTGGCACCAACGGCAGAAAACTCCCCCAGGGATATGTCCAGACCAGCAGCAATATTAACGAGAATACCCCGCGCTCCGTTAAAATCGATATCATCAAGCAACGGACTTCTAATGGCTGCTTCTGCGGCCTGGCGCGCACGGTTTTCACCCGTGGCGCTACCGGAGCCCATCATTGCCAGCCCCATTTCGGACATCACGGTTTTTACATCCGCGAAATCCACGTTGATCATCCCCGGGCGGATAATCAGATCAGCTATCCCCTGGACAGCGCCGGACAGCACATCGTCGACGGTTCCAAAGGCTTCCAGCAACGGTCTGTCCTCATCCATGATTGTCAGCAGCTTCTCATTCGGAATCGTAATCAGGGAATCGACGTGTTGGGACAATTCCCTGATCCCCTCTTCTGCCAGAGTCATGCGTTTTTTACCTTCGAATACGAAGGGTTTGGTCACCACGGCGACAGTGAGTATTCCCAGACCCCTGGCAATTTCGGCAACTATAGGCGCAGCCCCCGTCCCGGTACCACCACCCATTCCGGCAGTGATAAAGATCATGTCAGCACCCGTGAGGGCTTCGGCAATGCGATCCCTGTCCTCGAGCGCTGCTTCCTTTCCCATGACTGGATTGGCACCAGCGCCCAGTCCCTTGGTAATGGTCTTGCCCAATTGCAGCAAAGTTTTGGCAGATAAGCTATGTAAAGCCTGGGCATCCGTATTAGCGCAAATGAAATCGACCCCTTCAATGTTCTGGATCACCATATGCTCCACAGCGTTACCACCGCCTCCTCCAACACCAACCACCTTGATGACCGCATGTTGTGGTGCGCTTTCAACTAATTCAAACATAATCAACCTCCTCAGGTTTGATCGATTTTTTAATAATTTCCCAGGAACCAGTTTTTTACCTTGCCAACCATACCGGTCATCATGGCGGGTGGTGGCATGGCCACTCCCTCATGCTGTTGTTTTGCCCCGTAGAGAAGTAAACCAACTGCGGTCGAATAAATCGGGTTACGAACAATATCCGTCAGGCCCGTCACCCCTTGCGGGTTACCAATGCTTACCGGCATATTGAATATTTCTTCCGCCAGCTCGACCACACCTTCCATCTTGGAAGTGCCTCCCGTCAGCACAATACCCGCTGCGATCAAATCTTCGAATCCGCTCCGGCGCAGCTCTGCCAGGATCAATGTGAACAACTCGTCGTACCTCGGTTCCACGACTTCAGCCAGGGCCTGTCTCGATAGATCCCGATCCTCACGATCACCCACACTGGGCACCTTGATCGTTTCGTTTTCCCCCGCCATGTTCGCCAGGGCACAGGCATACTTGATCTTGATTTCTTCTGCATTTGGTGTTGGTGTTCTCAATGCCATGGCAATATCGTTTGTCACCTGGTCTCCGGCGATGGGAATAACCGCCGTATGTCGTATCGCGCCTTCGGTGAATACGGCGATGTCCGAAGTACCGCCGCCGATGTCAACCAGACAAACCCCGAGTTCTTTCTCATCTTCAGTCAGAACCGCATAGCCGGAGGCCAGTTGTTCAAGAATGATGTCCTCGACATCCAATCCACATCTGCGGATGCATTTTTCGATATTCTGGGCAGCGTTAACGGCACAGGTAACAAGGTGTACTTTGGCTTCGAGCCTGACTCCGGACATCCCCAGCGGCTCTTTGACACCTTCTTGTGCATCGATAACGTATTCCTGGGGCAGGATATGAAGAATCTTCTGATCGGCGGGTATGGCGACGGCCTGTGCCGCATCGATTACCCGGTCAATATCCGGCCGGAATACTTCCCTGTCGCGAATTGCCACGATACCGTGCGAATTGAGGCTTCGAATATGATTCCCGGCAATACCCGCATAGACCGAGTGAATCTGACACCCTGCCATCAGCTCCGCCTCTTCGACAGCCCGTTGAATTGACTGAACCGTCGATTCGATATTGACGACGACCCCTTTCTTCAACCCCCTCGATTGATGACTGCCGATGCCAACAATCTCCACCCCACCTTCCGGGGAGACTTCTCCAACAATGCTAACGACTTTGGAGGTACCAATATCCAATCCCACAATCATTTGACTACTCGTTGAACCAGTCATAGTTTTAGCTCTCTCTGCGATTTAAAGGTTTTTGCCAAGTCGATTCCTTCCATGGACTTTTTCCAGCTAACCGCTACCCCGTTTGAATAACGGGTATCGATCTTTCGAATCTGATGTTGTCTTTCTGTCAGGTCAATATTTTCAGAAACAATCAACAATCTCTGGATCCTTTCCATAAGCTCTTCTTTACCGAGCATCACTTCGATTCCCGTATCATTGGTGAAACTCCAGGCGCCTCGTTCATCCAGGGTTAACACCTCGATAAAACTGCCTGTTTTCAACAATGCATTGTTCAGTTGCTGGTACTGCTGCATGACCTTTCTCTCACTGCCTGGCGGACCATACAATTGGGCGAGATGACGACCGCGTTGGTAAGACGACAGCTCAAAACCGGAGAAGAAGACTTGACCCGCGTCATTGATGAACGCGTCGTCATTCCACAGCGCAATTGCCTTTTGCGGAACGACCGAGATGAATACACTATCCGGCCATTTACGTTCAACCACAGCCCGGGAAACCCAGGAAATTGTCTCAACCTCCTGCCTTAAGCCAGCAATGGACGGATTGACCAGTTGCGTCGACGCCAGCTGCCGATAGACATCCCGGCGCTGTCCGTCGTTGATGCTGCCACCCACTGAAACGTAATTCACATCCAGGACCTGGTTGTTAACAACGTCAATGACGGCAATCAATGAAAAGAAACAAGCGATAACCGCGAACAGTTTGATGAATTTCATAGTGCCACCACCTTTGATCGCCAGTGCTGACGCAGCATTTGCGCAAGTTTACCTGTCTCACCGGCTCCCTGGGTGAGAACGAAATCATTTGCCGACACCATATTGTCAATAATGTCCGGCACGGATTCGATATCGTCAGCAAACTCGATAACCATATTGCTTGCCCGGTTGATCGATTTGTACAGATCTTCACCGGTAGCACCGACGATCGGGTCTTCACCGGCAGCGTAGACATCCAGTAGAATCAAACAGTCGACGCTGGATAAGACATCGACAAACTGATCGAACAACTCTAGCGTCCGACTGTACCGGTGGGGTTGATAAATCATGATGAGTCGCCTCCCAGGCCACCCCTCCCTGACCGCCTGAATGGTTGCCTTGACCTCACTGGGGTGGTGACCATAGTCATCCACCAACAGGTAATTCCCATCATCGTGTTCGAACTTGCCGTGAATTTCGAACCGACGTCCAACACCCTGAAAGCCTTGCAGACCTTTGATGATGTCCTCATCTGCGACACCTTCATCCGTCGCTATGGCAATCGCCGCGAGTGCATTAAGTACGTTGTGTTTACCCGGCATAGACAAGGTCACCTTCAAATTATCTTCGCCACCTCGATACACTGTAAAAACTGACTTACCTTCTATCTGTTCGATGTTTTCAGTGTAGATGTCAGCATCCCTGTCAAAACCATAAGTGATTACCGGTCTTTGAACCGAGGGTAAAATCGATTTAACAACCGGGTCATCCAGGCAGGCGACCAACAATCCATAAAAGGGGAGGTTGTGAATAAATTCCAGGAAGGCGGTTTTCAGCTTTTCAAAGCTACCCTCGTAAAAACTCAGGTGATCTTTGTCAACATTGGTTAATACCGCAACCATCGGCTGGAGATGCAGAAACGAGGCATCACTCTCATCTGCTTCTGCCACCAGAAAGCGGCTGGCGCCGAGTTTGCCATTAGACTCTGTACTCTTTAGCAGGCCACCAATAATAAAGGTCGGGTCTAATCCCGCCACACCCAGGATCGAGGCAATTAGACTCGTCGTGGTCGTCTTACCGTGAGTACCTGCCACTGCAATGCCGTGCCGGTAGCGCATCAGTTCGCCCAGCATTTCCGCCCGTGGAACTATCGGGATTCGGTTTTCCCTGGCGTAGCTGACTTCAGGGTTTGAGGTGTCAATTGCCGTTGATACGACGACCACGTCGGCGGACTTAACATTATTGCCCGCGTGACCAATATGGATGGTGGCACCAAGATCCTGCAACCTCTGGGTATTTTTCGAACCTTGCTTGTCAGATCCTGAAATTTCATAACCCTGAATCAACAGCACCTCGGCGATACCACACATACCGGCGCCACCTATACCGACGAAGTGTATATTTTTGATCCGGCGCATTTCCGGCACTTCTAATGTCAATCGGGCAAATTGGCTAGTCATCTGGCTTGCCTCCCCTACACTCGAATTCCACTCGCAGCAACAGGGCGATCAATACGCAACTAACGATCAGACTGTTACCTCCATAACTCATGAACGGCAACGTTAACCCTTTGGTGGGCAGCAGATTAATATTCACACCAATATTGATTACTGCCTGGATTCCCAACAACAATGTGATGCCATATGCCAGATATGCATGGAAATCATTGCCTTGCTGCTGGGCGAGTTTCCCAATCAGCAGTCCTCGTACTACCAGGATGGCGAATGCCAGGATGATGATGGACGCGCCCAGGATTCCGAGTTCTTCTGCAAGTATCGAGAACAGAAAATCCGTATGTGCTTCAGGCAAAAAGAAGAGCTTCTGAATACTGTTGCCCAAGCCCAATCCAAACCACTCGCCCCGGCCAAATGCAATCAGTGCTTGGGTAATCTGGTAGCCACCATCAAACTGATGTTTCCATGGATCGAGAAAACTATCGAACCGGTCCAGGCGGTAAGGTTGCCAGCGAGCGACAACGGTTGTTGCGATCACGAACAGGGTAATAATGGGCAGAAAATGCCGAAACGGAACCCCAGCCAGAAAAATAACACCCATCACTGAAGCCATGATGACGACCGATGCGCCGAAGTCCGGCTGTTCCAATAACAACAGTACCAGTAGCGTCACCAGCGCAAGCGGCTTGAAAAAGCCAGATATGGAATCATGCATGTCTGCCCGACGACGTACCAGGTACCCCGAGACATAGATAATGGAAAACACTTTTACAAATTCAGAACCCTGAACCGTAAAGAAACCTAGTGAAATCCATCGTGTACTGCCATTCACCGCGTGCCCGATACCCGGGACCAACACCGCAATCAACAATGCAAAACTCAACAACAGGAGTACCCAGTCAATTTGTTGCCAGGAACGAATAGGAACCATCAGGGCGACTAACGCTATACTCAGGCTGACCAACACATAGATTGAATGTCTGATGAATAAATGAAGTGGATCACCGTAGACCCGCGCCGACACCTCCATGGAAGCCGAGCCCACCATCACAATGCCAACTAACAATAGTAATAACGTGATCCCGGCCACGGTAATATCAAAGGGACACTTATTGACATCGACTAACTGGGGCTTCAACGCCATGCTCATGCGAACCCCTCCTCAATCAACCGTTTAAACTCCTCACCCCGGTGTTCGTAGTTTCGAAACTGGTCCAGGCTGGCGCACGCCGGTGAAAACAACACCAGGTCTCCGGGTCGAACAGCGGACTTTAACTTCCTGACTACATCCGTAAGGTCAGTCTCGACAACAACATCATCATCCCCATCACTAACGGCACGGGCAATTTCTTCCCGATCCTTGCCATAAACGAAGCATCGGCGTGTTTCCGTTGACACAAGACCTTGTAGCGCCGAGAAGTCTGCTCCTTTTCCATCTCCACCGAGAATGAGCAACAGATTTCTGCTGCCGGATGAAAGACCGGCCACAGCCGCCTGGGTTGAACCGGGGTTGGTGGATTTGGAGTCATTGAAGATATCTACCCCGGCAAAACTGCCCAACCACTCACAGCGATGGGGTAGTCCCTTGTATTGAACGAGCGCGGCAATCATCGGTTCAAACTCAAGCCCGATGGAGTAGCCTATTGCCAATGCCGCCAGTGCATTCTGCCAGTTATGTTTCCCCTTGATTCGAAGCCTATTGGTATTAACCAGCCGTCGCGCTTCAAAACATATACAGGCATCTCCATCGACTATCCGGATACCAAAACTCTCTTTGCCGGACGGTTCGCCAGTACCAAAGGTCACTTTCCTGACTGAAGCCGGTATTCCAAAATTGAAGTTGGTTTCACGATTAACCACTGCCACTTCACAACCGGAGTAGATTTTCGATTTAACATTATAATAATGTCGTTCATTGTCATAACGGTCAAGGTGGTCCGGCGACAGGTTAAGCACAACGGCCACCCTGGCATTGAGTTGTCCAACCACTTCAAGCTGGTAACTCGACACCTCCAGTACGAATGCCTCATGGTTTTGCCTGATAATATCCAGGCAAGGGGTTCCGATATTTCCACCGACACCGGTATCCAGCCCCGCTGCCAAGGCCATGTCAGCAAACATTCGGGTGACCGTACTTTTTCCATTTGACCCGGTAATAGCAATCACCGGCTTGTCGGTGATTGCCGCAAACATGGCAATATCACCCGTGACGGGTACGCCCTGCACAATAGCCCGTTGGATTTTTTCAGTCTGGAGAGGCACCCCGGGGCTGATAATTATCTCTTCTGCCTGCATTAATTTCCCGCTGTCCAGGGTTGAATAACTAACATCCGGCATTTCTTCGCGTAATTGCGCAAGGTACGGCGGCTGATTGGCGTCATCCATCACGGAGAACGCAATACCCTCACCTGTAAGGTATCGAGCGCAGGAAAAGCCAGTTTTACCCAGTCCTACAATCACTTTAAGTTTTCTCGTTGTCACGGTCTTTAGCCGATTGAGTGTGCCTTGCAACTTCTTCGTAATCGCTGAAAGCCACCCGGTTACCAGAGATTTCCTGGTATTCCTCATGGCCTTTCCCAGCAATCAATACAACATCGTCAGGTTGCGCATGCTGCAGTGAGTAAGCAATCGCCTTCTTTCTATCCGACTGCACTACCACATGAGCCGCTGCATGAATCCCCTGCATAATGTCGTTAATAATCAGTAGCGAATCTTCATCCCTGGGATTGTCATCCGTTATTACTATGTGATCAGCCAGCCGGGCAGCGATTTCCCCCATTAACGGCCGCTTTCCCTTATCCCTGTTTCCACCGCACCCCATAACGCACCAGATTTCAGACTTCTCTTGCTGGTGTGTTCCTGAGCGGGTGTGCAGACGGACTGCCTTTAAGGCCTTTTCAAGGGCATCTGGCGTGTGGGCATAGTCAACGACTACCGTCGCTGCACCTTCACGATAAATGACATCCATCCGACCTTTGATATTTCCCAGTAAAGAGACACAATTTGAGATCCGCTCCACCTCGAACCCCTGCTGGCCCAATACGGCCACTACCGCCAATAAATTGGAGACATTGAAATCACCCAGCAAGGGGCTATCAATATGAACATCGCCCCAGGGTGTTGCGACGGCAGCCTTGAACCCCCGCAGGCTAAATTCAAGGGATCGACACCAAAGACTGGCACTGGAAATACTCAAACTGTAAGTCAATATTTCAACGCCCAGGCTTACTGCCAAACCAAGCTGTTGGCCAAAATCGTCATCCAGATTGATGACAGCGGCATCAAGACCGGGCCATTGAAAGAGTTTTTGCTTGGCTTGCCGATAAGCTTCCAGAGTCTGGTGGTAGTCCAGGTGATCCCGGGTGAGGTTTGTGAAAACACCGACATTAACCTGCAAGCCATTCAGGCGACCCTGATCCAGACCGTGGGATGAGGCTTCGAGACTGACGGCTTCTGCATTTTGCGCGCGCAATTCTGCCATTATTTTCTGTAGCGTGATGGCATCCGGGGTGGTGAGCCCCGGATTCTGTAACGTCGCGCCGAAGCCCGAACCCATTGTCCCGATAACGCCACAGGCCCTGCCTAATTCACTCATGGCTGAGGCGATAAACTGACTGCATGACGTCTTGCCATTTGTTCCCGTCACCGCAACAATGGTCATCGACGCCGAAGGGTCATCGTAAAATTCCTTTGCAATTTCTCCTCTTAAAAAGGCCAAATTCTCGACTGGGAAGATCGGAACGCCCCTGACATCTTCTTTTTCGTAAGGTGGATCGCATAGGATGGCGGCTGCGGACTTATCCGCCACTTCGGAAATGAACTTCCTCCCATCTGATTCCGAGCCTGCCACCGCAAGAAATAAATCGCCCTGACGCACCTTACGGCTATCGTCTGTTACTCCCGTGACGGGAATATCGGTTTTCAAATCCAGTTCTGGCAGTAGTTTACTCAGCATTTTCACTACGCCGCCTTTTCAAGGTCGTCAGGAGGCACATTGAGCAATCGCAGTGCCTCGGTCATAATTCTTGAGAACAGCGGAGCCGCAATTGCTCCGCCACCATATTCTTCTCCTTTGGGGTCGTTAATCATCACTACCCCAACCAGGCGCGGTATTTCGACTGGCGTAATTCCCGCAAAAAAGGCCAGATGCCTGGTATCCTGATAGCCATCTTTGCCGACCTTGCGCACCGTGCCTGTCTTACCGGCAACGGTATATGAATCTATGGCAGCCTTCTTACCGGTGCCTTCCGTTACTGCCCGGGCCAACATTGTTCGCAGTGCGCGAGACACGTCTTTCGAAAAGACCCGGTGGGAAGTACCAGCACCTGTTGGTACCAAGCTAACAGGAAGCTTAAGTCCATCGCTGGCGATAACCTGGTACGCTGCAGCTAACTGCAGCGGCGTTACCATCAAACCGTATCCAAAGGCAAAATTTGCCCGTTCGATGTCTTTCCAGCGGCGATGGTTCGGTAAAAAACCGCTGCTCTCTCCCGGAAATCCGATCCCTGCACCCCGGCCAAATCCAAGCTCGGAGAACATCGACCAGACTTCATATGCATCTAGGCTCAATGCCAATTTGGTAATACCCACCTGGCTTGATTTAGCGATTACTCCACCAAGATCCAGTACGCCGAGATTGACAGGATCCGGGATCGTTTTACTACCAACACGAATAAAGCCCGGGTTGGTATCAATCAGCGATTCAGCCTGGTACTTACCGGACGCAAGCGCTACTGCCACAGTAAACGGTTTCATGGTAGAACCGGGTTCGAATACGTCTGTCACTGATCGATTGCGAACGCTGGACAGTTCAAGTCCAACGCGATTATTCGGGTTGTAGGAAGGCTGATTAACAAGGGATAAAATCGAACCGTTTCTGACGTCGAGGATGACCACTGAACCTGATTCTGCCCTGTAGTAACTTATGGCTTGCTTCAACTCGCGGTAAGCCAGATACTGCAAACGAAGGTCAATATTCAAATACAGATTCTTTCCTGCGACTGCTTCCTTTACTGGTTTGATATCGCGCACAATCTCACCATACAAATTTTTCAGTACCTTTTTTTTACCCGGCATACCTTGCAGCCAACCATCATAGGAAAGTTCAACCCCCTCCAGTCCCTGATCAAACAGATTGGTAAAACCGACGACATGAGACACAACCTCCCCGGCAGGATAGAACCGTTGGTACTCTCTCTCCTCATAGACACCTTTGATTTTCAAATCAAGCACCTTCTGAGCTTCAGGTGGAGGCATCCGCCGACGCAGGTAGACAAAGTTCCTGCTGGAACTGCCTTTAAGTTTTTCTTCGAGCTTTCCAGAGTCGACTTCCAGCAGCTCGGCCAGGAGTTCCAGTTTCTCGGATTGCGCTACCAATTCTTTCGGGTTTGCCCACAATGATACGACTGGCGTACTGATCGCCAATGGCTTGCCTCGGCGATCCCGGATCATTCCCCTGTGTGCATGAATCATTTCCATTCGGATGGTTCTTGCATCCCCCTGGTCCTGCAGAAAATCTTTATCAACCACATGCCGATAAATGATCCGCGCACCCATCGTCCCTGTGACAAGAACAAAAGCCGCTATGACCAGATGTATTCTCCCTAATGCCAGTATCATAAATTCACTATGACCATGTTTTTCAGCACCGGTGCTCGCATATTCAATTCAGTCCTCGATACCCGATCAATTCTTGTGTAATCGGCCCAGGCACTTTGTTCCAACAACAACTTCTCGTACTCGCTATCCAGATTGTCTCGCTCAAGTCCAATTTCCTGCAATCGCGAATACATCTGTCGTGTTTGATGCGCTGATAACGCCACGCCTAACGACGAAGCAAGTAGCAGCAACAGCAGGGCCAACACAACAAGTTGCTCGCCTCGGGATAACCAAGCTACAACCCGCAGCACGAAATAATTGGGATTCATGCTAATTTCTCTGCGACGCGCATAATAGAACTGCGTGAACGTCTGTTTCTTGCAACTTCATCAGCTGACGGCTTGATCGGTTTTCCGACAATCTTCAGATGGCGCACAATCTGGTCATCACGAATGGGCAGCTTGTCTGGCAACTTTTCTCCTCTTGCTTTCGTGCGTATGAAACGTTTTACGATTCTGTCTTCAAGGGAATGGAAGCTGATCACCACCAACCGGCCACCGGGTGCCAGCAAAGGTACCGATGCTTCGAGGCAGTTTTCAAGATCTCCCAGTTCATCATTGATAAATATCCGGATTGCCTGGAATGTTCTTGTTGCCGGGTGTTTGTGGGGTTCTCTTCGCGGTACCGCTGATTCAATCAAGCGCACCAGTTGGTGCGTGGTTAGAATCGGGTTTTCATCACGATCGGCGACAATATTTCTGGCGATTCTTCTGGCAAAGCGTTCCTCACCATATTTTCTGATGACATGGGCGATGTCCCTTTCTTCAGCCGAAGATAACCAATCAGCGGTTGTTTGTCCGCTTGTTTGATCCATCCTCATATCCAAAGGGCCGTCCCGGTCAAAGCTGAATCCACGCGAAGCCTCGTCGATCTGCGGTGAAGAGATTCCAAGGTCGACAAGAATCCCATCCAGGTCTTCGAACTGGTGGTCCCGGACATAGTCTGCAATGTTTCCGAATGAACCATGAACAACCACCACACGATTATCACCACGAAACTTTTCGTTGGCATGTTCAATGGCGGTCAGATCCTTGTCGATAACCATCATCCGGCCTGTATCGGTCAAACGGTCCAAAATCATTTCACTATGACCACCTCTGCCGTAGGTACAGTCAATAAATGCGCCACCCGGATTTACCACAAGTGACGCAACCGCTTCGCTCTTAAGTACTGACTCATGCCCTGTCATTACAGGGATAAGCTTTCTAATTCTTCAGGTATCTCAAGCGTAGACTCGTCGCCAAGCCAGGAATCACGCCTGGCATGCCAATGATCTTCCGCCCACAATTCCAGCTTGCCACCCTGACCCAACATCACTGTCTTTTTGTCCAACTGGGCATACTCACGCAATGGGGGTGTGAGTTGTAGTCGACCACTGCCATCCAGCTGGATATCCGTGGCATGACCAATCAAGAGTCGCTGTACACGACGGGCCGCCCTGTTGAAACTGGGGAGTGACTCAACCTTACGTTGAATGTCTTCCCATTCGGGCAGTGGGTAAATCAGCAGACAGCGTTCTTCGGTATCAATGGTGACGACCATCTCACCGTTGCAATGGTGTGTTAAATAATCCCGATAGCGGGTAGGAATCGCCAGCCGACCCTTCGCATCGAGATTAATGTTGTTTACACCCCTGAACATTATTGTTAAAACCCTTGTAGTGATGCGATCTCATGTGATGGAGTTTCGAGAGAAAATCACACAAAACGCCACAATTACCCACTTTTTCTCACGGTGAACAATAGGAACGCAGCAGTGCCTTGTCAAGCATGAAAACAGGGGATTTGTCTTTAAAACACAAGGACTTAGCGTTTTTTAAAGAGGAGCCTTGGTAAGTGCACAGAGAAATGGCATCAATACATCAAGATAACGCCTAAAGTTAAAGTAACTTATGAGGTTATCTTGCTAATAGATCAATTAAGAATAAATAGTCTATTTTATATACCAAATAGAACTGAAAAGAAATTGAGTCAGCCATAAGCCGGGTTCTGTCTAGGACAATCATTCATCTAGGATCCACGTCACCATGAACCTCAAGCGACCTACCCGAACCCAGCGCGGGCCACGCCAATGGATTCCTATTTGGTCTTGCTCCGGGTGGGGTTTGCACTGCCGTGTCCGTTACCGTACACGCGGTGCGCTCTTACCGCACCATTTCACCCTTACCCGACGATATTAATCGCCGGGCGGTATATTTTCTGCTGCACTTTCCGTAGGCTCGCGCCTCCCAGGCGTTACCTGGCACCTTTACCCTGTGGAGCCCGGACTTTCCTCTACCAGAATTCTTTCGAAGAAAAATATGATTATTTTCTTCAAGATCTAATAGCGATTGCCTGGCTAACTCCTGCATAGTTTAACCTTTTTCTTTTTTCAACGTCAGGGCGAGATCATAGAAATGCTTTTTGCCTGATCCGGTCAGCTTATGGGCAACATTGGCAGCCCTCGCCGGTGGCAGTTCGTCCAGCAAAGCCTGCATCAGCTTCGTTTCGTCCAGGTCAGTTTCAACCCTCTGGGCGCCTGCCACCAAAACAACGAACTCTCCCTTTGAAACGATTCCACCCCCTTGGAGCCTGGCTTGCAATCCCCCAAGATCATCGCGGACAACCTGCTCAAACTTCTTCGTCAGCTCACGAGCAATGGTTGCCACTCTATTCGGTCCAAAAACCTGAACCAGATCCTCTATCATCTTTTCGATACGGTGTGGCGCCTCATAAAACACCAGAGTACAGGATTCAGGTTTCAGCGCCTCGAGCCTAGACACCCTGGCGGAGGTCTTTGCCGGTAGGAATCCCTCAAATCGAAATTGATCCGTTGCCAGGCCAGAGGCTGATAACGCCGCAATGATCGCACTGGCCCCGGGAACGGGAATCACCCGGACCCCACGTTCCTGGGCTTGTTTGACCAAGCGATATCCGGGATCAGAAATCAATGGTGTTCCGGCATCGGAAATCAGTGCGATATCAACACCTGACAATAATTTCTCAACCAGAGAGTCACTGGCCATCGATTCATTGTGATCATGATATGTCACCAGGGCAGTGTCTATCAGGTAATGTCGTAGTAGCTTTCGACTATGACGAGTATCTTCTGCTGCAATAAGATCCACCTGGCGGAGAATATTCAGCGCTCGCGGTGACATATCCTCCAGATTTCCTATGGGCGTAGCGACGATGTAAAGACTCAAGCGATTTTTCCTGTTGGTTTGGGGTTAATTTCTTACAGCAAGTTCCGGCAAATTCAATCAGAGATTCCTTAGGATGCAAAACTGGTTTATTGTAAGTCCCATAGAGTTAGAAAAACAAAATTTCATGAATCGAATTTGTATAGTGTTAATGACTGTAGCCGTAGCATTCATATCAGGCTGTGAATCCACTCCGGTTGATCGCCAAGCCTCGAAGGACAGCGACAACAGACCCTACGGCTCCACCAGCAAAGACATACAGGCACTACTTTCAGCCGCCGCAAACGCATCGGATTCCCGTGCCAACGAACTTCGAATACGTGCCGCAGGGCTGGCAGCAGGCAATGGCAATCTGCAACAGGCTACGTCTATCCTCGCCACCGTTGAAATCGCTGACAGTTCCAATACCAAACGTTACATTCTGGTACAGGCTGACGTAGCCATACAACGCGAAGATGCACGCAAGGCACTTGAGTGGCTGAACGATGATCGGCTGGACGGAAACATGTCAACTCAATCAGATCAAATTAAGATGGGTCAATTGCGCGCCGGGGCTTACTACGTGGGTCGTAGTTTTGTTGCCAGTGCCCGGGAACGAATATTCTATGATCCGCTGCTCTCATCGTCTGAACGCAGGGACAACCACGAGGAAATATTTAACACCTTGCTGGAACTCCCCGCAAAAAGTCTTTCTGCCTATGCCGAGAAGGCAGTCACCAGCGACCTGCGGGGATGGCTTTCCCTGGCTGCGATGACAAAACAATACCAGGGTAACCCCCAGAGGCAGTTTCAGGAACTCAACCGCTGGAAAACTGCCTGGGGCAACCACCCTGCAGCCCGGGATCTTCCCGCAAGCCTGAGCACGCTGTCCAAGGTAATCGAAAACCAACCCAAAGTGATTGGCCTGTTGCTGCCCATTCAAGGCTCTCTCGGTACCCCTGGTCGTGCTATTAGGGACGGCATAATCGCCGCTAAATTCAGCCTGGAATCAATTGTCGATATCAATGTTTACGATACCAGCAACTCTGACATACAAACTCTGATGCTTGAAGCAGTTGCTAACGGTGCTGAAATGATCATTGGGCCACTTGACCGTGACCGCGTAACGGCAATCGCCGGGATGACAGATCTCCCGGTTCCAGTGTTAACCCTGAATCGAGCCTATGATGGCCTCACTCACCCTGATCTGTATCAATTCGGCCTGGCTCCAGAAGACGAAATGATTCAAGTCGCTGACCAGGTCTTTAAAGAAGGAAAGCGCAATGCGCTGGCGATCTATCCCGGTAATGAGTGGGGCAGCAGAAATTTCGAGACCTTCAGAAGCCATTGGCTTTCCCTGGGAGGAAATATCGTAGGCAGCACCACCTATCAACAGCAGAACGACTATTCGGATCTGGTGAAGTCATTGCTTGAAGTAGATCGAAGCGAGAAACGAGCAACAGACCTGAGGCGAATTGTAGGTGTGCGATTCGAGTTCAAACCACGACGCCGGCAGGATATCGACTTTGTATTCCTGTTGGGAAACCAGAACCAGGCAAGGGGAATAAACCCAACACTGGCTTTTTTCTACGCGGAAGATATCCCCGTTTATTCCACCTCGCATGTCTATTCGTTCAATGAATCAAAGGTTGACGCCATCGACCTGAATGGAATTCGGTTCTGCGATATCCCCTGGAAACTAACCTCAACTTCATTTCCACCTGGCCCAATACAGTCCAATGTACAAAACCAGTGGCCTGACTCAAATCCCCAGCTGGCACCTTTTTATGCCCTTGGGGTCGATGCATTTCAACTCTACCCCAGGCTGCAACAACTCAAGGAAGTTAAAGGGACTAAAATCTTCGGCACGACTGGCATCCTGCAATTAAACCCTGATAACGTCGTTGTTCGAGAACTCATGTGGGCTCAATTCTCAAACGGCAAGGTTGTTTCTGCACCGCTGGTGACGGAAGCGATTTTAGAACCGTGACCACCCGACAAACCGGATTCGCCGCCGAACAAACTGCACTCGAATTTCTGCAATCTGCAGGACTCACTTTGGTAGAAAGAAATTTCTCCTGTCGTCTGGGAGAAATCGACTTAGTAATGTCCGACAGCAACACCCTTGTCTTCGTCGAAGTCAGGCTTCGCAATGATTCACGTTATGGTACAGGCGCTGAAACCGTGACATGGCAGAAAAGGAAAAAACTCATCAAAACCGCGCAGTTTTATCTCCTCAAACACCCCCTGCCGAACAACCTGAATTGTCGGTTTGACGTCATATCGATGGACGATAGAATAGATTGGATCGAGAATGCATTCACTTTGGATTGTTAACAGTCTTTGGATTAATAGTCACTGGGTTAACAGTCACGCAAGGAAAACCACTATGACAAAACCGTACGGTATTCTGATCGCGATTTTCGTCCTGAATGGTTGCGCCATGACCGGGCCGATATCCGAAGATCTGGGGAAACGGACGACCGGAACCAAGTGGGACGACCAGATGGTTGAGTCGCATGGCAAGGCGAATATTAAGAGTACAAGCCCGGAATTGGAAAAGGCGCATATCAGCATTATTTCTTTCAACGGGATTGTTCTGCTGGTTGGCCAGGTTCCCTCCCAGGATGCCAAAGATGCCGCGACAACGGCGGTGGAAGGGCTGCGAAAAGTAAAACTGATACATAACGAACTCGAAATTGCCGGTCCGATTTCCTTCATGGCCCGCACCAACGATACCTGGCTTACAACAAAAGTTAAGACAGCGATGCTGACGGACAAAGACTCGGAAGGTCGACGGATCAAAGTCGTGACTGAAGATGGCGTGGTCTATCTAATGGGTCTGCTCACCCAGAACGAAGCCGACTCCGCAGTCGAACGCGCCCGCGAAGTATTCGGTGTACAAAAGATAGTGAAGGTTTTTGAATATATAAATTAGCTTTTTTTGCTACGCAAAAAAAGCTAATTAGGAGGATCAGTCACTCACGGCGGCAGCAATTTCGTTTTTTGAAATTGTGAGAGCCCAACAACGAACTCACCACTTTCACTAAACGCAGATACAAACCCCATCAAACGCCCAACCACAAGGCACACAACTCACGGCCGCAGCAATTTCGTCTTCTGAAATTGTGAGAGCCCCACAACGAACCCACCACTTTCTCTACGCAGACACGCGCCTACGTCAAACAACGAACCACTAGGCATGCAACTCGGCAACAGTTTCTGCTTCCAAAAACTTGTTACAGCCCAGTAACGAACTCCCATCAACCAGAGGCCAACTTCAACACAATCTAGCACTCTCCGAGGAAATTCTGGAACGCGGTTCAAACACAATTCATGGCCGGTTCGCCCCTACTTAATCACCTTCAACTCCGGCGGCCCTTTCTTCCCAGTGGGTCTCGTAGGTGGTTCGGGCTCTGAATCCTCCTCCCTGGGAAACCACATACCCTCGCCATTTTCCTTCGCAACAATTCCCAGCACCGCCTGCATGGGTGCATAGATTTCATGAGGTACACCACCAAATCTGCCACTAAAAGCGACATGATCATCGCCAATGACAAGATCCCGAATCGCAGCCGAGCTGATATTCAGAACAATCTGACCGTCCTTGACGTATTCCATGGGCACAGAGGTATCATTTACCGCAGCATCAATGACCAGATAGGGTGTAAAGCCATTATCAAGAATCCACTCGTTAATGGCACGGAGCAAATACGGAACTGAAGAGGTCATCGCCATGGCTAACACCCAACAAACAAGAGTCAGTACCTTCTAATCCCTCATATCCAGCTCTGCTTCAGAGAGGCTGGCCTGAAAAGATTCGCGTTCGAAAATACGATCCATATAATCCAGTATCGGTTTACCGTGTTTGGGCGGTAACTCAATCCCCATTTGCGGCAATCGCCAAAGAATCGGCGCAACGCAACAGTCAACCAGGGTAAATTCTTCGCTCATAAAAAACGGCTTGTCGGCGAATATCGGTGCAATGGAAACCAGGCTTTCCCGAAGATCCTTCCTGGCTTTGTCGATCACCGTATCTTTCGCTTTTCCCTCGACAATGGTATCGACAAAATCACACCAGTCTTTCTCGATCCGAAAGATAAACAATCGGCTCTGGGCTCTTGCTACCGGATAAACAGGTAGCAACGGCGGATGCGGAAATCGTTCGTCGAGATACTCCATAATCACCTGGGATTCATACAGCACCAGATCACGGTCAACCAGTGTTGGCAGGGTGTGATAAGGGTTCAGATCAACAAGGTCTTCCGGTATGTTTCGTGGATCAACGTCCACGATGTCAACCGCAACCCCTTTTTCAGCAAGTACAAGGCGCACACGCTGGCTATTGTGGTCATTCCCGTTCGAATAAAAAATCATCGATGAGTGTTTGGCAACTACCCCCATCTATTGTACCTCTCATTTTTTTGAGTTAATGTTTTACTTAACGCATGTAACGCGTCAGCTATTTGTGAAATTCTTTCTGATATTCCCGGCCAAGCAACCATGTAAACACATAGAAAAAGGCGAGAAACAGCAGAACGTAAACACCAATTCTGGTGCGGTCTATTCTTGCTGGCTCTCCCATATAGTATAGGAAGTTAGCCAGATCATAGATAAGTTCATCGTACTCCAGGGCGGTCATTGAGCCGGTGCCCTTAATTATTTCCAGGGGATAATGGTGACCTTCAGCAATCTCCTCACCGCACTTCTGCGTAGTCAGTAAATCGTCTGTGATCGGGTCACGCATAAGGCCACCGTTGGGTGCCAGCCTTGGAATCTGTTTACATTCAGGACGAATCTGTCGACCCTGAAGACCCACCAGAACATGAGGCATACCCACATTCTCGAAAACCAGGTTATTCACCCCAAAAGGACGGCTCTCATCTTCGTAAAACGTTCGCAGGTAGGTATAGATCCAATCAGGTCCACCTTTGAGATTACTGTGCAGTGTCAAATCCGGTGGCGCTGCGCCGAACCAGTATTTCGCATTTTCATCAGACATTGAGTTTTCAATCAGGTCACCGATCTTTACATTGGGGTCAAAGACAAGATGTTCAAGCAAGAGTGCATCGGGGATCTCAAGATCCGTCGCTGTTCTCTTGTAACGCTGATACTTCAACGAATGACAACCCAGGCAGTAATTGACATAAGTCTGCGCGCCTCTTTGCAACGAGGCCTTGTTGGTCAGGTCAGGTGTTATGTGATCCAGTGGGTACCCGGCATCCGACGCCAATGCCACGACTGGAGAGAGTAACAACAAAACTGTGGCAATTGATTTAATCATTTGAACGTCACCCTGTCTGGAACGGGTTTCGTTTTTTCTACGCTGGTGTACCAGGGCATTAGCAGGAAGAAGCCAAAATAGATGGCTGTACAAATCTGCGCCAAAAATGTTTTCTCAGGTGTCGGATGCACTGTGCCCAGGTAACCCAGTACCAGGAATGCAATGATAAACAAGGCTAAAAATATTTTACTCGGCAGCCCCTTGTAGCGCATCGATTTCACCGGGGATCTGTCAAGCCAGGGAACAACAAACAAAATAGCAATGGCGCCAAACATTGTTATCATGCCCCAGAACTTAGCGGTCATACCGAACAACGGGTAGGTCGCAGCCCTGAGCATGGAATAGTAAGGCGTGTAGTACCAGACTGGTGCGATCAGGTCAGGCGTCTTGAGTGGATTGGCAGGTTCATAGTTGGGATGTTCAATCAGGTATCCGCCGCCATCCGGGTAGAAAAACATCAGCGCACAAAATACAAAGAGGAACAATATAATCGCGGGTAAATCATGCCCAATTGTATAGAAAGGGTGGAACTGGATACCGTCCAGGGGACGCCCGTCTTTATCCAGGTGTTTCTTGATATCTACCCCATCAGGATTGTTGGACCCGACTTCATGCAGTGCCAAAATATGTAATACAACGAGCACCAGCAGAACCAGTGGCACTAGAACAACATGTAATGCAAAGAATCGATTCAATGTGACACCGGACATATTGAAGTCACCACGTACCCAGGTCATCAAGTCATCACCAACGAACGGTACAGCACCAGCCAGGGACACAATCACCTGGGCTCCCCAGAATGACATATTGCCCCAGGGCAAAAGATATCCGAAGAATCCTTCGGCCATAAGTGCGAGATAAATCAGCATGCCGAAGACCCATATCAGCTCCCTCGGTTTTTGGTAAGAGCCGTACAACAGCCCCCGGAACATGTGCAGATAAACGATAACAAAAAACGCGGAAGCACCTGTGGAATGCATGTAGCGAAGCATCCAGCCGTACTCAACATCGCGCATAATATACTCAATGGAGGCGAAGGCACCCTCACCGGTGGGAACATAGCTCATCGTCAGCCAGATGCCTGTTAACAGCTGGTTAACCAGTACCACAAAGGCAAGGACTCCGAAGACATACCAGAAGTTAAAGTTCTTCGGTGCCCAGTACTTGGACATATGCTTCTCATAAGTTTCAGTGACAGGGAGCCTCGCGTCGACCCACTCCATCATCTCCTTAAGAGACTGCTCAATTGAGGCCATCAGGCTATACCCCCGTCGTCACCAATCACCAGAACCGAATCAGACTCATAGAAATATGGTGGTACTTCTAAATTAGTGGGTGCGGGCACACCTTCATAGACTCGTCCTGCCATATCAAATTTGGAACCATGACAAGGACAATAGAACCCGCCTTTCCATTCAGGATCAAAGTCCACCGGGGCAATTATCGGCCTGAACTTGGGAGAACAACCCAGGTGCGTACAGAGTCCAATCAGCACCAGCACATCAGGCCGTCTCGACCGGGTTTCATTCTGCGCATAATCGGGTTGTTGTTCCTCATTTGAGTCAGGGTCCGCCAGGCGGGAATTGTTTGCATTTAGAGCCGACAACATTTCGTCAGTTCGCTTGACAACAAAAATGGGCTTGTCACGCCAGGCGGGAATTGGACCGATGATTTCACCAGGCTTGAGTTTACCAATATCGACTTTTATCGGTGCACCAGCGGCAAGTGCTCTGGCACTGGGACTCCAGGATCCCAAAAACGGAACAGCGACGCCCACAACGCCTGCTGCACCCACGACAAGGTTTGCGCCAATCAGAAAATTGCGGCGCGCCTCGTTGACGCTGTCATCACTCACAGAGATATCTCCCCTCTAACAATACAACCAAAGATGGGCAAATTAAGCCTACTAAAAAACCCGCCGATTTTACCATAGTCCATAGCGGAAATGTTGGTCAGCGTAAGGATTCTTTATGATTTCAGAAGGAACGGTCAGCTTATCGTTTCGAGAATTGAGGTTTCTTTCTTGCCTTGCGTAAACCAACCTTCTTGCGTTCAACAGCACGCGCATCGCGAGTAACAAAACCTGCTTTTCGCAATGATGGGCGTAATGTCTCATCGTATTCCATCAGGGCGCGTGTAATACCGTGACGAATTGCCCCGGCCTGGCCAAAGCCACCACCGCCTTTGACGGTGACCTTGAGATCGAACTTATCGGTTAATTCGACCAACTCGAGAGGTTGACGAACAATCATTCGAGCCGTTTCGCGGCCAAAGTACTCATCCAGTGGCTTCTTGTTAACGATGATCTTGCCTTCACCGGCGGTCATGAATACCCGCGCCTTGGCTGATTTTCTTCGTCCTGTTCCGTAATGCTGC
Organism: Pseudomonadales bacterium; assembly: GCA_029941905.1. GTDB lineage: Bacteria > Pseudomonadota > Gammaproteobacteria > Pseudomonadales > Azotimanducaceae > JAHRVQ01. The sequence continues at coordinate 96,395 of JAPYTQ010000011.1, read as the reverse complement.
GTCATAGATAAACCTTTTTACTATAGCTCAAGGGCTTGGGGTTGTTGGGCGGAATGCGGATGCTCACTACCCGCATAAACTTTGAGCTTGTTCAGCATGACCCGACTGAGCTTGTTTTTTGGCATCATACCCTTCACAGCGGATTCAATGGCTCGTTCCGGCGCCTTGTCAATCAACTTCTCAAACGAAATAGATTTGATACCGCCTGGATAGCCTGTGTGGTGGTAGTACATCTTGTCGCTGGTTTTCTTACCTGTTACAACCACTTTCTCGGCATTGACGACCACAATGTAGTCGCCGGTATCCACATGAGGGGTATATTCAGATTTATGTTTCCCACGCAGACGGTTGGCGATCTCGGTCGCCATACGGCCCAGGGTCTTGTCTGTTGCATCAACCACGTACCAGTTGTGCTTCGCAGTTTCTTTTTTAGCGGAATAAGTTCTCATGGTCTGCCAAGGGAATTTCGGATCGCGAATGTTACTTTTTCAGCAGGTGATACGCAAGCTGAAACGGTTGATTTACCTACATTTTTTACATCCGAGTGGACGGTCCTGTTCAGATAGCACTTTAAGCAAGTCGCTAAATGGTCAGATGGTAGGCGCACTTGTGAAGACCTATTGGGCATAAGTCGAGCAATTGCAACAACGCAGATGGCCATTTAGCGGCATACCCGCAAGGTGGCCCTCAAAAGTGCTATCTAGACAGGACCCTCCACTAGGGTAAATGCTGGTATGCCAGGTACTCATGGGACTGCATCTCTTGTAATCGGCTCGCTGTTCGCTGGAACTCGAATTTCAGGCGCTCACCCCCGTAGAGTTCTGTAATGGCGACTTCTGCCGAGATAATCAGCTTGACATTGTGATCATAAAACTCATCGACCAGGCTGATAAACCGCCTGGCCGCATCTTCATTTTTTACCGTGAAGCGCGGGACATCGCTGATCAATACGGTCTGAAAGATCATTGCCAACTCGATGTAGTCGTTTTGACTCCGTGGACCTTCGCAAAGCTCTTTGAAGTCAAACCAAGCGACGCCATCGCCACATTTACGCGCCCTGATCAACCGCCCTTCGATTTCCAGCGCGACATGGTCCTTCCCGGCGTCTGGCGACAAGGAGCTGAAACTCGCTGCCAAACTAATATCTGCGTCCTCGTCCAGCGGAAAATGGTAAATCTCGGCTGATTCGAGCGCCCGCAATCGATAGTCGACGCCGCCATCAACATTCAGCACCCGGGTACGGGTGTTGAGCAGTTCGATGGCTGGCAGGAATTTCCGCCTTTGCAGTCCATTTTCGTAGAGATGGTTGGGTTCAACGTTAGAGGTTGCCACCAGCACTACCCCAAGTTCGAACAGCGATTCAAGTAGTCTGGCCAGGATCATGGCGTCGGTGATATCACTGACGAAAAACTCATCGAAACACAACACCCGGACCTCAGATGCAAATTCAACGGCAATCTTGCGCAGCGGATCCGGTTCGCCCTGCAGGGCTGTTAACTGCTGGTGCACAAAGCGCATAAAACGATGAAAATGCCTGCGACGCTTTTGTTCAAAAGGGAGCGATTCATAAAACACGTCCATCAGATAAGTTTTACCGCGCCCTACTCCACCCCACAAATACAAACCCTGAACCCGAGGACCTGAAGGGCCTGCACGGTTAAACAACCTGGCAAAAAAACCCGGCGAGGGTATCGGCCGTACCAGTTCATCATACAGGTGTTGCAGGTGTTCTACAGCTTCTGCCTGCGCCCGGTCAGGTTTGATTTCCCCGGAATCCAGCGCTTGCCCGTACAGAAAAAGCGGTCCATCTTTAGTCACAATAAATGCTAACCCTGAATCCGATACTCAGCAGATTTGGCATGTGCTTCCAACCCCTCCTGCTCCGCCAAAATAGCGGCAGCCCGACTGAGATTGATCGCACCACGAGCGGTACATTGAATAAGTGACGAACGCACCTGAAAATCATAGACCCCCAGAGGAGATGCAAATCGTGCTGTGCCACCTGTAGGCAGAACATGACTTGGCCCGGCAGTATAGTCACCTATTACTTCTGCACTGTATCTACCAGTGAAGATAGCCCCGGCATGCCTGACACCCGCCAATATCACTGCAGGGTTCTCAACAACAATTTCAAGGTGCTCAGGTGCAATACGGTTCACGAGATCTATGATCTGGTTCTCAGACTGAACCAGTATCAACGCACCACGATCCTCGATGGACTGCCGAATGATTGCACTTCGTCGCATTTTTGGAATCGTATCCTCGACAATCTTTGCGACACGCTTGAGTAGGTCATGGTCGGTTGAAATCATTATGGCTTGGGCCATTTCGTCATGCTCTGCCTGGGCGAACATATCCATCACCAGCCAATCCGGATCAGCACTGGCATCTGCCACAATCACGACTTCTGAAGGTCCGGCAATCATATCGATGCCCACCTCTCCAAACACCATCGACTTTGCGGTAGCGACATAGATATTCCCCGGTCCAACAATCTTGTCCACCCTGGGGACCAGATCAGTACCATAAGCCAGGGCAGCAACAGCCTGGGCACCACCAATCTTGAACATTCTATCGACACCACAGAAGTAAGCCGCCGCCAGCAAAACATCATTCAATTCACCATCGGGCGCCGGAACCATGAGGATAATCTCACCCACTTCAGCGACTTTGGCCGGTACCACGGTCATCACCACGGAAGAAGGATAGGACGCTTTACCCCCGGGCACATAAACCCCAACCCGCTCCATGCCACGAACCAGCTGCCCGAGTCTGTTGCCGTCTTCGTCTTCATAGCTCCACTGGGCCTGGCCACCCAGGGAATCTTTTTGTCGGATGTGGTACTTTCTTACCCTGTCAATGGAGGTACGCAGCGCATCAGCCACCAGCGGCTCAATTCGTCCGGCAGCTGCTCTCATTTCACTTTGTTCGACTTCAAGATCGCTGATCTGACTCGCACCAGCGTTATCAAATTTGTTAGTCAATTCTAAAACCGCTGTGTCACCGTCTCGTTTCACCCGATCAAGAATGTCCTGGACAATTGCCTTCACGCCGCCGGAATTTTCTTCCGGTATGGTCAGCAGTTTTTCAACTGATTCAGAAAAATCATCAACCCCGCTATCAAGGATTCGAATCATAATGTCCTGACAACTTCTGTTAGCCGGTCAATAATCCCCTGCACCTGGCAGTGTTTCATTTTCATAGACGTCTTGTTAACGATCAATCGCATGCTTACGTCCGCAATATGTTCAATCGCGACAAGCCCGTTCGCCTTCAGGGTGTTACCGGTTTCAACGATATCGACAATTCGATGCGCCAATCCCATCACAGGCGCCAGCTCCATGGCACCGTAGAGCTTAATAACATCGACCTGAACACCTTTTTCAGCATAGTATCGTTTTGCTATATTTACAAACTTGGTAGCCACTTTCAATCGAGCAGGTGGTGGAGATTCATCTTCAAGGGCCGCAACCATTAATCGACAACCGCCTATCTTCAGGTCAAGTGGCTGGTAATATCCCTCTTCGCCCTGTTCAAGTAACACATCCCGACCGGACATGCCGATATCTGCGATGCCATGTTCAACATAGGTCGCAACATCGACACTCCTTAACACCATTAACTTTGTATTCTCAACATTGGTTTCGAATACAAGCTTTCTGGAAGACGAAATATCTTCCAGCGGAGCAATCCCGATTTTACCTAGCAACCCCAACGATTCACCAAGGGGGCGACCTTTAGTAAGCGCAATAATGATACTATTGTCCATAAAATTTAAGCCATCTGAGATGCTAGCGGGACTGAATCCTTTTAATATCGGCACCGAGGGTGCGGAGTTTTTCTTCGACCTGTTCATAACCCCGGTCGATATGATAGATCCGGTCGACGATGGTATCGCCTTTAGCCACCAGACCTGCGATAACAAGACTCACGGACGCTCTCAAATCATTTGCCATCACCGGCGCTGCGTTAAGTTCCGGCACGCCTTCGACAATGGCAATTGTATTGTTTCCTTCGAGGCGAATTTTTGCACCCATTCGATTAATTTCGTGCACATGCATGAATCTGTTCTCAAAAATGGTTTCCTTAACGGTTGCCGTACCCTCAGCGATTGAATTCATCACCATGATCTGTGCCTGCAAGTCCGTCGGAAACGCGGGATATGGCGCCGTTACCAGACTGACTGCTTTTGGGCGTTTACCATGCATGTTCAATTCAACGCCATCATCGCTGATCAGTATTTCGGCGCCCGCCTCTTCAAGCTTCGCCAGTACAGTCTCAAGATGTTCCGGTCTTGCCTCCTTGACCTTGACCCGGCCCCCGGTTGCGGCAGCCGCAATAAGATAGGTGGCAGCCTCTACTCGATCTGCAATCACTCGATGACTGCATCCATGCATGGATTCAACACCATGAATGGTAATGGTATCTGTGCCCTGGCCGGTAATTTCAGCGCCCATGGCGTTTAAACAGTCTGCAAGATCGATAATCTCTGGTTCTTTGGCACTGTTCTCAAGGATGGTTTTACCTTCTGCCAGGGTCGCTGCCATCATAATTTGCTCGGTACCCCCGACGGTACAGAAATCAAATACGATATGGGCACCTTTTAACCTGCCATCAACAGACGCATGGACGTAACCTTTTTTCATCGCGATTTTCGCACCCAAAGCCTGCAAACCGCGTAAATGCTGATCAACAGGTCTGGGTCCAATAGCACAGCCACCCGGCAACGAGACAATGGCCTGGCCGTAATGCGCCAGCATCGGCCCAAGGACTAAAAACGAGGCGCGCATTTTTTTAACCAGATCATAATCCGCAACGAAACTGTTAATGGTATTGGCATGAATCTCAAGACTCATTTTTTCATCAACAACAACTTCCACACCGAGAGAACCGAGTAGTTCAATCATTGTTGTTATATCCCGGAGATGCGGCACGTTGGCAATCCTGACCGGATCATCAGCCAGCAGTGAAGCGGCTAACATCAATACCGACGAATTTTTTGCACCAGAAGCCCGTAGCTCCCCATTCAGCCGGGTTCCACCTCGAATAAGCAGCTTATCCAAATCTAGCTCCCACCCCTTTCATCCGGGCTGTTACAACGCATGCTGACGGCATGAATTTCGCCTGAACGTATTTTTTGACTCAACAGTTTATTAACCAGTTGCTGCCGTTTTAGTCTGCTGAGCGCAGCAAAGACTCCAGCGACCAGATCCAACGACAGGCGGTTCCCGTCCACGACCATTTCAATTTCGCACTCGCCGAGCCCGTCGACCAGCAACGCTCTAATTTCCGCTTCATCCATCTTTTACAATCCGGGGCTTAAAAACGGCGCAATCATACCATGTCATTTACCCGCCCAATAACCGGCATTGCAAAGCCGTCGCGTAAAGAGTGGTCAACTGTTAGCTTTTAAAAGCAATAATCTGCCGCACGCCGGTGACATCAGCTACATCCAGCAGATGCGAAGGTGCATTCTCAATAACAAAAGTTTTGTTCAACTTGATGGCTCTTCTTTGCCAGGAAATAAGCAGGGCAATCGCTGCAGACCCGACAATTTCTGCCTCGCACAAATCAAAGATGACCACGTCGCCAGTCTTTTCCAGCAGTGTGAGACCTTCTACCTGGTATCCAGCAACGGTTTCGACACTCAGCAGCCCGGATACCTTGATTCGACCCGGGTCTTCCTCCGATAGTGACATTCGACTAGACATCAACGCTCCAATGAGCAATAACCTCGTCTATGTCGTTGTTGTTTTTCTGCATGGCAGCTGCGAACTGGGAGCGAAACTGCAACCCGATATTTATCCCGTTGATGGTCAGGTTACGAAGTTTCCAGTCTTCATCAATCAGCACGAGAGTATAATCAACCTTGTAAACTTTTGCGTCCTTGCTGTGGATCTCAAGGGTAATTGCCGCCCGGTCAGGTTTTTTTTGAGGCGTCGTAGGTTTAAGTACCAGGACTTCCTGGTTATCGAATTCAATCAGCGCCTTGGCATAGGTCTGGATTAATCCCTGGCGGAAACTCGAGACGAATTGCTCTTTTTGTGCATCCGTTGCACGGCGAAAATACTTCGCCATAACACCCTTTGAGAAACCTTCGAAGTCGACGAAGGAACCCAGTGTGGCGTCCACAGTCGAGTAAAATTCATCCGGATTGGTCTCAAATAGAGGCTGAATCTCTACCAGCCGAGTCAGTAATTCGTCCGTCGCTTTCTGAACAGCGCTGTGCGCATCGATCACAGCAAAACTGTTGCCGGTTGCCACCAACAGGCACACGGCTAACACTCTGACTGTAAATCTACTCATAAATCCGCCCACGAATGTCACCATGATTACTCCTCGCACTAAAATTTCTTCAGCAGGAATTGGCCAATAAGCTCTTCCAGTATAACTGCGGATTGCGTGTCAGTTATCTCATCCCCGTCCTGCAAATATTCTTCTTCGGCACCAATGCTTAGCCCAACAAGCTTCCCCCCAATCAAACCTTCAGTCAGTATTGCCGCAGTGGAATCGGTACTGATCTGGTCCACATCAGAATCAATTTCCATCCTGACCACGGCCATAAAGGTCTCCTGGTCAAGGGTGATTTCCGCAACGCTGCCAATGCCCACACCGGCAATACTCACCCTGGAACGGACAACCAGGCCGCCGATGTTTTCGAATTTCGCGTAAACGGTATAGGTGTTCGTGTCAGTGCCAACATTAAAGCCGCTGACCTGAATCGCCAGTATAGCCAGGGAAATTATCCCTGCCAGTAAAAACGTTCCCACAACGATTTCAATAGTTCTCATCTGCATAGCATTACCCGTCAGTCAAATTATTCAACAATCTACTCATCAGAGCTTAAACATCACCAGCGTCAGGAAGAAATCCAGCACTAATACCGCGACGGAAGAGTATACAACTGTCCGAGTTGTTGCTGCTGCAATCCCTTCCGACGTGGGTTGGGTGTCGTAACCCTGAAACACAGCGATCCAGATAACCACAATGCCGAACACGATTGACTTGATAATCCCTTTGAGGATGTGAGAAACAAAGTCAACGCCATCCTGCATTGACGACCAGAAGGCTCCCTCATGCACCCCAAGCCAGTTCACACCAATCAGTGAAGCAGCCCAGATGCCAACCACCGAAAACATCAGCGCCAGTATCGGCATAACGATGAATCCTGCCCAAAGCCTGGGTGCGATAATTCTTTGCAGCGGATCAACGCCGATCATCGCCATACTGCTGAGCTGCTCAGTCGCTTTCATCAGCCCGATTTCCGCTGTGACTGCAGAACCGGCCCGACCGGCATACAGCAGGGCTGCCACAACGGGACCAATCTCCATCACCAGGACGAGCGCAACCCCCAGACCGAGCGCACTCTCAGAACCGTACTTGACCAGCTGATTATATCCCTGCAGCGCTAGCACCGCGCCGATGGAGAAGCCCGACAGCACGGTGATGACCACCGATAAAACACCCAATTGATAGATCTGGCGGATATACAACTCTGCGTTTTTCAATTGCGGTCGTCGCCAGATGGCTTGCCACCAGATATTTCCCGCCCGACCCAGAATCTCAAGTATTCCAAGCAGGTACTGCCCTATTCTCCTTAGGCTTGAGAACATCTTAGTATAGTGTCCTATACAAGTAGTCCTTCACGGTGAAATTGCCATGTTCAGCGGTCCCTCGCAATCTGCAGTAACTCTTCCCGATAATCCTCTGCAGGATAGTGAAACGGCACCGGACCATCTGGCAGTCCGTTGATAAACTGCCGCACCCTGGGTGACGATTCTTCAGCAAACAATTCATCTGGCGCGCCTGTGCCGATGACCTTGCCATCGGAAATGACGTAGATAACATCGGCAATACTGGCTGTCTCATTAATGTCATGCGAAACAATAATACTGGTTGTTCCAAACACCCGATTTTGGGTCTTTATCAACTGAACGATCACCCCCATGGCAATAGGATCCAGCCCGGCAAAGGGCTCATCGTACATAATAATTTCCGGGTCGAGGGCAACAGTCCGCGCCAGTGCCACCCGGCGATTCATCCCGCCCGACAGTTCCGTTGGAAACAGCCGACTTGCACCTCGTAACCCAACGGCTTGCAGCTTGATCAGTACGAGGTCCCGGATCATGTCTTCCGGTAGATTGGTGTGAATGCGCAACGGGAATGCCACATTGTCAAAAACCGACAGATCTGTAAACAGGGCACCGCTTTGAAACAACATACCCATGCACTTGCGGATTTCAAAGATTTTCTCTCGGGAAAGGTCAGGGATTGAATGACCATTAACGATAATACTCCCGGTATCCGGTTTCAATTGCCCGCCGATAAGCCTGAGCAACGTCGTCTTACCCGTACCACTTGGACCCATGATCGCAATAATTTTGCCCCGCGGGATATCCAGCGACACCCCGTCAAATATACGCCGGGAGCCTCGATTGAACGTCAGGTCCTTGATTATTATTTGGTTCTCTTTCATAACAGCATAACGCTAACACCACTTGCATCTTCGAACCACCTACAATACTGCTCCGAGACACTTAGATACCGATGGAGAAATTGCGCCTTGCAATAACCGTCAAATACAACTTTAATTGTCCGCCTCGTTTACTGTCCAGATAGAATTCCAACGTAGTATGTTGATTTACAGTGTTTTGTTACTGGTAGGATTTCTTGTTTTGTTTAAAAGTGCCGACCAGTTTGTAATCGGTTCTATCGCGACAGCAAAGAATCTCAATATCTCACCAATGGTCATCGGCCTGACAGTCGTCGCATTAGGAACATCCGCCCCTGAAATATTTGTTGCCGTTGCTGCTTCCCTTCGTGGGGAGCCAGAACTCGCCATCGGTAATGCCATCGGCTCAAACATCGCAAACCTGGGTATGGTACTCGGGGTGACGGCAATCCTCGTACCTTTGCCGTTCAGGCCTGAAGTGCTGAAAAATGACCTGCCGATTATGTTTTTTGTCACCTTGTGCGCCGGAGTCGCCCTGGTTGATCTGCAACTGACGATAATCGATGGCCTGTTGCTCGCATCCGGTCTGGTGATGTTTCTGGTGAGAGTTGGCATGCACAGCAGGAACAGGGATGAAGATGAAGTCATAGAAGTAGAAGAACTGCAAGACATTCCCGATATGCCCATGAACAGGGCTGCGCTCAACCTCGTTCTAAGCCTGGTTTTCCTGCTGTTAAGCGCAGAGTTGCTGGTCTACTCAGTGGTCGCAATCGCCAAGTATATGGGGGTGAGTGAAATGATTATCGGTCTAACGGTCATCGCCATCGGGACGAGCCTGCCTGAGTTGGTCGTCTCGGTTACCAGCGCTCTAAAGGGCCAGACCGACCTGGCGATAGGCAACATACTGGGTTCGAATATTTTCAACCTGCTCGCGGTACTTGCGATTCCTTGTATTTTATCTCCCATTGAATTTAGCCCGGAACTTTTGTGGCGAGACTATGGCTTGATGCTGGGTATGACGCTGATCGTGTCCCTGTTTGCTTATGGCGTTCTGAACGAGCCTCACATATCCCGGCTCGAAGGACTACTGCTACTTCTGGTTTGGTTCGGTTATCTCACCTCCCTGTACTATTCCACGCAACCTGCCTAGGAGGAATCACTTGGCAATGTCCGCATCCTGACTCATACTGCGACTTTCCGATCCTCACCTGATTTCATGCTTACCAGTCGCACGATTATTCTGTTCTGCCTGATCTTGTTGTTTGCCGCTATTACCAACCTGATGATTGATCAAGCCGATGACCCGGACACCAATCCTGCTTTTGCCAGGAACGATCCTGATCTGTATATGTTAAATGCGGACATCACTCAATTCTCGGAGACCGGGGTTCCGCAACATAACATCAGAGCAGAACGACTCACTCACTTCCCCTTAACGGATATCACCACATTGAAAACGCCGAACATGACGTTGTATTCCGATCAGGAGAACTCCCTGCCCTGGGAAATTGCAGCGGAAAACGGGCGCCTGTTACCTGAAGTTCAGGTCAGAGAACAAATTGTAGAACTCTGGGACCATGTACTGGCGATACAGGAACGCAAAACCGGTGACTTCGTTAATATTCGTACCGAGAGCCTCACGGTGTACCCGGATAGGGAATATGCAGAAACAAACCAAAATGTGACCATCAATGATAAGTCAGGTCGGACACTTGCCGGTGGCATGCAGGCCTTTTTTGGACAAGAACGCTTCATTTTCTATGCTTACAAGGAGCAAAGAGTTCATACCGTTTTATCACCCACATTCGAATAAATGTAAGTCATGCTAATTTGCGCTAGAATCTCTCGAATCCTTTATTTCCAACAGCCATCAGTGAAAACATCGCGACCTTGTTTTGCTCTACTTTCCTTCTTCTTGTTGTATCAGCAAAGCTACGCGCTGGATTCTGATCGCGAGCAGGACATCAACATTTTGTCTGACACTGCTATCGTCAATGATAAAACAGGGGTTACAATTTACTCAGGCCGCGTCACTATTGATCAGGGTACGCTCCATATTGCGGCTGATGAAGTCAAAGTTGTCATGAGCGAAAGAGAGGTGCTGCAGTTTATCGCCAGTATGAAGCCCCAGTCTGAAGGTCTTGCACACTATGAACAACAACAGCAACAAAATAATGAACTGGTATCAGCAGATGCAAAAACCATCACTTATTTCCTACAGGAAGAACGATTACATCTCGCTGGTAAAGCCTATTTAAAACAGGCCAGGGATTCCTTCGCCGGGGACTTGTTACACTATGACATTGCCAAAGGCATTGTCGAAGCGACGGGTGGCAGCGAGAAAAGCGGTGACCGGGTCCACGTCGTAATTTCCCCGAAACTCGCCGATTAGCCCGGTATCTTTCTAACTGGGTGTTGTTAGCGATGGGTTTGCAACCAAGATAAATCATGAATGTATTAAGAGCTGAAAATCTAGCCAAGAGCTACGGCAAACAACTTGTCGTGCGGGATGTCACCATTTCCCTGCACAGTGGTCAGGTAGTGGGGCTCCTGGGCCCAAATGGTGCAGGGAAAACAACCTGTTTCTATATGATTGTCGGCTCCATCAGGGGAGATTCAGGAAAAATTTTCTTCGACGATATCGATATTACACCCAAGCCAATGCATGAACGTGCACGAACGGGTATCGGTTACCTACCTCAGGAGGCTTCGGTTTTTCGCAAGTTGTCGGTTGCGGAGAATATCATGGCTATCCTGGAGATTCGCAAAGACCTGAATCAATCCCAAAGACTCGAAAAGCTGGAAAGCCTGCTGCGGGAGTTTCATGTCTCCCATATTCGCAATAACCTGGGTATGTCACTGTCCGGTGGAGAACGGCGCCGCGTCGAAATCGCGCGCGCCCTGTCGATGGAACCCGCATTCATCTTGCTTGACGAGCCCTTTGCAGGTGTTGACCCAATTTCAGTTAACGATATAAAAATCATAATTTCACAGCTATCCGATCGGGGAATTGGTGTACTGATCACCGACCACAATGTGCGGGAGACCCTCGATATCTGTGAAAAAGCCTATATCGTCAGCGAAGGCAGGATTATCGCAGAGGGAGCAACCCAGGTGATATTGGCAAATGAACAAGTTAGGAAGGTCTATTTAGGTGAAGACTTCAGGATGTGACACGGTTCACAAATATCCCATTTATACAAGGTTCTCATCAAAGCCAAGCATGAGTATGATTAGCCTATGGCAATGAAACTAGGATTATCGCTTAGACTGGGTCAACAACTTCGCATGACCCCCCAGTTGCAGCAAGCCATTAAGCTGCTGCAACTCAGTACATTCGATTTACAACAAGAGATTCAGGAAGCCCTTGATTCAAACCTGATGCTTGAAGAGGCACCGCTGGAAGGCGAAGGGGAAAGCGATGCCGATGGTGAAACTACCTCCCTCGACACGCCAGAAGAAACAATAGACGGACAAGCCGCCGCTATGGAGGCTGAAACAGACCTCGCTCAAACCGCAATGGATGGTGATGATCAACCGGCACCACCCAACCCGGAAATTGACGGTGAATCAATTCCGGATACCAGAGAACAAATAACATCAGACAACATAAGCGACGAACTTCCCGTGGATAGCCTCTGGGAAGACGTCTGGGACGATGTGCCGTTACCGTCGAGCTACTCTGCACCGGACGAGAATAGCGACAACTACCTGGAGAACCAGAATTCCTCGACCGTTTCACTTCAAAGTCATCTTGAAGAACAGCTTAATATGCTTGATCTGTCGGATGTTGATCAATTAATTGCCATGGCAATTATCGATGGGCTTGATTTCGAAGGAGTTCTGACCATTAGCCTCGACGATGTCCTGGTTAGCATGCAGGATGAGTTTCAGGATGTGATTGAAATTGAAATGGACGAAGTTGAAGCTGTACTTCACCTCATCCAGCACCTGGATCCGGTGGGCGTCGCAGCGAGAGATTTGAAGGAATGCCTGACCATTCAGCTTAATCAGCTTCCGCAAACTACACCCTGGCGAAAAGAAACATTACTTGTGGTTCAGAATTACCTTCCCATGCTGGCCAATCGTGACTACGCCTACCTGATCCGTAAAAGTCGCCTGAAAGAACCTGAACTGAAGGCAGTGATTAGCCTGATCCAAACCCTCAATCCCAGACCCGGTGCTGACATCAGCCCACCTACTACAGAGTATGTTGAACCCGATGTTATTGTCACGAAGCAAAATGGCCGCTGGGTCGTCGAACTGAATTCAAAATCAGCGCCCAGAATCAGGGTCAACTCCGGTTATGCCGCAATGGTCAAACGTGCGGACAGCAGCTCAGACAACACCTATTTGAAGAATAATCTGCAAGAGGCGAGATGGTTTATCAAGAGCCTTCAGCAGCGCAATGATACCCTGCTCAAGGTGTCGACAAAAATCGTCGAATACCAGAGAGGCTTTCTGGAGTATGGCGAACAAGCCATGAAGCCCCTGGTTTTACACGATATCGCTGATGCCGTGGATCTGCATGAATCGACTATCTCGCGGGTGACCACACAAAAATATATGCACACACCAGCCGGTGTGTTTGAACTGAAGTATTTCTTTTCCAGCCATGTCAGCACGCATGCCGGGGGCGAGGTGTCCTCCACGGCAATAAGAGCGTTGATAAAGAAACTTGTTACGGAAGAAAATCCGCGCAAACCGCTGAGTGACAGCAAAATCGTCAACCTTCTGGCGGAACAGGAAATTAAAGTGGCGAGGCGAACAATCGCCAAATACAGGGAATCCCTGATGATTCCGCCGTCAAATGAAAGAAAACAACTTGTTTAACACCCAAACTATTGATCTCAAAGGATAAAAGCCAAATAAAATTAAAAAAAAACAAACCCAGATAGTCTAGAATGTAATGTAGATCTTATCCTCTGTCAGCTTTGTCTTTCAGTGGCATAAGCGCCAGAGGTAGTCCCGAAAAGATTCGGGTTATTTTGTCAAGTTATAAAGGAACTAAACCATGCAAATCAGCGTCAGTGGCCACCATATAGATGTTACCGATTCCCTCCGTGCTTATGTCGAAACAAAGCTAGACCGGCTTGAACGGCACTATGATCGAATAACAAATATGCAGGTGATACTTAGCGTCGAGAAGCAACGACAAAAGGCCGAGTCGACCATACGAATATCCGGCGGTGAAGTCTTCGCTGAAGCTGAATCCGAGGATCTCTATGCTGCCATAGATATGCTCGCCGACAAGTTGGACAGACAACTCATAAAGCAGAAGGAAAAAACCACCGATCGAAAACAACGAGTTCGATAAACTACATAGCGGGGCTGACCAACAAGTGAATATTGAATCAATATTAGCGCCCGAGCGTACTTACTGCGCACTGACGGCGGCAAGTAAAAAACGGATTCTGGAAGAGGCTGCCATAAGAATAGCTGATTCCCTGCCCGGGGTTGAAGCCGAAGAACTCTTCGGCAAGCTCATTAACCGGGAAAAGATCGGCACAACAGGTATCGGTCACGGTATTGCGATACCGCACTGCCGCCTGGACGGCTGCAAGAATATTGTTGGCAGTATTCTCACATTGTCCAACGCGGTGGATTTTCAGGCGTTTGATGATCAGCCTGTGAACATATTGTTTGTCCTGCTTGTGCCAACCGAAGAAGTCGACGAGCACCTGCAGGTACTGGCGATGCTCGCAGAAAAGTTTGAGTCTTCAGACTATCGGGAAAAACTGAGTAACGCGACCCACGATAGTGAGTTGTATGAAATCGCGATCACCGACCTCTATCCCGACACGAAACAAGCCCTTCGCTAGTAGTCCCTAAAGGTAAGGTGCACTATGATTTCCCTGATCATTTTAAGCGGACGTTCTGGCTCTGGTAAAAGTACGGCGCTCCACGTGTTGGAGGACCTCGGCTATTATTGTATAGACAACCTTCCGGTAAGCTTGCTGAATCCGCTGATAAGTCGCTTGTCCATCAGTCAAACCCTCACAAAAGTGTCTGTTAGTATCGATGCAAGAAATATTGCCGAAGACCTCGCCAACTTCCCGGAGATTGTTGCCAATATCAGAGAAGTTGATTTGCAAATCGTGTTTCTGGATTCATCAAGCCCGGCGTTGGTGAAAAGATTTTCCGAGACCCGGCGAAAGCACCCGCTCAGCAACAGTAAACGGGATCTACGCGCGGCACTGGATTATGAGACAGATCTGCTTGATCCAATTTCCGCCCTGGCAGACTTGACCATTGACACAACCAGCCTAACGATTCATGAGCTGCGAGACCTGGTCGGCACCCGGTTAACTGGCAGAAAACAGGAACTGGCGCTGTTGTTTCAATCCTTTGCCTTTAAAAATGGGGTCCCTGTTGATGTTGATCTGGTGTTCGATGTTCGATGCCTGCCAAATCCGCATTGGATAAACAACCTCAGATCCCTGACGGGGCTTGATGAACCCGTGCAGAAGTTTCTTGCGGGCCAAGAGGATGTCACTGAAATGCTGGATGACATTTATGTGTACCTTAAGACCTGGTTACCAAAATTCGAGGAAAATAACCGCAGTTACATGACGGTCGGCATCGGCTGTACCGGCGGACAGCACCGGTCCGTTTATATATCGGAAAAGCTCTTCCAAAGTTTCAAAAGCAAATGGCACAATGTGCAGATAAAGCACCGCGAGCTCGGCAAACTCACCACGGCCCCACAAACGGAAACCTAAAGGATCCAAGAGGTAGTTCTAGTTGATCCAAAAGACGGTGAAAATTCAGAACAAGCTGGGCCTACATGCCCGCGCAGCTTCAAGCTTTGTAAAAACAGCCCAGGAATTCGCTTCAACAGTTACCGTCACCAGTAGTTCTGCGAAGGCGAATGGCAAGAGCATTATGAATATGATGATACTACAGGCCAGCTTTGGTTCAGAGATTCTGCTCCAGGTCGAGGGCGAAGATGAAACCGAGTCAATAGAAGCATTATTGAATCTGGTTGATCAAAAGTTCGGCGAAAACGAGTAAACATGCCCGCACTCACCAAGCACAGTCCCCTCGAAAAGTTTGGTGAGTTGCTAGCCCACGGCGCCTACAACCAAATTCGCAACCAGATCGACATTCTAAAGCCGGTTGACATCGCTGCACTGCTGGAATCGTCACCGCCAGATGAACGCACAATTATCTGGAATCTGCTGGAGCCGGATCGACAGAGCGATACCCTGCAGGAACTGAATGAGGAACTGGTTAGCGATTTGCTTGCCGACATTCCCAGGGATGATATCGTCCACCTGCTTGAACAGGTCGATTCTGATGATGATCTGACAGACATTCTGCAACATCTGCCAGACGCTATTACGCATCAATTACTCCAGTCAATGGATTTGCAAGACCGGGCGCGCGTTGAAAACCTGCTGTCATACCCGGAAGATGTAGCTGGCGGGTTGATGGATACGGATACCATCAGCGTACGCGGCGGGGTGACCCTGGATGTAGTCCTGCGTTATTTACGCCGTCACAATGAACTACCGGCGATGACAGACAATCTTTTTGTTGTCAATCGATATGATGTCTATCGTGGCTCACTTCCCTTAGGAAAATTGTTAGTTTCAGACCCCGCGCTGACAGTTCGTGGAATAATGACAACTGACCTTGAACCTATTCCCGCTGATATGGATGAATCGGTCGTCGCAGAACTATTCGCCCGCTATGATCTTGTTTCTGCTCCCGTCATTGATCCTGACGGCAAACTGTTAGGGCGGATTACCATCGACGATGTGGTGGACGTCATCAAAGACGAGGCTGATCATTCTTTACTCGGTATGGCTGGCCTGACAGAAGATGAGGATACTTTTGCGCCGATTCTGAAAACTGCAAAGTCTCGCACCCTGTGGTTAGGCGCAAACCTGATCACCGCTTTTATTGCCTCATCGGTCATCAATATCTTTGAGGAAACAATCGCCAAGGTTATCGCCCTGGCCGTGCTTATGCCGATCGTCGCCAGCATGGGTGGGGTAGCTGGCAGCCAGACACTCACCTTGACTATAAGGAGCATGGCTCAGGGTCACTTGATGGAAAACAAACTACGCTGGCTGGTGAATCGGGAACTGGCTGTCGGGGCCATCAATGGCCTGCTCTGGGCGCTGGTAGTGGCCGTCGCATCGACACTGGTGTTTGATGATTTCACCCTGGGTCTTGTTATCGCCATGGCACTTATGATTAACCTGTTCACCGGAGCCCTGGCTGGCGCGACACTCCCTGCCCTGCTACGCTCAATGGGAATTGATCCGGCGGTTGCCGGTACCGTCGTTTTAACTACCATCACTGACGTCGTTGGGTTTTTATCATTTCTGGGGCTTGCTACCCTGTTCTACGCATAAATAGCATGCATAACTCGATACTCATAAATAAATACGCACAAAATGCCTGATAACAAACAAGAGTTACCTGAAGATGATAGCGACGATACGACTCGACCCAGCAAGTCACAACGTAAACGCGACGTCAAGGCAATCACCGAGCTGGGTGCAAAGCTACTGGACATTCCAGATACCCAACTACACAAACTGCCCTACCCGGACCTTATAGAAGCCGTACTGATCTGTAAAAAAATTACCAAGGGAAACGCCAGAAAACGGCAGGTACTCCACATCGGTAAGCAACTGCGGGGCCTGGACCTTGAACCAGTTTACCTGCTCGTTGATCGATTCGATGCCAGCTCAAGAAACCACGTCATACGGTTCCACCAGTTAGAAGTATGGAGAGACAGGCTTATCCGGCAGGACAAGCAGGTAATGGACGAAATTCTCCTCCAACTGCCAGATGTTGACAGGCAACATCTGCGTCAACTCGTGAGGAACGCAATCAACGAGGCGACAAAAATCGAGACCAGCCCCGACAAGCCGCCAGTTCACTTTCGGAAGTTGTTTCAATATCTCAAGGTTGAATCAGACGGGCGAATGGGTTCCGAACAATAGCGCTAAGGCACCCCCTCTCAACTCAACGCGTTTTGATCAAGATAAACTCTAAAAGGAGAGCAGACATCAAACCGATGTTTCACAACCTTCGCTGCAAATGAACCGGCATATCCCGACGAATCTGATCCTGCATTTCATAGTCCAACTCGGCGGTAATCACTTCCTCACCCATACCTGCCCTGGCAAGGACCTCGCCCCAGGGGCTAACCACCATCGAGTTGCCATAGGTCTTTCGGCCGGAATCGTGATCGCCTCCCTGACAGGCAGCAATCGTAAAACAAAAATTCTCAATAGCCCGGGCACGCATCAACACTTCAAAGTGTGCAGCACCGGTGGTCGTGGTAAATGCAGAAGGAATACAGAAACTGCGTACTCCCTGCTTGTGTAATTCTCTGTAAACTTCCGGAAACCTGATGTCATAACAGACCGTCAGGCCAAACAGACCAAAGGGTGTCTCCACGGTCTGCAGGTGATCACCCGGTTCAAATGTCTCCGATTCCACGTAGTGTTTCTGGTTATCTTCGACGACCACATCAAACATGTGGATTTTGTCGTACCGGGCGACCAATCGTCCATTGTTATCAAAAACCATTGATGCTGCCCGAATGCGTCTATCAGTTATCGACGTTCCATCAGGTCGTGCCGCCACAGGAACCGTACCCGCGAAGATCCAGCAATTTGTTTGTACTGAGATCTGTTGAAGGAACTGCTGAACAGGTCCATTTCCGCTGGCTTCTGCTTCACCTATGGTTTTAGGACTTGGATTGGCAAGGGCAGCGAAGTTCTCCGGGAGAAAAATAGCCTGAACCTGTTCAGCGGCTGCCCGCTCGATAAGCACCGCGGCCCGACTCAGGTTTTTTTCGATCTCCCGGCTGCTAACCATCTGTACCAGGGCGATTCTAGTCACCAGGCGGTGACTCTGGTTCATCCGGGGAAGCCCGGACTGTATCATTAAACATTGAATCGAACTCGATCACTGGCTCATCGATAGAGCCGGTGATTCTGTATTTAGCACTACTCAGTGCATCTATCTGATTTTGAAACAACTTCTGGGCCAGGAACACACCAGCACCGGTCAGGGGACTCACTGCAAATGCTGAATAGGCCGCATACCAGGGTAAGTTTCGACTCACCGGTAGTGTCACAATCAATTCGTTATCCAATGTTCGAGCGCCGAGATCTACTCTGCCCCCCACTTTAAATGTACTACTGGCGCCTTTGATTACAATTGGATCCAGAATATCTATGATCCCGGTATTAAATCGTGCCGAACCCTCAATTTCATCGAAGCTGAATCCACTGTCGACAACGTCGGAAAAATCTCCCTGGAGGCGGCGCGATAAAGACGCAAAATCAAGAATTCCCAGAAGTTTCAACGCTCCGACGTTGCTTTCCGCCTGAACAAAACGACCGTTGCCTTTGGCGATCTCAACCGTCCCGACAATAGTTTCCAGCTCAATCATTGCCGGGCTGCCTGACCAGGAAACATCGGACAAAAAGGTGAAGTCTTCGCCCTCAACACTGGAGGCATAGCCCCATTGTTCCATCGTAAAACCAAGGTCAGCGACCTGAATTTCACCGCTAAAGCTGCTCTGATGCTTTCCGTCATTTAACACCCAGTGTGCCGACGAGCCTTCAACCAGCTGAAGGCCTTTCACCTCGGCGGTGAGATTTTGCAGGACACTGCCTGAAGGATCGGGGCGATAATCAAACGACCAGCTTCCATAATCCTCGTCGTCCAAAAAAAGTTTTTCAACCCTGAAATCTACCGCGGTGAGTTCAGCCGGGTCAACATCCCACATCGGGTCTTCGTTGCCCTGATAATCGTTACTATCAAAGCGCATCACATCCAACTGAACAGTCATGGGAAGTTCATCGATATCCGGGATCATGATAGTGCCCGTTAACATGTCATTTTGAAGACCAACTGCCCATACATCCTGGTTTCGAGTCACGTAGGTCTGGACATCCTCTAACTCAAAGCCATAGGTATCCAGCAAACCGACCCGGAGCTCTATTGAGCCCAGTGTCTCTGCCAACTCATCTTCCAGTGAAGCGTCTGATTTTTCTCCCAGGTCTTCCGAAATCAATTCCCAATCACCATAGACCAGCTTATCAATTTCTCCGGTAACCTTGAGCTGGTCAAAGGTGACGGCCCCCATCGGTTTCTTACCGTAATGAATCCGACCACCGACAATAGAGTCGTCAATCACCTTGAGCACACCCCTGGTCTTGTTATCCAGGTTGAGCTCTATCCGAAAACCTGTGTCCAGAAATGTCTGTTGATATCTGAATGAAACGCTTTCTTCAGACACCTTCCCCATCGGCTGAGGCAAATCGATCGCAACACCATCAAGATCCGACTCGACTTCGATGAAGATCGGGTCCTTTGCCATCTGACCATAGGGGATGTGCAATGTCGCGTGATACCCAGCAATCCCGTTCGCACGCGTCAACAAGAGCTGATCAGACCATATTTGCAGCGCCTTAACGTCAACAGGGCCGGTAATATCAACATCGATTACCCCGCTATCCAGGC
Source organism: Pseudomonadales bacterium (assembly GCA_029941905.1). Taxonomy (GTDB): domain Bacteria; phylum Pseudomonadota; class Gammaproteobacteria; order Pseudomonadales; family Azotimanducaceae; genus JAHRVQ01. The sequence goes on along the minus strand of JAPYTQ010000011.1, from coordinate 76,441 downwards.
CACCATCAGTGAGTATCTCGCCATCAACCAGTTGTTCGAATAGCTGCGCTGTAAAGCCTTCAGAATTTATTCCACGGTGGGTATCGTAGGTAAAGTCACCCTCTAAATCTTCAACTCTCAAATCAAATTGAGGGATATAAACTGCGGACTGTTCGAGGGATACTTTTGCACGCACAACAGGAACTTCTTTCGCACGCAGCCCAATGGGTATATTTAACGTCGCGATACCCCTCATCACACCGGATCCAATCCATCCGTTAGCCATCTTGTTGGTGGATTCAAACAAGGGGGTTTCGGTAAGCAATCGCAACCCATCTGAAAACGGACCTTCCAACGAGCCATCAACTTCGATAGTGTCGACCAGCCCTGTGGGGTTTATTGGGATCCTGATTTCTGCTCGTGTAACCCTGCTATCGAACACGGCGGCTCTGGCGTTATCCACGTAGACCTCCCGATTCCCTACGTAAATAGTGCCTTCAAGATCATCCAGTCTTGGCCACAGCGGATCATAGTCAAGAATCGTGTCTTCAACTTTGAAGTATATTTCAAAGGCTTTTTGCTCTTTGGGCGCTTTTCCGTTCAAGGAGCCGTGGAACACCATGCCGCTTTCTGTTGCAAAACCACCGATAACGGCCTGAGATATCCAGTTGACCAGTTCATCCGGCAGCGTTGTAGGTATATAGATCGACGAATTTAGCAACTGTGTATTTCGTACCCCCAATTCCAGGCCCCAGTTGTGGTCCAGCTCTTGTGGCGGCAGGTTGAAGAACATTTTTGCATTGGCAGTGGTTTCTCCACTGGTCGCGACGATCAGCTCGGAGTGAATTTTCAGGTTCTGTGGCTCATAGCTGTAATGGATGCGTGTATGTGCCGAATCAAAGTGCCAGGGCGCTGAAAACAGCACCGGAAAAGTCATATTGAAGGGCGCGTCATTGTGAATATCGAGGAAACCCCCACCAGGAGTCAGGAGCACAAATCCATCCAGCTTGGAAATCGCGGGGGATCCTTTGTACCGATCAATTTTTACGTCATCAATGGTCGCTGTCAGTTTCAAATCGGGACTGTCATCACCAAACTGGCCGAGAAAAAAGACGTTCTCAATCACCCCTGTGGGATTAACAGCATCCACTGCTGTGGCTGTACTTTCATCCAGAACCTGAAACTGCTGCCCCAGATTCAGAACCGTCGCGGCGATCTTTCCAACATCAAGTAATGGAATACTGGTTGCAACCACGAGTTCATTGCCACCTGATTCAAAGGATATTCGAACGTCTTTGAGTTGCCAGTTTTCATCACCAACAATGCCATTCACCGTCGGAAGAAGAACCATACCACCTTGTCGCACATCACCACGGGCTACAAATTTTATGTTCAAATTCCGCAGAACATCAACCTCCCCGAGACTCGATTCTATAGTTACCTTGTCAATTATCGGCAAACCACGAATTTCAACATCCGAGCCCTGTGCCGTTAGCCACACTTCCCCGCTGATCTCCATATGTTTCAGTCGGTAGTCACCAAACACAACCGGGGGCAAGAACTCGGTGAGCTCCAGCAGAGGAAGCTTGAGATAAAACTCAGACCAGAAGTCATCACTACGGGGATCTCCCCGGTACATACCAGAAAATTGAAAGTGGGTTTTTGCGGTTTCCGGGTTGTCCAGATAGCTCAGGTAGAGGGGCCATGACAGGGTTCGGATATTTTCAGTCAGGCTAAGTTGAAACGGTCGATCCTTATAACTGGTCACCTTGTAGTGCCCGCGTCGGCCAAACACTTCGAACTCGACATCCCGCAGTCGAACAAAGGTCAAATAAGCAATGGATTCCAGCAATGGTTCCGGGTCAAAGGGCTTTCCCGACTTGGGTAGGCCACGAATCGACCAGCTACCTGCATCGTCCCGGAGCAACGCCAGCTTAAGACCTTCGATTTCTACCTCTCGTATGACCGGTGTGAGTTCTACAAAGGACGCAATAGTGTCTAACACAAGCACAACATGATCGAGCTCAATCGCCGGTTCATCCTTCGTTCCGATCACCAGATCCTGTACGACGAATTTCGGATCGAGGTAGGTCCAGGTCCCCTCCAGGGTACCGATAGATACAGGGAGGTTAATTGCGCCGGTAATTATCTCAGCAAAAACAGACTTGTATCCATCGATGGTAACGATGAGGATTCTGCCAATACTGACGTAGACTGCTGCGAGCACTAAAATGCCCAGCAGCAAAGCCTGGAAAGTTTTTACTATCAGTTTCTTGGCAGTCCTGGCAATCATTTCTATCAGCCAGACATTGTCAGGACAACATCAAATTGTTCCTGGGTATAGCTCGCTTCCACCTGGAATCGAAGTTTTGAATTGAGCGCCCTGGAAAGCTCAGCAACACAAGCAGCATCCTCATCCAACAATCGGTCTATAACCGGTTGTGCTGCCATTATCAAACAATCCTTGTCCCTGAAATCCAGGGCGCGGCGCTGAATATCCCGAAAAATCTCGAGACATACGGACTCAGCTGTTTTGATGAAGCCTTTGCCCGTACAGTAGGGGCACGGTTCACACATCATCTTCATCAGGCTTTCGTGTGTCCTCTTGCGAGTCATCTCGACCAGCCCAAGATCGGATATTTCTGTGATAGACCACTTCACGCGATCTGTTTGCTGGCCCTTTTCCAGCATTCGAAGTACCTGTCGTTTATGTTCCTCATTCACCATGTCGATAAAATCAATAATGACAATACCGCCGATATTTCGCAGCCGCAGTTGCCTCGGAATCGCAGCAGCCGCTTCGAGGTTCGTGCGGTAAATAGTATCTTCCAGATCCCTGCGACCGACGAATGCACCCGTATTCACATCCACGGTATTCATCGCTTCTGTCTGATCGATAATGAGGTAACCACCAGACTTCAACGGGACCTTCCGGTCCAGCGCAGTTTCGATTTGATCCTCGAGGTTATGTGCATCAAATAATGGAACGACTTCGGAAGACAGTTCCAGGCAGGCGGTTTTTTCTGGAATGAAGTCTCGCAGGAATCGTTCCAACACTGAAAAAATAGTCTTGTTGTCCACCAGGATTTTCGTGGTGTGGGTATTGATAATGTCTCTCATCACCCTCAGGTGAAGTGGCAGATCCTCATATATGAGGCAAGGCGAACTGGCCCGTTCTGATTCGAGACTAACCGACTTCCATCGAGACCTCAGCAGCCGTGCATCTCGCAGAATTTCTTCTTCACTGGCTCGCTCAGAAGCGGTCCGGACGATAAAACCATCACCCAGGTCAGGCTGGTGGATCTGCTCAAGAATCTGTTTCAGTCTCTGTCTTTCTTCTTCATCTTCAATCCGTTGGGATACACCAATGTGGGCAGAGGCAGGCATGTAAACCAGAAACCGGGAAGCCAGGGAGATGCTCGAGGAGGCTCGGGCTCCCTTGGTGCTGATCGGCTCCTTGGTGACCTGTACAAGTAACTCCTGCCCATCGTGCAGCACCCGGTTGATCGGGGGGTACTCCGGAGATTCGTTGCTGTCACCCGGTACAAACTCGTGCCCATTAACGAGATCCGTAATGTGCATAAACGCCGCACGAGGTTGGCCTATATCGACGAAGGCGCTCTGCATACCTGGAAGTATGCGAACCACTTTCCCCTTGATGATATTTCCTACGGTGCCACGCGTATGCAACCTCTCAATGAATATTTCCTGTAGTAAACCCTGCTCAACCACGGCGACCCGGGTTTCGTGGGGTGACACACTGATAATAATTTCTTCAGCCATGTCGAATTACATCCTGTCCAATTTGAATTTCTGTTCATGCGCTCTACCCGCATATATGCCTATTCACTGGGCCTACGAAAAATTCGGATCCCAAATGCGAACAACGCCCTGCTTGTTTCCATCAGCGGCAATCCAACGACACTTGAATAGCTACCGGAAATCTCTTCGACGAAGACCGCGCCCAGCCCCTGTATACCATATCCACCGGCCTTATCTTGCGGTTCACCTGAATCCCAATAATCCTGACGCTCCTCTAAGGTGAGTTTACGAAATTTCACTTTAGTTTCGACACAAAATGTACTCGTCGGTTCGTTTTTTTTACCAATTGTTACATCGGTCAACACAAAATGGCTTCTCCCCGACAGACGCAGCAACATCTCCATACCATCTTCCCTGTTCAGCGGTTTCCCCAGTACCTCATCATCCAGGACAACCACCGTATCTGCGCAGATAATCACCTTTTGATCATCCAGGGAAGGTTTGGCGGCTGACAGAACATATTCAAATTTGGACCGGGACATACGCCCGACGTATTCTGCAGCACATTCACCCGGAAACCTTGATTCATCGACATCGGGTATAACCACCAGGAAAGACAAGCCCAGCTGCTGCAACAGTGCAGCCCTGCGCGGTGAACCCGATGCTAATACTAGATCGCTCAACCCAACACCTTCAGGTTACGTTAAACACTCGCCTTAAATACCGCAGAACCATGAAAACCCAGGGCCACAACAAGGCGCTGATAAAGGCTGACACCAGGTACCACATATCCCACTCGGACAGCCCTGCAAGGTTCTCGACCCAGAAGTTAATCATCTGACTTAACCCAACCGTCGCAAATACAATCAAACTCTGTTGCCAAACCGCAAACATCCGCAGTCTCTGGTACAAACTGGAAGCAATATAGGCCACAACGATGAAAGCCATCCCATGTTGTCCCAACAAACTACCCAACAGAACATCGAGCAACAGACCAACCAACCACGCAACAACAATGCCAATCCGATGAGGCAACGCAATAATCCAGTAGATCAACACCAGCACTACCCATTGAGGTCGTAAATAACCCAGCTCCCAGGGGATAGAATCTGGCAGTGCGACAACCGAAAACAACATCGCAATAATGAAACTTGCGACAATTACCCAAAGACCGTTGCTTCTGATTTCAGCCACTGCTGCCATCACCAGCATCTATCGTATCAAGTTTTTCTTCGTTAAATACCAACAGCACGTGACGCGTCCGGTTTAACTGAGCACTCGGCGTGGCAGTTGCTGTGGCAAAAGGTTTACCTGGATCATGTTCCACTTTATTAACCGTACCCACCGGGTAGCCAATGGGAAACCGATCACCTAATCCTGAACTCACAAGAAAATCTCCTGGTCTTATATCTGCGGTGTTCTGCAGATGCCTAAGCTCTAATTGATGAGACACTCCAGTACCCCTGGCAATCAGTCTCAGATTACTGCGAACAACCTGAACCGGGACTGAATGTGATTCATCACTGATTAACAGGACCCGACTGGTAAACAAACTCACTTCGATTACCTGCCCCATTAGGCCCTGGGCATCAAGCACGGGCTGACCGACGAACACATTGTGGTTTAACCCCTTGTCGATGACAACTTCATGCCTTTTGGGATCAGGATCAACCCCAATCAGCTCTCCAACCAGCACATTGTCCTGTATTTTTGCTGCCGAACCCAAAAGATCCCGCAAACGATTGTTTTCGGCACGCAACGCAGCCATCTCCTGGGTTTTAACTTTCAGAAGTAGTAATTCCTGATCCAGGTCGATGATTCGAGTCTGCATTTCCTCTCGGGATGAAAATACTTCCCGGAATACTTCAGCGGTCTTGTTGGGGTAGTCTGCGATGACGACAACCGGGGTCACCAGGACCGACAAACCGGCACGGGCATCGTCGAGTATATTGGAAAGGTGATCAACAACCATGAGACCGATGGACAAGATGCTGAGCCCCAGCATTTTGTACCCTATTGTTGTCTCTTCTAAGAACAGTGACTTAATGTAAGTTGTCCTGGTTGGATTTTAAAGTAGCCTCACGATTTGTTCGAAAAACATAACTTTTGCGGTAGGAACTAACTTAATCTATTGAATGGAGAGAAGGTCGCTGTCTCCCCGATCGTCCATGATTTCAAGTGCCCTGCCACCACCCCTGGCAACACAGGTCAATGGGTCTTCTGCCACAATAACTGGCAACCCGGTTTCATTGGCCAGGAGTCGATCCAGCTCCCGTAACAAAGAACCGCCACCGGTCAGGACAAGTCCGCTTTCTGCAATATCAGCCGCAAGTTCCGGCGGCGTTTTTTCCAATGCACCCTTAACCGCCTGGACAATAACCGAGAGCGGTTCCTGCAATGCTTCGAGTATCTCGTTGCTGTTCAACGTAAAGCTCCTGGGCACCCCTTCGGCTAGATTTCTACCTCTCACATCAATTTCCCTGACTTCACTGCAGGGAAACGCCGTGCCAATTTCCTGTTTAATTCGCTCGGCTGTGGCATCACCGATAAGACTGCCCTGGGTTCTGCGTACATACGCGGTAATCGCTTCATCAAACCTGTCGCCGCCAACCCTGACGGACTGGGCATAAACAACCCCGTTGAGCGAGATGACTGCAATTTCAGTCGTGCCACCGCCAATATCAACAACCATTGTTCCAACAGCTTCATGCACCGGCAGTCCCGCACCAATAGCGGCTGCCATCGGCTCTTCTATCAAACGAACATCACGGGCACCGGCACTCATCACAGATTCACGAATAGCCCGACGTTCTACCTCCGTTGACTGACAGACAACGCTGACCAGCACCCGCGGGCTTGGGCGTATGATGCTATTTTCATGGACCTTTTTGATAAAATGCTGCAACATCTTCTCGGTGACCTGAAAATCCGCGATTACACCGTCCTTCAGAGGTCTGATGGCGGTGATATTACCCGGAGTACGACCCAGCATCCGTTTCGCATCGACACCCACAGCTGCAACGCTTTTCTGGTTATTGATGTTACTGCGTATCGCTACAACAGAAGGTTCGTTAAGTACGATCCCCTGATCACGCACGTAGATGAGAGTATTTGCCGTTCCGAGATCAATGGATAGATCGTTCGAGAACATGCCCCTCAATTTATTGAAGAACATGGGGGCACCTTATTATTTAGATTCAAAAACATTCGTAACTCTATCATTTATGTCTGAAATTAAACAAACTATAAGACATCTTTATGCAGAAAATGTGAAATAGACCCCATATTGGGGTCAGATCTAGCATCCCGCAATTATTTCGGCCATCAGTAGCAAAAAATATCCGCCGGTGGATTGCAGAATGAATGAAACCCCATTAGGATTCGACGCCGACAGATTTCCACTGACACAAAAGGATTCGGCGCACATTACTTTTGACCAGAACCAGTACGAAGCACTGAACATGATTATTGACGAAGAAGTCGTATTAAGCATAGCGGAACTTGCCCAGCTCGAGATCCTTCCTGAGCATATGCAGGAATATGTAGATAGTCTCAGCAACATACTCGACCTGGTTGAAGAGATGCAATCTGTTGATACCGACGGTGTAGAGCCCATGTCCAATCCTTTGGATGGGGTACAGAGACTTCGGGCTGACAAGGTCAGCGAGGTAAATCAACGGGACCAGTTGCAGGAATTCGCACCAGAGACCTTACATGGCCTGTATCTGGTACCCAGGGTGGTGGAGTAATGATCCATGAGCAAACCATCACCGAGATACTCAATGCACTCAACGAGAAGCAGTATTCCTGTGTGGAGTTGGTAAACCACTACCTGCGACGACTGCATGATTGCAATGGTGAGATAAATGCATTTATCACCACAGCAGCCGATCAGGCTCTTTCCCGGGCGAATAAGTTAGACAAAGCACGATTGCAAGGTAACGTCGCGCCCCTGGCGGGAATTCCCATTGCGCACAAGGATATATTCTGCACCGAAGGCATAAAAACATCGGCTGGCTCGCACATGCTGGATAATTTCACTGCCCCCTACAATGCAACGGTTGTAGAGAAACTTAACGATGCGGGCGCGATCATTCTCGGCAAGACAAACATGGATGAATTCGCGATGGGTTCATCCAACGAGAACAGCTACTACGGCCCGGTAAAAAACCCCTGGGACAAAGATTCGGTACCGGGTGGATCCTCGGGGGGTTCGGCGGCGGCTGTTGCGGCCAGGTTATGTGTCGCCGCAACCGGTACAGACACAGGTGGCTCTATTCGCCAACCGGCTTCGATGTGTGGTATCACTGGTCTTAAACCAACTTACGGACGGATTTCCCGTTGGGGTATGATCGCTTACGCCTCAAGCCTTGACCAGGCCGGGCCACTGGCAAAAAGTGCCGAAGACGTGGCGCTTTTACTCAATGCCATGGCAGGATTCGATCCAAGGGATTCCACCAGTCTGGAAGAGCCTGTACCCGATTACACAGCCAGTTTGAATGATTCCATCGAAGGCCTGCGCATCGGAATCTGCAGGGAGTACTTCGAAGCCGGACTAAATCCGGCGATTGAGTCTGCAATTCAGGTAGCCTGCAAGTTCTTTGAATCAAGGGGAGCAGTTCTGTCAGACATTAGCTTGCCCTCAAGTAAACATGCAATCCCGGCCTACTATGTGATTGCTCCGGCTGAAGCCTCAGCAAATCTGTCCCGATACGATGGTGTCAGGTTTGGTTATCGGTGCGATACACCCCGGGATATCGAGGATTTATACAAGCGCAGCAGAAGCGAAGGACTCGGCAAAGAGGTCAAACAGCGAATCATGGTTGGCTGTTTTGCATTATCAGCCGGATACTATGAAGCCTACTACCGCAAAGCCCAGCAGATCAGGAGATTAATCAAGAATGATTTTATGGAAGCCTTCAAGCAGGTGGACCTGATTATCGGACCGACAACGCCGTCGACCGCATTCAAAATTGGCGAGAAAAGCGCCGATCAGATTTCCATGTACCTGCAAGACATCTATACCATTACCAGCAACCTGGCGGGATTGCCCGCCGGTTCATTTCCCGTTGGATTCACACAAGGGCTTCCTTTTGGCATGCAGATTATTGGCAACTACCTTGATGAGGCTCGAATCCTGAATCTGGCACACCAGTTTCAACTCGAAACCAACTGGCACAAACAAATCCCGGCAGAGAAGTCACAATGAGTCGCGCAGACTGGGAAGTAGTCATAGGCCTGGAGATACATGTCCAGTTACTCACCCAATCGAAAATTTTCTCCGGCTCGAGCACAAAGTTTGGCGCGGCACCCAACACCCAGGCAAACGCAATCGACCTGGGAATGCCGGGTGTACTACCGGTAGTTAACGAAGAGGTTTATCGCAAAGCCGTCACCTTCGGACTGGGAATTGGCTCCACGATTAACCTGCGATCCGTATTCGATCGAAAGAACTACTTCTATCCCGATTCACCGAAAGGCTACCAGATCACTCAGCTAAATTACCCAATCGTGGAGTTTGGCAGTGTCGAAATCAGCCTTGCCAATGGCGAAACAAAAACAATTAACGTCACCAGGGCTCACCTTGAAGAAGATGCGGGGAAATCGTTACACGAAGATTATCAAGGCCAGAGTGGGATCGATCTCAACCGCGCCGGGACTCCACTGTTGGAAATAGTCTCGGAGCCAGAGCTGCGGTCATCTGAAGAGGCTGTCGCCTATGCCAGGTACATCCACCAGCTCGTGACATACCTGAATGTTTCAGACGGAAAAATGTCACAAGGATCGTTACGCTGTGATGCCAACGTGTCCGTTAGAAAATTTAGTGACCCTGAGTTGGGAACAAGAACGGAAACAAAGAACGTAAACTCGTTCCGCTTCCTGGAGCGGGCGATCGAGTACGAAATCGACCGGCAAATTGACATACTGGAATCAGGCGGGACAGTCATCCAGGAGACCTTGTTATACGATCCTGACAAGGACGAAACCCGGCCGATGCGCAGTAAGGAGACATCCATGGACTACCGGTATTTCCCGGAGCCGGATCTGTTGCCTGTGGAGATTGACAAAGCCTATATCGAGCAAATCCGGCAGCAGATGCCAGAATTACCCAGGGCGAAAGAGCAGAGGTTTATAGCCGAGTATCAGTTATCCCAGGCGGATGCGAGGTCCCTGGTTGCCAGCGGTGAATTAGCTGACTACTTTGAGCAGGTTGTAAAAGTGGGGGGTGATGCAAAAATTTCTGCCAACTGGGTTCGGGTCGAGCTACTCGCACAGTTGAACCGCGACCAGATTGAAATAGTCCAGTCACCAGTGAATGCCAATGACCTGGGTTACCTGGTGGCCCGAATCAGGGATGGTTCGATTTCGGGGAAGATTGCAAAAACAGTCTTTGAAGCTCTATGGCAGGGAAATGCGGGTGATCCTCAGGCCTATATCGAGGAACACGGTTTGCTTCAGGTTTCCGAGACCTCTGAACTTGCACCGCTTATTGAAACCGTACTCGAAAAAAACCCAAAACAGGTGGAACAGTTCAGGGCTGGTAAAACCAAACTCATGGGTTTTTTTGTCGGCCAGGTTATGAAAGAAACCCAGGGCAAGGCAAATCCCCAACAGGTGAACGAGCTTCTGCAAGCCAGGTTAGGCCAGAAATAGTACTAAAAAGCCGGTTGCCTTTAGAAATCCGGACTAAAACGCATTTGTAAATTTTAGAATTCTCGCTGCGTTGACGCCAACATCACTCTGTCCCACACGGGATATCGAACGTACGTCAATTCTGGAACCGGTACTATCCGGCCTTACTCTTACGACAACGTCGTCCTTAAAACCGAACCAGAAAGTCGTTGCCGTCGCCTCGACTATTCCTCTATCTTTGTCGACGCTTATCAATTCCAATCCTTGTTCCACCAGCAGGGACACAGCCCGCTCAACAGCCTCTTCGACAGGCAGTTTTGACATTAGTGTCTTCACATCAGGATATGCAGCCGATTGCATCTCTGCCAGTTTTGAAGCAGATCCTTCGAATTCGTAAACCAGACTATTGGGTGCATTTTCGCGAAGGGCCGCAATCATAACGAACTCGGGTGGCTCATTAGTATCGGTGCTCACATCATGTATCAGCGGAACCGAACGCGCAGTACCTATTTGCGGCGCCATGATGACCACCGGAATGATGCTGATAACAACTGCAGCTACTAAAAGGTTGCGATCTTTTACCAGACCATTTTTGTTCGCAACGACCAACATGATCAACGACCCGGCAACAACTATGACTGCCCCGACCAGGGCTACCAACAGCGTAACCAGTGAAGGTAACAGGTCTGAAATGCCAAACTTGTATCCCAGCGGTCCTGCCACCAGCAGGAACAGACAAATGCCTGCGCTGAAAATAAACAGCTTTGACCACCATTTGGTTTCATTCATGTTTTTTCTCCTTTTTCCCGGGCATCTTCGCTGATTGAGATTAACGAGGCAACCTTAACAGATTCTTGTGACAAGGCAGGCAGGGGAATCAGAATTAACAGGGGAAAAGCGACCTGGCAGGCTGCTTGTGCTGGCAGGGGCTCGAGAGTTTGCTATACGACTTTGATGTGCCAGGGCTCGTAACGGACGCCGAGCAGATTATTCTGTGGATATCTCATATTCACATAGCCAAGATCGACCAGTTTCCTGAATTCTTTGGTTCGGGCAAATTCTGAGGTGAAGTTCTTTCTTCCAAAACCAACCTTACCCACATCAAAATCACCAACGCCATGGAAACTATGCCCCGGTGGTGCCAGACTTCTTGAAGCCTGGGATAGGTTACCTTTAGTCTGAATAGTTTTTGCAAGGAACAGGTGCGTTTGCTTGACGATACTGCGGATTCCTGAGGTCAGGACAATCTCGCTGCCGAGGTCTTTTTTGACTCTCTTATACAGGCGGTAAGAGTCTCCCTTAAACAGGAAATGACCTGTGCGGTGAACCTTGATCCGATCCTTGTTGGGAACCACCATTGTCAGTTCAGTTGTTACCTTCTCACCAAAGAATCCGTAACGACTGACATTGTCGCTAAACGTCTCTTCGAGAAAACCCAGCTCAGCGGAAGGAAATGTCCCGATACTACTGTAACGCTTACCGTACACTCTCATGTCATCAAAACTGAGAATATTGAAATTACCGTGCCCAACGAGGTTCTGGACCCGATCAAGACGTTTGAAAGCACTGACCAGCAACGGGAATTTTTCTGAATCCAGGTAAACATCCTCTACATGAGCATGTTCAAAATTATCCATTTTACTGAGGTACTTCCGGAGTTTATTGACTGGTTTACCAGCAACGGTCGGGGTGGGTGCACCTATGCGAAAGGCTGTCAGGAACTCCCTGGAATCTGGTGCTGGTGTAGACATGAACCGGATCGATTCAAACATTTCAGAAGGGTTCGTGGATATGTCCTCATAGCCCACGGCGAGGGGCTCTTCACCCGCACGCCAGATCAGCTGGCCACCTATGGTTGCCATCGTGCCAGCCGAAAAGAGCTTGAGGAAATTTCTTCTGTCCACTACCTATTGCGTCCAAAACTTTGCCAGTGATTAATACTATCCATGTTTCGTATTTTTTTCCACTAAAAATTAATATTATTCAATGGCTTAGGCCATATAACCTAGAATATAGTTAACGTTAACCGTTTATTACAATTTACGCTACGCTCTTCTCCACCCACTGACCCCGTGCCATGACACGCACCGGATTTGCCAGACAGGCCAGATCCTCAAGGGGATTGCCCTCATAAAATACCAGGTCAGCCGCATAGCCCGGACTGATCTGCCCGACGACCTGCCCCAAACCGATGGCTTCAGCGCAATCGCTGGTGGCTGCCCGTAAGGCCTGTACATTTGACAAGCCTGCAAAATGCGCAAAGACAGGGATCGCTTTCGGCAGGTCTTCATGCCGTACATTCGGGATTCCTGCGTCAGTCGACGCAATCAATTTGGCACCGGCCTGGCGCATCTTATCGTAATTGCCCTTCACCATGCCTTCAAATTGGCGTGAGCCAATATATCGTCGCCAGCCTGCATTAATGGTGGGTGATATCCAGATGCCTTTCTCCGCGATCATCGCCATTACGTTCTCATCAAAATCCTTTCCCCAGCCTGAATCACCGACCCAGGAGCAGTGTTCAATCGTGGTGACCCCCGCTTCGCTGGCATTTCGAATCCCGGCGGTGCCATGACAATGCGCGGCAACCCGATACGAGTGCTCTGCGGCCATATTGACCATTTCCGTCAGCGAATCAGCATCGAATTGCGCTTCTGCGGGGGTTGTTCCTACCGTTATTGTTCCGCCAGTGGCCATAATCTTAATCAGATCGACACCGTGTTCAACCTGCCGGTTAATCACTGTTTTGGCATCGGCAATATCTTTTGCCTCACCACCCCAGAAATAACAATGTCCCTTTATTGAGGTAATAGGTTGCCCGGAGCAAATCAGTCGAGTTCCAACCACTTCACCGCTGTTTATCTGGTCCCGCAGGGTAAGTTCCAGCCATTGCCCACCACCTAAGTCTCTCGCGGTGGTAATTCCCGCCTGTAACATCTGTTCAGAACGAATGGTCATTTGTCGTAACAAATCTTCACGACCTGGCTTGTCCTGTTGCAGAGGGTCTCTGAGATCAGGGTTCAAACACATATGAACATGTGCGTCGATCAATCCGGGGATCACAAACAACCCCTTCATGTCCATGCTCGACTTCCCATTGCAAGCCTCCGATGAGTCGAGGGAAGTGATTTTTCCATCCACTACCTCAATGGCATCAACATCGACGAGTCGATCCGAAACACCGTCCCAAATTTTTAGATTCTTAATCCACATAACCAACCAACCTTTGCCGCACTCGCTTTATGCTCGCTTGTCACTGTAAACAAATAGTGTCGAAGCTGCAAAATTGAACAGGCTCGCACCTCCGATCCCGGCGACCAGTGCAAGGATTCGGTATTCTGCGAAAAAAACCACTGAGGTCGTCAACCACGCATACAATCCGTAGTTGATCAAAAAGCTGATCAGACTGGCGACCACTAACTCGAACCACGGTTTAATCCCGGACCGTGTTTGTCGTTCACCAAATGTTGTTTTTCCATTCAGTATCCAATTCCAGCTCACCGCTGGCCAGAATGAAATCCCCCGCGCAACAAGATGCGAAAAACCTGCCAGTTGTAGTCCGTAATAAAAAACAATGTCGATAAGGAATCCGCTGGCACCTATTAGGCCAAAGTGAAAAAATTCAGCAAGAGAACCAAAACGGAACAGATACAACCGTCGCAGATGCCTCAGGTACTTAAACTGCTGGTCAAGATTCATCTTGCTGTCACCAACCTCCCTGTCCTTAAATTGGATCGGCAGCTCTACGATCGAGCTGAATGTACCTCGAACCATGATCTCCAAACCAATTTTGTATCCGATAGGACGAAGAGAATCCACGTCAATGTGTTTTCGGTCAAAAAGGAAAAATCCTGACATTGGGTCAGAACAGCTCACCAGCGGCCTTGCCATCATCGTTGCGATGTGGGAGTTAAGGAACCGCCAAAGACTCCAGTCCCTGTCGAAACTTCCCTCGTTTACATAACGGCTACCGATCACAAAAGCATCGGGTGATTCGGCCAGTGCCTGCAGCATCCGTGGAATCATTTGCGGAGGGTGAGAAAGATCGGCATCCATGACCAGTATCTGCTCACCCCTGGCGGCGACAATACCATCGATAACCGACAGGGACAGGTCCCTGGGCCTGTCTGACGATTGAATGAGCCTCAAAGGAAATTCCTGCGCCAGGGAAAGACAGATCTCGACGGTATCATCCGGAGAGTCGTCGTCGGCAATCAGGAGTTCGTACTCAATATCTCTGAGCGCCTCCTGCAATTGCCTGGCAAGATTTGGGATATTGCCTGCTTCCTTGAAGGTAGGGACGACAATGCTAATCACGATGGGCACTCTTTAAATGAAAACTGACGTTCGAGCTCATTATAGTTTTCCACCTCATTGTTATCCAGAAAGACCGACCTGAGATAGCAGACACTCTGATTGCGACGGTCTGGCATAACTTCCAGGGACTTTTTGAGCATTTTTTTAGCAGCCTCAACATTTTGAGGCGCGATCAAATGTATCATACCCAGATACTGATAGAGCTCCGAAATGCCTTGTGCCGGTAACTGGTTGGTTATCTGCTGTTCTGCTGCCCGTCCCAGTGCCAGCAGTCGCTCTTTTTCCACTTCTGCGCCTGACAGAAAAATAGTTTCGAGGGTTGCGAGTTTTCCCGGAAACGTACTTTGAAGTTTTTGCAACCTGTCGAGGCGAACAGCATTGTATCCGTCGGTACCGTGAATCAGACCATAATTGACATATTGTCGTGTCGCCATCATCAGCAAATCATAAGCGAATCGTTTTTCGTGTAAATCAACAATCCAGCCTTCCCCGTGGTACAGGTCAAAGACCTTGTCGATAAACAGTTCCAATTCCGGCACAAACACAAAGGGCGCTTCGCTGGCTTTGTTGTATGAATAGTAAAGCCCATAATTTGAATCCACTTCCTGTCGCCCGTCGATTGAGAAAACCGGTCTGGAAGAGTTTTTGATGAATTCGCTCACCACCCTCTCCATTTCCTTTTTTGGAAGCAAAGGATCTGATAATCGATTAGAAAAGACGAGGCTGTGCCAGCTATAAAGCTCCACATCCGGTCGGACACCCATTACCTTGTTGAGAAAACCAAACGGGCCAATTTGCATATCGCCATACAGAAACAAGATTGCATCCGCTGGCAATGATTCAAGAACAACGGTTGCATACTCCTCAACAAAACCAAGCTTACTTCGGTCCACTTTCGGATAGTTGTACAAAGCAATGGAAGCGAGCAGCACCACCGCCAGGGGCAGCTTGAACCTTGAATATCTCTCTGGCACGTGACCCAGCAACCAGACCAACCCTATCGAGAACCATAGTGCCAGCGGAGCATATGCGATGACGGTGTATGCGCGGAAAGCAGCCTGGGCCCGTATCTCGAATTTCAGATCCATCAACATCATCAACAAAAAAGTGGTTGCCAGAAATATCACCACCAGTGACACCACATGATGGATCTTTAGCTCACGTACTGAACGATAAAACCCTACCAGGGTAAACGGAAGAGCGAGCATGCCAAACTGAATCCCCACCTCCATGAACAACCAGCGAAAGTAGAGTAACTTGTCCTGCGGACTTGAACCGGCATGATCATCGCTGTAGTAGGCGCGTGTCACATAATTGACAAATTCTTCCAGAGGAATTGCACCCACCAATGCGATTTCCGGAGTCTTGTTGGTTAACAGCGAAACATATGGAAGAAGACCCAGAGCAAACAGCAAGCCGGAGCCTAACCAAAAAGCCGCACTATGCATCAGGGTCCACAACTGAGGCCTGACCACCACTAACAAACTAACGAAACCGAGACAAGACAGTACAAACAATGGCCAGTGATTGGATAATCCTAACCCGGCAAAGAGGCACAAACAGAACCAGTAGCGGTTGTCTTTGGATTGGCTGAATTTTATCAGTAACCACCAACAGAATATGAACAGGCACGCTGCAAGACTGTATACCTCGATGATGATAGCTTGAGACCAGAACGAGAATGAGACGGCATAGGCGATTGCTGCAACAAGAGCCGTAAATTCATCGGCTGTAATCAAAATGACAACCTTGTAAAACAACACAACAGCCACCAATGCAAATACAACCGATATTAGATTGCCTGTGACTACGCCAGGCGCTAGGGTCATTTGATTACACAACAGGGTAAACAACGGGTAACCGGGGGGATGACTAATGCCGTCTAAATGGCAGACCATCTGGAACAGACCCGCATCTTCCAGGGTAATTGTGGTGGGCATAGTAATGGCATAGAAGAACACAGCGACGGTAACAATGGCTAGAATATGTACTCGATGGGTCGTCACGCAGGGCCTTAGAACTGATTATCATGCGATGGAAAATCTACCACAAAACGGCCACAAGCTATAGCCAGTACTTGTGAAGTGTCCCGTATAGATAACACACCAGTAGTGTGACCTGTTTCACATCTCGAGCTAATTGTGGCCTGTGACAGTGACTCAGATCACATTTTTCTGCATCAACAACAGCTTTAATAGTCCTTAATGCAAAACGCGACCCAACAGGTTCAGCATAGGAGTATATAAAATGAGAGGAACACCAGAAACCAAACCGGAAGATATCGTTAACACAGTTTGTCTTGTTATGTTTGTGGCCGTGATCCTGGCGAGCCAGTTGTAACGCAAAACCGCTATTCCCTCGCCTGGCTGGAGTTCAATCGGATGATCTCCAGTAAGCCAACCAGGATAAGATCCGAAATAACATAATCGAACAGTTTTTCCTGACTGAACAGATTGGCAAAGCCACCTGTACCAATCACCAGGGGCGGCTCATCTTCAAAAACCTCATTGGTTATTCTAGTCACGAGTTCCTTGACCATCCCGACATTGGACCAATATAGTCCCGCCTGAATACTTTCAACCGTCGATCGACCCAGCCCGGACTTTGGCGGGACTATCTCGACCGAGGGTAATTGGGCAGTTTTCGATTCCAGCGCGTCCATGGCGAGGCGAAGCCCCGGCAGGATATTACCGCCGAGAAACTCTTTGTTCCTGGTGATGGCACAGAGCGTGGTTGCAGTCCCAAAGTCAGCGACTATCAGGTTTCTGTTGGGATATAACTTTACTGCTCCGACCGCATCGGCAATTCGATCTGCACCCACCTCCTTGGGATCTCGATACAGGATCTTCAAGCCTGTTTTTACACCAGGTCGAAGCACCAGAGGATCAATGCCGAAGTACTTCTGGCAGCAAGCCCTCAACGAGTAGAGCAAATCCGGCACAACACAGCAGATCGCAATGACATGGATATCATTAGGATTGATATTGTTTTCCCGCAGTACGATTCTGAAAAAAACCCCCAATTCGTCTGACGAGCTTCGTGTTTGGGATGCGTGCCGGAACTGCACCTGCAATTCTTCCCCATCAAACACACCACCGTATATTTGGCTGTTACCTACATCCAGGCATAGAATCACGAGGTAACCTCATCTACAGAAATGTTATCAATTAACCTGACTTTACCTAAACTCGCCGCCGCGTACCTTCGTCCGTCAATGGTTTTAATATAGTCGACATCAAACCCGAGTACGTCTAACTGCGACACCACCTGCGCGTCAGCGATGTTCCTCTCAATGGCCTTGTGTAACTCAGGGGCCAGTTCTCGGGAATGATCATCAAGATTCAGGTTTCTCGAACTCAACGCAAGACCATCTTCTTCCCTGATGGTATCGCACCCGATGATGTTCACATCCATGAAAAATGCTTCCACCATATCTCGAATCAGCTGGTACTGCTGGTAATCCTTTTTGCCGAAGTACGCACATTGCGGCCTGACGATGTTAAGCAGTTTCATGACAACGGTCAGCACACCGGTGAAATGTCCTTCACGGTGAGCACCACATAACTGGCGACTAAAACTGGTTTCTTCCACCAGGTACCTGAAATTGTCAGGATAGAC
The DNA here is from genome assembly GCA_029941905.1 of Pseudomonadales bacterium. GTDB lineage: Bacteria > Pseudomonadota > Gammaproteobacteria > Pseudomonadales > Azotimanducaceae > JAHRVQ01. The sequence goes on along the minus strand of JAPYTQ010000011.1, from coordinate 58,132 downwards.
CTGGTGATAATCTGGAAGTAAGACCACATCTACACCCAAATTTTCTGCCATCAGCAAATCATTTTCCAACGTTACCGGGTACTTATCCAGATCACCTGGATTGTTGAACTGAGTCGGATTCAGATAGATGCTCAGTACGGTGATATCACATTCAGTCACGCTCCTTTCTATCAAGGATGCATGCCCAATATGCAGGGCACCCATTGTTGGCACAAAACCCAATTTCTGATCGCTAAACTCCTCACGAAATTTCCTGTACTCAGCGACCGACTCAACTCGTCTCATCGATAGGATTCCTGCAAACTCGGAAAAGCCTGTTCCACAACATCTGAATGGAAATTGTTCACCGCCGCATGAATGACACCATAGCTATCGGAATATCGACGCAGAAACTTGGGTGAAAACTCCGGGTTAACACCCAACAGATCATGCAGCACCAGCACCTGGCCATCTGTGTGCGGACCAGCCCCAATACCAATCGTGGGGATATCAATGCGCTGAGAGACACAACTCCCAAGTTTGGTTGGAATGCATTCCAGCACGACAGCGAAACAACCTGCCTGCTGCAATGCCTTTGCACTCGCGATCAGCTTTGAAGCTTTGGCTTCATCTTTGGCCTGGACCTTATGCCCACCAAGGCTGTGGATGGACTGCGGCATCAGCCCCAGGTGACCCATTACAGGCACTCCGGCTTCAATGATATGCCTGATCAGTTCCACCTGGTGTGTGTCACCTTCAATCTTTACCGCATTGGCACCAGCGCTCATGAGTCGGTGCACCGTATCCATCGCGACTTCCATTCCTTTGCTGCAACTGAGGAAGGGCATATCTGCAACAATGAATTTGTCCCTGGCTCCCCTGGCAACGGCGCTGACATGCAGCTCCATCATCTCGGTGGTAGCGTAGACCGTAGAGTCAAAACCATGCATGACGACGGCAAGAGAGTCGCCCACCAGGATGCAATCGATATCGGTTTGGTTGAGTATCTTCGCTGACCAGTGGTCATAGCAGGTCACCATCGATATTTTTTGTTTGTCCATCTTTCTTTTGGCAAAGGAATGTACATTCATCTTCTATCTCCAGTGAAACTGGAAACAGCAAAATTCAGGAATCAACGAGTCTGTCTCAATTTACAGTCTTGTCTGAGTCGATCTGTCGGTACCTGTCCTTACTGGATCAAGTCCCACATTAATACAATCTAATGGGCGTATCGTCTCCGTCCCTACCCAAGTTAATCCACATGGGCAAACAGGATCGAAGCGAATAAGTAGATTATTGGATAATCCGGAGCGAGTCTAGGTAAAATTCAACCGATAATCAGGCGATTGCAACGGTATGAAGCCGCTGACTTTCTTTGGCTCCCAAAGACCATTTAAAGCCATAATTCGCATTATAGACCAATCACCCAATACCCAGGCCTTTTCATCGACCAGGAATAGCGGCAGTGCGCATAATTCGCTATTCTCTGATTTTAGAATCTGTGAAGTTTCATGACCCAAACACTCTACCAGGTAATCTTTAGTGCCACGATGACGGGCGAGTTTGGCCCTGATACCACCAAACAGCGGTTTGAGAAGTTATTTGGCCTCGATCAGGCGGCACTAAAGAAACTTTTCTCCGGTAGAGACCTGGTGATAAAAAAAAACCTCTCTGAAGAAGCTGCTATGCAATTTGCCCTGAAAGTTGCAGAAGCCGGTTGTGAGTGTGTTATCGAATCTATGCTAGGCGGTCCACCAGAACAACGGAAAATATCAGGTGACCGGCGCACGAAATACCGTCGGGATGCACGACCTTCATCTATTGTCCCAGACCGCAGAATAGAAATCAGAAGACAAGAAGACGCGGAGTACTTCGAGGAATTAATCCTCAACGATTCCGATATCCCTGTCGCTTTTGGTTCCTATCCAACTACTATTCGTGTCGATGACAAGTAGGCTCAATCACTCCACAATCAGCGGCATATCGTGGGCAACGGGCAGCCCTGCATCCGGGTTCAGCCTATCGGCTGTATCTCGTTTCCAGTCAGCATTTTTATCGAGCAGAAATGCTCCCATCCGCACTCGTCCCAATTCTGGCTTATTCGCGTTTGCCGGTATAACGCCCTCATCTCTCAAGCGTTTTGCAGCAGCGATTAACTGGCGCCGAACCGCAATCACATAAACATCAGAAGTACCAAGATGCTCCTGGGTTCGATCATAGAGAGGATTCCCTGCGGCATCACACATCAGTTCCGTCATGGCGCGATCCTGCAGGTTCATCACAAACGGGATGCCGTTGTACATGATGTCATTCTGTACATCACGATCAAGCATAAAATCGTTGCGTTTGTTAGCCTGGGTCATAAAGTAACTGCTGGGCTCATGGGTGCGGGTGATATAACCCCCAACGGCTTCAAAGGCGTTCGCCAGCTGATGGCGCTCGGCCTCGGGAATCGCTGATTCTGGATTCCCTGATTGGGTGATCAACATGGCATGGTGATCATCCAACGGCACAAATGACCGGAAGCTGATGTTGGGACCAGTTGTAATCATGGTATGGAATGGGAAAATAAACTGATTCACCCTATGCCACTCCCTGCCATCAGGCATCTGGCGTTTTGCCGAATAAAAAGCACCATAATCCGTTTTGACAACATCAAATTGCGCAGGCTTCTGATCCGGACTATAGAAACCATTAATACCCGATGGTGGCTTTGGACCGTCCTGGTGCAGTCGTCGATGCACCCAGTCCAGGTGCACGGAATCAAGATCCCCCTCCAGATTCTGGACCCAGTTGGCTTCTTCCATCATGACGTTAGGTTCCATCACGTTCTCTGGGGGCAGCGTATTTATTTCATAGTTGGGGAAAGGCGGTGGCTCTTCGCGCGCTCCCATGTAGATCCAGACCATGTGATTAACGTCCCGACAGGGATAAGCCCGCGCCCTAACCTTGTCCTTAAATGTGCTGCCCTCTGGCTCGGTTGGCATGTCGACACATTTACCATGAATATCAAATTTCCAGCCATGGTAAGGACATCTCAGGCCGCATTCTTCGTTCCGACCAAAGTACAGGCTGGCACCACGATGAGGACAAGCCTCAGCCAGCGCCCCCATATTGTTCTCGGAGTCGCGGAACATCACCAGATTTTCGCCGAGCAGCCTCATGCGTTTGATTTCACCATCGGCCCGGGGAAATTCGCGACTTGGCAGCGCTGGAAACCAGTATTCGCGGATCAATTCACCCATCGGGGTGCCCGGACCCACGCGGCACAAAAGTTCGTTGTCTTCTCGTGAAAGCATAGTCAATCCTCGAATTTTCACAACATGAGAGGCTACAATAGCGCTGTGATAGTGGCGATGCCAGCGAGTTGGCATTCTCTTTATCGAGAAAACCCGGAAGAAAACCCGGACACACAGGCGAAAGGAGTTACTATCTTCCAGTAAGCAGGATGTAGCCCAACTTCACAGGAGAACAAGATGACGCAAATACACTTCGGCGTAACACTGCCCCAGATAAAAAGACCCTGGGTAGCGGCGGCTGATGCTGCTCGTGGATTTGAGTCGTTGGGCTTCGATTCACTATGGGTCTGTGACCACCTCTATGGTCCACAGTCTCCACAGCTTCCAATTCTCGAAGCCTGGTCCATGGTGTCAGCTGTCGCTGCCATTACCTCCCGCGTCGAAATCGGCACCCTGGTGACCCCGGCAGGCATGCGCAACGCTGCCCAACTTGGCAAGGTGATTGCCACTGCAGACAATATAGCCGGTGGCAGAATCATCGCGGGTCTCGGTGCAGGCTGGATGCCGAGAGAGTTCACTGACTTTAACGTACCATTTCTTTCAACAGCGGAGCGACTTACCCAGCTTGCCGAAACCGTGGCCCTGCTAAAAAGGATGTGGGGAGACGAAAACGAGGTATCGTATAGCGGCAAGTTTGTTACTGCGGAAAATGTCGTTTGCCAACCGAAGCCACCCAGAAAAGTGCCTGTTCTTATTGGCGGTGGAGGTGAGAAAGTGACCCTTAAACTGGTCGCCAGAGAAGCGGACATCTGGAACAACCTCGCCGGTCAGCAAGCCGATTTAGCGCACAAAGTTAACGTCCTGAAAGAACATTGTGACAATGTCGGCCGCGACTTTGACGAAATTACCGTGAGTCAGCAGTGCCTCGTCACCATTGCCAAAGATGAAGCGAGTGCCGGTCCGATGGCAGATCAGGCCGAAAGAATATTTGGCGGCCACATGGGTGACCCGAAAGGCCCGCTCGCAATCACAGGAACAGCGGACCAGTGCTGCGAGGCAATTCAGAAACATATTGATTTAGGATGTACCATGTTTGTCATGGAGTTCTTTGGCAAGGACACCCATGAGCCCGCCCAATTATTCGCCGAAAAAGTCCTGCCTAACTTTGCCTCCGGCGGCTAGCGAGGTCGTCGCAGCTACAAAGTAGCCAGATTGTGACACAGTCCACAGCAATCGGTGTTTTTCTCATCGAAACTGCACGAATCACACATGCCGGAGTTTGCTATGGAAATGTCAACATGGCTGCAGCTATCGTCGTTGTCTGGGCAATTGCAGTCTACAATCAGCTGATTTCACTGAAGAACCGCTATAAGAACGGCTTTGCTCAGATAGAAGTGCAACTGAAGCGACGTTACGATCTGATTCCAAACCTGGTTAATTGTGCCAAAGCCTATCTCAAGCATGAAAAAAACACCCTGGAAGATGTGACGAAAGCCCGGGACCAGGCGGCGGCCGTATTAGCGGAAGTCGTTCGAGACCCTTCCAATGCGGTCGTAATGCGCGAACTCGCCGAGAAAGAGCAGATCCTGTCGGGTGCCCTGAACCGGCTGAACATCACCGTTGAAGCCTACCCTGAGCTGAAGGCGGACCAGACCATGGCTTCATTGAGCGAAGCAATAACCACGACAGAGAACAAAATTGCATTTGCACGCCAGGCTTTTAATGATGGGGTTATGCGATACAACACTTATAGGCAAACCTTCCCGAATGTCGCCGCAGCCGGGGTTTTCGGCCACGGCCTGAATGCGGAATTACTTGAGTTCGCTGACCGTACTGCTATTCAGGAAGCACCCAGGGTCAGTCTATAATCGCCGTGAACTTTTTCGCATCACAGGACCTGGCACGACGAAACACCAGGCTGCTTATCGCACTGTTTGCAATTGCTATTGCCTTTCTGGCACTTCTTACCAACCTGCTGTTGATCGCCACCGCCCGGCTCGTGGATCCACTCGGTATCCTCTACATACCTGGCCTGGATTATGAGGTATTCGCTTATGTCTCATTGTTCGTCGTGGCGATAATAGTGACCGGCAGCCTGATTCGACTGAGATCCCTGCGCCGGGGAGGTGCAATGGTTGCCGCCTCGCTGGATGGTCAACTCGTCGTGCCAGGCACCGATGACCCACGTATTCGCCTGTTGCTCAATATTGTTGAAGAAATGGCCATTGCCTCCGGTCTGCCGGTGCCTCCCGTCTACCTGATCCCCGAGCCTGGCATTAACGCTTTCGCAGCAGGTTACTTGCCTGGCGACGCGGTCATCGGCGTTACCTGCGGTGCGATTGATGGACTTGATCGTGACCAGTTACAGGGCGTGGTTGCCCATGAATTCAGCCATATCCTCAATGGTGACATGCGCCTCAATATGCGGCTGATGGGGACGCTCTATGGCATTCAAATGCTCGCCCTAATGGGTCGAACCCTTGCCTCGCCTGTCGGCCAAAAAACAGCACCCCGTCACACCGGCAGTGGCAGTGGCAGTGTGCTCGGATTGGGCATGTTTGCGGTTGGCTATCTGGGTTACCTCTGCGCCCGACTTATAAAGGCAGCAGTGAGTCGGCAGCGGGAATTTCTAGCGGATGCATCAGCCGTGGCGTTTACCCGTAACCCTGCTAGTGTTGCCGGTGCATTGAAGCGCATCGGTGGATCATCGACCGGTTCCGTTCTGGAAAACCCGAGGGCAGAAGAGTTAAGTCACGCGTTTTTCTCCAGCGCGATCAAAGTAGGTTTCACCCGCTTTTTATCCACTCACCCACCGCTTGAAGAACGAATTCGGCGGATTGAACCTCACTGGAAAGGCGACTATACACTCGACCTACACGCCGATGCAGATTATGTCCCGGTGTCGCCGAACACTGCTGCCTTCACTTCTTTTTCACCGGCCGCTGACACGACAGGCGATACCCTGGTCAACTCGGTTGGTCAGACCCTGGATATCACCGCCGTCCACGAACTTATCCAGGGTATACCACCACCTCTCCGGGATGCGACCCACGAACCTTACACGGCACGCTCGGTCGTTTATTTATTGCTATTGAATGAAGATGAGGCAACTCGCCAGCAACAACTATCACAGGTAGAGGCATCTGGCGATCTCGGCGTATACGCTGCATTGCAAAACTGTCTTGATCAGTTCCCTGTCGCCACGAAACAACGATTGCTTCTGCTGGAGATGGCTTTGCCTTCACTACGCCAGCTTTCAGGCGAACAATACCATCTGTTCAGGCATAACATTGACGCTCTCATCTCAGTTGATTCGCGTGTCAGTCTGCCGGAATGGTCGCTGCGCAAGTTCATCACTCACAACCTTGACCCTGTATTCGGGCGCGGGCGAAATCCACGCAACCTGACCCGGCTACCTCGCAAGCATTGCGCAGTGCTGCTATCGATGTTGGCTCACAGCGAAAAACAGCGCGCGGTAACCCCGGAAGAGGCATTCAACGCGGGCAGATACCGACTTGGCATGTCAATCCCGTTACTGGCTAGAAGTGTGCTCAACCTCAAAAAACTGGACCTGGCAGTGGATTGCCTGGCTGGTGTTCCGGCGTTAAAGAAACCCAGGTTGTTGAAAGCCTGCATTGCGGTCACGGCAGTTGATGGCATCATCAGTGCGAGGGAGCAGGAACTTGTCAGAACGATCTCTTATGTACTTGACTGTCCGATGCCGCCATTTGTTGAAGTAGTTTGATGTGTGTCTGCTGCGCGTCGGATAGAGAAAAACAGGGTGTATTTAATCTTTTGACTTTGCTTGCCTGGTGACACTCGCGGAATCACCACCGTCGATATATTCTTTACCCCGTGCCAGCACCGTGGCGACAACGAAACGAGTCTTGGTACTAAATTCTGATGCAAGACCAAGACAGTCTTTGAAGGTCCATACATCCTTTTCGTCAATTCTTCTTTCAAGCTCATCGTTCATCGCCCCAGTCTAACGAAACTTCGCGCCCGCCACTAGGCGGTGGTCCGGGGATATATCGTCAATTAATAAAAGTCTCTGATCAAGTCGAAAGCCCGAGTTTGGATTTGCCGAAGTTTTCATAATTGGCATCAGAAATCATGACATGTTGGGCTGAAACCGTGAGATCCCGTTGGATTCTCTGCATGACGTTGCTGTCGAGTACCGCTGCCGCACCAGCCTGTCGCATCGCTCGGTTGCCAATATCAAGGGACTTTTCAGTAGCATAGGCGCAAATAGCTGCAAACCGAATTGCAGTGGCAGCAATCGATTCCGGGTGCTCCTTCAGTGCATGCCACAGATCATTGCTGACGCTTCGAACTCCGGCATACAGTGTTTCCCACTGTGCTTCGAGTTTGCCGAGTTCGAGTTGAAACGCCTGTTTGCTGGCAACAGAATGCGGATCGAGTAATCTGTGTTTTGCGCCAGCCTGTTTGACGACCTCTTCGAGTGCCCGACGTGCGCCACCGAGCGACACAGCCGCATGCTCGATCGGCAACCGACGCCTGAGATTGTCCGCAACCGCACCACCCCGGTGAGACTGACCGACCGAGACAATCAGGTGATCAGGGACAAATACGTTATCCACAGAATAACTGTTACTGCCGGAGCCTCGAAGCCCCGAGACGAACCAGTCATCAATGATATCTACCTGCTCGATAGGAACAGCAGCCGCTCTTGGCGGTAAATTCTCTACCGGCTTACCGTCCTCAAATACCCTGCAGTTGGCAATGATCCAAGTGGCGTGTTGAATGCCGCTACCAAACCCCCATTTTCCTGTGACACGCATGCCGCCCTCCACGATCTGCGCTTTTCCGGCAGGCCTGAGTGACGCGGCTGAAGTAGGTATTTTCGAGCCAGTGAAGACTTGTGCCAGGCCCTGTTCAGAAAGTCCTGCGCCTAACATGGCGGCAGATGAGGCACCAATCATCAGGGTCCAGCAGGCAGACATATCTGCCCGAGCGACCTCGATCAGTACATCCAGCTGGGTCGCAATATCAACGTCATAACCACCCGCTTCTATCGGCGTCCAAAGACCGAACAAGCCCTGCTCGTGCAATGCGGCAACAGCTTCAGGACACAGGGTTCGAAGTTTCTCGGAGAACGGCGCAGTTTCGTCCAGTAAAGTCGATATCGATGCCACTCGTGTGAGTAGTTCTTCCCTTTCCGGCGTAGACATGAGCGCTCCATCTTATCTGTTAGAGATACGACTTAAGCACACATCAGCAGAGATGAAAAGTTGTCTCTGGTATCGACAAGGCGGACCAGGTAAGAATCATTGATCTCAAGATTCCTGGATAAAAAGTGAGACTTCATCCATTGATCTTGTCAGCGATTACGACTTACTGGATGTCGTCACCGGAGAATGAGGTATTATGGCTTTCCAAAAAATTTGAGCGAGCAGTAGATTGGAGGATACGAAAACCAAACAGTTACCGGGACCTCTTGAAGGTATCCGCATCGTTGAATGTGCCGTTTGGCACGCCGGACCGGGTGCCTCGGCCATTCTCGCAGACATGGGCGCAGAGGTTATTAAGGTCGAAACCTTGAAAGGTGACCCGGAGAGAATGCAGCTGAATCTCGGGGCTGTCCGGTTTGAGGGGATTGAGGTGCCTGACTGGAGCTTTTTGTTCGAGCTGTCGAACAGAAACAAGAAAGGTATTTGTCTGGACATGAGTACAGTACAAGGCCATGAAGTGTTTGAACGACTTGTGAAATCGGCAGACGTGTTCCTGACGAACTTAAGAAAATCAACCAAACCCAGGTTAGGCATAGACTATGCGAGCATTTCTGCTATTAACCCAGGAATAGTACATGCCAATGTTTCCGGGTTTGGGCCAGAAGGGGAAATGAGCGATGTCGGGGCGTTTGACCCTATGGGACAGGCGATCTCTGGAATGATGTTCCTGACTGGCCCCGACGAACCTGTACTGTTGCAGTCTGTGGTACTGGATCAGCTAACGGCGATCGCAGCCAGCCATGCGATTCTTTCAGCCTTGTTTGTGCGTGAGCGACATGGCATGGGACAGGAAGTTCATGTATCTCTTTATAGTTCTGCAATCTGGCTTACGCACTCGAATGTGCTTGCTTCCGGTATCATGGCGGACAGGCCATTTTCAAAGTGGGACCGAACAAAAAACCCGCCGTTACGGAACTGCTTTAAATGCGCTGATGATAAGTGGCTGATGGGAACCAACCACCCGGAAGAGAAGTTCTGGCCAAAATTCTGTGAAGTAATGGGTCAGGGGCCGCTTGAACATGATCCTCGATACGCGACAACAAATGAAAGAGAAAACCATTCACAGGAGCTGGTTGCATTGTTTGATGAAGTTTTTCGCACAAAATCCAGGGATGACTGGCTCAGGAAATTGCAGAAAAACGGCCTGATGTTTGCGCCAGTGCAGGATCTGAACGAAGTGCTATCCGATCCCCAGGCACGTGCGAACAACTATGTGGTTGACTATGAGCATCCCAGACTAGGGCCGATCAAGATGCCTGGTTATCCGGTTCGGTTTAGCGCCAATACGGCAGGCACTCACTCCCCGGCACCACTGCTGGGTGAACACACCGATGAGGTACTGGCGGCGCTGGGTTACACTTTAGCGCAGCTTGAAGCGATGCGGGCGCAGAATATTATCAACTAGCTCTTCGGCTGAAATCTCTTTTCTACAACTTTCTGTTCGTGCTCCCCATTGAAGACGATGATACAGATTCGCTGGAATCTATTTTCTCCGTGACTGGGACTGGTTCCTGTTTCAAGACCCCGAGTTCGACTGGTCAACAAAGCTGCAGATAATTCCCATCCTGAAAGCACGTGGCGGCGTGCGTGGTGAACTCGATACGACGCTGACCTACGACTTCTAACAGACGGAAATTCCCTGGCAATAAATTTTTGAATGTTTGCGTATTTTCGATATCCGTCACAAAGCATTCGTTTAAAACTACTGCGAATCGAGAAACCGCTGACAAATTCAGTCGCGCGCAGAGTACTCGAAAGTATTCTCAATAAGTCTTAAGGGGCGAGCTAAATGTTAACTAAATCATTGATCTGCGGGATTTTAATTCTTCTCGTGATTTTTTCTTCTTCCGTCAGGAGCGATGACCGGCCAAACATCGTAATAATACTCGCTGATGACATGGGCTTCGCAGACATGAGTTCATTTGGTGGTGAGATCGCAACACCAAACCTTGATGCACTGGCAATGGCGGGTGTGAGGTTTTCTGAGTTCTACACCCACGCCAGCTGTTCTCCAACCCGTTCCATGTTGCTTTCAGGGGTGGATACGCATATTAACGGCCTTGGCAACATGAGCGAGTGGACGGCCCCAAACCAGCGGGGTGTACCAGGCTACGAAGGTAACCTGAATGATGCCGTAGTGACACTACCTGAGATGCTGAAACAAAGCGGTTATCACACCTACATGACGGGCAAGTGGCACCTCGGTAAAGCGCCGGGCAAAATCCCCAGAGCCAGGGGGTTCGAACGTGATTTCAGTCTCCTCGACGGCGGTGGTAATTATTGGGACATGAGAAACGTCATTGCCGTAGCACCAAAGTTAGTTTTTACCGAGGATGGTCAATACCTGTCTGAACTACCAAAAGATTACTACGCAACACGTACCTATACGGACAAGATGATCGACTTCATCAAGGCAGATCGTGGAGACGGTCAGCCGTTTTTCGCTTATGTGGCGCACCAGGCGCCCCATGACCCTTATCATCTGCCGGAAGAATGGCGAACACGACATCGCGAAACCCTTTTTTGTCCCGCGTAAAGCCAGGTGTTTGTCGAGAACCCCGGGTGCTACCAACAATGCAATGCTTTCGTACCCGCTGTCTACAACGATTTCCACCTGCTTGTCTCGCCCTGCAGTGATCAACGCAAGAGCCAAAAGCTCACTGCCGTCGAGGCTGCCGTGTGAGTGTGGCCCGAGTATCGTACAAGAATCGAATCCTTTGTAAATACGGGTTCGTGCACGCACAGCGAAGCTGCAGTGCTGGTAAATCAGGCAGCAATCTTCAAGCGGTACGGTAATCCTCTTGACCTCGAATACTTCCGGTTCAAGGCTGACGATGTCCTGATTCAACACCTCTATCGAGTCATGGACGGCTGTTGGATCCGTCAGCTTCACGACTGACACCTCCTTTAACTCTTTTGGGAGATTGCGCTGAGGGATTCTGGTTTCTGAATTCATCCTTGCGTTATTCCGATAGACCGTTCCGTTAATGTCATCATACTGGTCTTTGGTTTCACGAGCTAATCCAACAGAATAGGAGGCACGACGCCAATGAAGATGGAACAGGTAAGCAACCACTGCTTTGCAGTGCTCAACGAAAAGAATAGGGTCTGCGACGCCAACTCCGGGCTTATCAACATCGGCGCAGGCATGGTCATCGATACACAATCAGATCTGCACCACGCACGACAGATGATCGAGATGTTCGGCAAGGTCTGGCCAGCAATGCCCACGCGCGTTGTGAATACCCACGAGGATTCGGATCACGTTTTTGGTAATCAACTCTTCGAAGGTGCAGAGATTATTGGCCATCGAAGTCTGCCTGGGCGAATGAAACAAGTTGCAGAGCCGGAAGAACTGCAGCATTTGATGCAGACGGCTAACAGCCCGGTTACAGGTCCGCAGATCAAGTCGGTCCACCCGGGACTTTTTGTCGCAGCCAGCCAGATTGCTGAAGACTATGACTTTAGTGACGTCGAACTTGTGCCACCGACAACGCTGTTCGACGACCGACTCGAAATCATCCTCGATGACATCGAGGTACACATCCTGCATGTTGGGCCTTGCCACCAGGTCGGCGACGCCATTGTCTGGATGCCAAAAGAGCGGGTATTGTTCGCGGGCGATGTACTCTTCCGCCTGTGTACGCCCATGGGTTGGGTTGGTACATTTGCAAAGTGGTACGAGACCCTCGACATGATAGTTGATGAACTCAATCCTGATGTTATCGTGCCAGGACACGGCCCGGTGTGCGGCGTAGAAGGGGTAATCGAAATGAAGGCGTACCTGCAATATGTCCAGAAAGAGTCGCGCCATTTTTTCGATATGGGAACGCAGGCTGATGAAGCCGGGCGTAAGATTGACCTGGGACCTTATGCAGACTGGCTCTGTCCCGAAAGAATCTATATGAACGTCGAGCGGGCCTATCGCGAGTTTCGTGACGAGCCATTCGATCAGCCCTGGGATCAGGCGAGCACCTTCGACAAAATCTACGACATCGCCCTGGCGCGGGGTATTAACCCGAGTTTCTGACAACCTGACAATGGAGGCAAGAAACTCATGGAACTCATTTGTTTCCTTCCGATAGACTTCTCCGAACCTGACTTCGGCATCGTCATCGCCAACTATGCCGTGGCTTTCTCAGTACTGCAGGCAAAGTCAGGCATACACGACGATTCTCTCTGCGACAGTCATGCCTGTCTTAGCCAATTGCCACATAGTGAACAGGGGCCCTGACCCTGCTGGCATGGGGCGAAGCGCACTTGCAGGAGATTGGCAAAGGAGACCGGCTTACACTCGATACGACGCAACTGATGGAACCCATCGAGGTGATGGCATTGACATCCGAGATCAGCCACCAGGCGGAAGCCGCATTTGCATGGCTGGAATCATCCTGCCCACTCAAGCCAGGGACCGTTATTGGCCTGGGTACTATTCCGGGATGCACCGGACTGGATTTTGATGACTTCCTGGACCCAGGTGATGGAATAGAAATCAGTTTCGAGCGGCTCGGAACATTACACTGCCAGTTTGCGGAGCCCCAGGCAAAACTCGCTCCGAGTCGTTGGCCGGTTCGACCGGAGCTCAAAAAGTACTTTGGTCTATAGACACCGACTCCTCAGGAGTACGTCCCGATGGATGTCTGCTACCACCCGACTAGCGCTCATGGATGTCCGCAATTACACTGTCCGCAATGAGTACACAGGCAAATCAGAGAGGCATGATGATGAATCACTCTTTTTTTTTTGGGGAAAGGGTTGCCGTACGCTATTCGAAACAACCCGTCGCTGACGAAGCGACTTACCAGAAGAAACTGCAGATCACCCGTGAATATTTCCTGCCGAACATAAACGTATTGGAGATTGGCTGTGGCACAGGGGGGACTTCCATCGCCCATGCGCCATATGTAAAACACATTCTGGCTCTTGATATATCATCAAAAATGATTGAGCTCGCCCGGGACAAGGCTGACGCAAAACGTGTCAAGAATGTTACTTTTAAAAGATCATCGATCGATGAGTTCAACACGCCCGATCAAACCTTTGAAGCGGTATTGGCGCTGAGTGTTCTGCACTTACTGGATAACAGGGAGGAGGTAATCGCCAAGGTTTATAAAATGCTCAAACCCTGGCAGCCTTATACACGACACACCGTAGCGCGGACGATTGGCTGGGCTATGAGCTCTTTGGAAACTCCGCAATTTTCCATGGCGACTACAAGGCACTCCGACTTGGTGCATGGTTGGAAAGCGCTGGTGTTGATGGCGCAGGAGAGTGGCAGCTGTACGACCTGAAAAATGATCCTTCAGAACTACACAACCTCGGGGAGCTGGAGCCTGAACTTCTAGCAGAAATGGTCGCGAAATACGCTGAATATAGCGCAAGTATGGGCATAATCGACGTGCCCGCAGATTTCGATCCGGTGTCGATCATCGCAGGCGGCAAGTAGCGGTAACCAAGTGACAGCTGGTATCCGCGAGAATGGTCTAAGAGAATAGCGTTGTTTGTTACGATATACTGCAGCCCTTTCACGCCTTAATCGCCCGGAGTACCAATGCACAGATTGTCGATGTTTGTTGTTCTACTGGTGACCATGCCAGGAGTTATCGCCAGCTGGCAGGACGATCTTACGGCCATAGAACGGCAGGACTGGTCGCGACAGCACGCGGCTCATCTGCTGGAGCGCGCCGGATTCGGTGGTACTCCAGAAGAAATTAATCGCTTGTATCAACTCGGCCCGAAGAAGGCTGTTCAACAGCTGGTATACTTCAAACGCCTGCCACGCCAGACACTGCCCAAGTTCCTTCACTCTGGCGTTTTCCATGACGGCCTGGATCCATTTCCACCCAGTCGACCCGCAACGACTCAACTAGCGAAAGATAACGGCGAGGCTTTGGGGATTAAAGTTAAAGCTTCCGGCAACAGGCCTATCCAACCGGTGGTGAATGAGTTCTTTTATTGGCTGCGAGCCAGCCGCCTGGAGACAGACCGGGTGACCTACTGGTGGGCTAACAGGATGCTTACCTCAAATCGGCCGCTCGAAGAAAAGATGGCCTTATTCTGGCACGGACATTTCGCCACCAATGAAGACAAGGTGCGCGATTACCGCAAGATGTTGCAACAACTCAATTTGTTTCAGACCAAAGGGCTGGGTGATTTTCGTAGCCTGCTCATTGCAACAGCACAAGATCCAGCCATGTTAGCGTTCCTTGACGCAGGCGTTAACGTCAAAGGGTCACCCAACGAAAACTTCGCCCGGGAGATTATGGAATTATTCACCATGGGCGTTGGCAACTATACCGAAGAAGATATTCGTGAAGCCGCCAGGGCATTTACAGGCTGGAACTACTCTGGCCTATCGTTTTATATCTCCGAAGAAGATCACGACGACACGGAGAAAAAATTTCTTGGCCACCACGGTAATTTTGACGGTGTTGATATCATCGCCATTATTCTTGAGCAAGATGAAACGGCGGAATACATCGCCAGAAAGATCTATCAATATTTTGCTCGTGAGGAAATGAGCAACACATTATTACACTCACTGAGTCGCCAGCTAAAAACCAGTGACTACGATATCTCCGCATTTCTGGAGCTGATCTTTCTCTCAAAAGATTTTTATTCAGACGAGTCCATTGCGACACGCATCAAGAGCCCCGTTGAGCTCGTGATATCAACCTATCACAAACTAGGATTGACTCGCGTACCGGGCGTACCTGATTTCAACCTGACAACAGAAGCCCTGGGCCAACGCCTGATGCATCCGCCAACGGTGGCCGGATGGTCACAAGGTCGCAGTTGGGTCACACCCAGCTTGCTGTTTGAACGCGGTAATTTTGTGCTGGACACGGTATATCCCGATATCGCATTTATCCCACCAGATCGCTACCCCACCTACGGCTCACCTATCGTTACCGTGCATAAACGGCTCCGGCAAGGGTTGGACATTACCAGCGCTACCAAACCACCCGGCAAAGACACGTCGAGTGATATGATGGCAGCTTCTAATTTACTGGCTGATCGTGATGAGGCATTCAACACGCGATACGGTAGTTATCGGGGCTGGCAAATGGCAATTGAAAAGGTTATTCCAATCCCACGCCACACGGCACAGCTCACGTTAACAGGGCAAATCATGCAGGCCGAATTGGCGACACCACGAGCAGTGGTTGATTACTTTGTTGGACGCTTCATTTCTGTTCCGCTATCCGAAGACACATTGCTGATGTTGACAAAATTGTTTGAAGAAGAGTTAGGTACCGAAGATATTGAGTCAGCGAGCTCCTACCTTGAGGATCCGTTACGAATTTTGCTACACGTCATTCTCAGCCGACCCGAGTACCAGCTCGGATAACCCACCAGGGAATTCCTGATGTCAAACATGAATCGTCGAAAGTTCCTTGAATTGAACAGCCTGGCCGCCGGAGGATTTCTGGCACCGGGACTGTTTAGCAATGTGGTTTCTGCTCAGCCAGCAAATAACGACCACATCCTCGTCGTGGTTGAGCTTTCCGGTGGCAATGATGGTTTGAACTCGGTTGTACCCTACGCTGACGATGCCTACTACCGACATCGGCCCAACATTTCAATTAAGGAGCAAGACCTGCTCAAACTGGATGACCACTATGGGTTTAACCCTGGCATGTTAGGTTTTGAACGACTCTGGCACACTGGCGACCTCGCGATTATTCATGGCTGTGGGTACGAAAACCCCTCGTATTCACATTTCACTTCAATGGCTTATTGGCATACGGCTGCACCAAACAGTGGAAACGAGTTTGGCTGGATCGGCCGTATCGCAGATACGATGACCCCCACCACTGCTCCCAATACGTTGATCGGTATCGGCAATACTCAATCACTTGCCGTAAAAAGCCGTGTGCATACGCCCGTTGTTTTCGACGACCCAGACCGCTTCCAACGCAATGGGTTTATTCAAACCAGGGAAGCGCTTAACCATATTGACACGCGCCAGGCGGAAACAACTAACGCCACCCGAAAGTTCCTGAATGATGTCGCCCTCGGTGCGCGCAAATCATCATCATCAGTTCGCGAAGCATGGAACAACTACAAGACACCCATAGACTATGGCATCGCACCGCTGGATTTGCCGAAGGTCGCTGCCTGCATCTCACATGGTTTGCCCACCAGGCTGTACCATGTTGCATTCCGCAACAACGCTTTCGACACCCACGTTCAACAACCAGCACTACACCGGCGTTTACTCAGTTATGCCTGCGACGGCATTCACGGCTTCGTGCGTGATGTGGAAAGGCTTGGGCTTGAAGACAGAGTAACGCTGTTAGTTTACAGCGAGTTTGGCCGCCGGGTTCCAGAGAATTCCAATCTTGGCACTGACCATGGCAGCGCCAACGTCATGTTCATGATAGGGAATCAAGTCAATGGTGGACACTATGGTGAGCAGCCCAGCCTGACCGAACTGGTAGATGGTGACAATTTGCAACACACCACAGACTTCAGGCAGGTGTATGCGACAGCAATCGAAGATTGGCTGGAGTTGGATGCTTCCAAGGAGGTCTTGAACGGAGAGTTCGATACTTTGCCGATTTTTGGGTAGTGCGATGAAGTCTATGAAGTTAATTGGCGATACCAATTCATGCGATAGTTGATCAAGACTGTTTTTTGAATTTTAAGCTGTGCAACATGGTGTTCATGTAGATGAACAACGACTGTGATCGCTAGATGCCGTATAACCTGGCGATGTATGTTTCTATTTCTCGTTAGCAAGCATAAGAAACCAGCCTTTCATAACTCCTTATACTTTTTAAGATCAATAACTTGAAGTTACTGCATATTAATACAGCAGTATGTAATTTTGATAAGAAAAGGAACCTGATTCTCGCAACAGCTCCCATTTACCTGGTAAACATTTCACGCAATCATTGCGCCGTTGCGGAGTGGTTAGCAACATCCATCAGGTTCAGCAGATTCCACTCAGACCGGGCGCTTCGAACCCACAGCAGACAGATGGTTGTTCGCCATATAAGATAGCCGTCTACTTTCTGAGGAATTTGGCTTGACGACGCTAAATTACGAAAGCCGACCACCCTGGCATACAAACATTGTTATTGAGAAGTCTCGACTTCTTAGAATTTCTGACCTCGCATTGCCTATTGTCGCAGGCACCCTCGCAACTAACTTGATGACTTTTGTCGACACCTTGATGGTCGGCCAGCTTGGCGATCCGGCTCTGGGTGGCGTTGGAATCGGTGGGCAACTCTTTTTCCTACTATTGACGGTTGCTCTTGGTTTAGCGGCTGGTGTACAGGCAATGGTCGCAAGAAGGGTTGGGGAAGATCGTCTCGAGTTGACCGGGAAGGTGCTGAATGCGGGTATCCTGCTAGCCGCTTTTGTTGGGGTAATTCTGATCGCACTCGATGCCTCTAATATTCGGTGTTATCAACGATGATCCTTTGGTGGTCGAGGAAGGCTTGGCCTACCTATCGACACGAATACCGTCTCTGCTCTTTATAGGCATCAACGTCGCTTTCCGCTCTTATTGGATTGGCGTGAGTTTGGCTAAGTGGTCAATGGTATCGATTGTCACCCTGTCTCTGGCCAACATCCTGTTTAACTACACGTTTATATTCGGCAACTTTGGTGCGGCCCGAATGGGGGTCGCTGGTGCTGGATTGGGAAGCACACTAGCAGTCTTGTTGGGTTTGCTGATCAACGTCGGGTTTGCTTTGAAGTTCGCGGTAAAAAACGGATTTCTGCACGGACTACCGCAAATAGAACAAATCAAAACGATGGTGAAGGTTTCCTATCCCGAGAGCTTGCGTCAGGCTCTTTTTTCCGCGGGCGTAGTGCTGCTGTATGTGCTGATCGGTCAGATTGGGACGAGTGAACTCGCAGCGTTCCATGTCGTTATTAGCATCTGCTTATTTGCGTACATGCCACACATCGGAATTGGCGGAGCGGCCACAACTCTCGTTGGTGAAGCGTTGGGGCGAAAAGACATCAGCGACGCAAAGAGTTGGGGTTGGCAACTGTCAAACGTAGGCTTGATTGTGTTGATGAGTTTTGGTCTCATCATTGCGTTTTTCCCGCAGAAAATTTTGGGCCTATTCATAGTGGATGAAGTCACATTGGCGATAGCGACTCTCCCTCTACAGTTAGCCGTGTTTGCTCACGTTCTTGATGGATACGCCAAGGTGCTTGGTTCTGCGCTGATAGGCACTGGTGCGACAAAAGCTGCAATGCAACTGACTCTGCTTCCACAATGGCTTTTACTGTTACCGCTCATCGCTGTTTCGGTGTTTATGGGTTACGGCCTCAACGAAGCTATGGGGATTTTCTTCGCTTCCACAGCAATTTCCGCATTGCTGTTTGCGTACGTTTGGAAGCGAGAGAGGTGGAGCAGTATCGAACTGTAGAATTGAACTAATCCGGTTCTTACCGTTAGGTCTCCGATGTCCACTCGATAGCTGTTGGTAGAAATTCAACAACTGTACAACAAACGATCAATAGCCATACTCACACGGTGGTATCACGATAGTTCTTACACGATCTACGGCGAATGGCTTACAAGCAGGAAAATTACTCACGTAACTTCAAACCTGCGAGACACGTTACAGCATAGATTCTCTTTTCCCTTTTACTGGCTGATCGATCCTGGACAGCACTTCCCATCTGCACCGACAATACCGGAATCAACCAAACCGTCCTGTTTGCATGAACGCGGATAATCGTGACAACTTTTCGCCTGTTACCAACTTGATGTTTTGATATATGGTTTAGTTCTATACTGATCATCGATTACAATCGATCTAAGGGTGGCAGTTAAAAGTCAAAGTAAGGTTTGGACGGTTGGGCTATGTCAGGGTCATACATGGACCTAGGGAATCGTCGCTTTAGTGGTGGTTAGATTGATCATAACTGCCAGCATCAACCATGAATGACGAGGATAATTGTTAAGGAAATACCTTGAAACCCTTTGAAACATGGTGGGCCTGGAAGGACTCGAACCTTCGACCAATGGATTATGAGTCCACTGCTCTAACCAACTGAGCTACAGGCCCGTGGAGGTGCCAATCCGGGCGAAGCGCAATTCTAGCAGAACTCAAGTTGCTTACAACTATCTCGAAAGATCAGCCAGTACCAGTCGATCAGCTACAGATATTTCAAAATTTCATCGACGCATTCATCCACGGTCAGCTCCCCGGTGTGAATATTGATTTCCGGATTCTCAGGTGCCTCGTAGTCGCTGTCGATCCCCGTGAAGTTCGGTAGCTCGCCGCGGCGGGCTTTCTTGTACAAGCCCTTGGGGTCTCTCTGTTCGGCAAGCTCCAGCGAAACATTGACATAAATTTCGATAAACTCACCCGGGTCGAGGAGTGATCGCGCCATGTCCCGTTCCGAGCGAAATGGAGAGATAAAAGCCGTCAGTACTACCATACCGGCGTCTACCATTAATCGGGCCACCTCGGCGATTCGCCGAATGTTCTCGACGCGATCTGCATCGGTAAAACCAAGATCCTTGTTCAATCCCTGGCGAATATTGTCGCCATCGAGGATATAGGTTCTAATGCCGCGCTTATGCAGGATCTGCTCCAGGGCGTTGGCCACCGTGGACTTGCCGGAGCCGCTTAACCCGGTAAACCACAATACCTTGCCGGGATAACCATTGAGCTCTGCCCGCGCTTTCTTGTCCACAACCAGTGCCTGTCGATGCACATTCTGGGCACGACGCAGCGAGAAATTGATCATGCCCGCACCCACGGTCGAATAGCGGTAACGATCAACCAACACAAAGGCACCCATCGATCGGCAGGTTGCATAGGGTTCAAAGGCGATGGCCTTGTCCAGGCTAATGGTCAGCTCGCCAATTTCGTTAAGCGCCATGGAATGGCCGGACAGTTGCTCAAAGGTATTAATGTTGTACTTGAATTTGATATCGGTAATTGTGGCGCCAACACGCGTCGTACCGATTAACAGCCAATAAGATCGACCCACGAAGCCTTCCTCCTGATCCATCCACACCATGGTGACCGCAAACTGGTCTGAGACTTCGCAGGGTGAATCCGCAACCACCAGAACATCTCCACGGGAAACGTCGATATCGCGATCGAGCGTAATGGTGACAGCTTGATCAACGATTGCGGCTTCGAACTCTGTGTCGCCCAGGATAATGTCCTTCACATTCGCAATTTCAGCGGAAGGCAGAACACGAACAGACTGCCCCCTGGCGATGGAACCGGCAACAACGGTGCCGGAATAGCCCCTGAAGTCGGCATTGGGTCGATTAACCCACTGCACCGGAAAGCGAAACGGATCGCTGGCATTGCTTTCGCGGACTTCTACGGTTTCCAGCAGTCGCAGTAATGTGGGTCCGGAATACCAGGGCGTATTGCCCGATCGTTCAATGACATTGTCACCCAGTAGCGCGGATAGCGGGATGGCAGTGATGGACTGAAACTTCAGATTATTCGAAAACTGGTTATAGGCGCTGACAATATCCGTATACACCTGCTCATCAAACGACACCAGGTCCATTTTGTTTATCGCCAGGACGACATGCCGAATACCCAGCAGCGAGGCGATAAAGGAGTGTCTGCGAGTCTGGGTCAGCAAACCCTGGGTCGCATCGATTAATATCACAGCGACATCGGCAGTAGAAGCACCCGTGACCATATTGCGGGTGTACTGCTCGTGGCCCGGAGTATCAGCGACGATAAATTTCCTCTGGTCGGTGCTGAAGAATCGATACGCCACATCGATGGTAATACCCTGCTCACGCTCGGCGGCAAGCCCATCGACCAGCAACGCAAAGTCAATCTCATCACCCTGGGTTCCCAGCTTTGCTGAATCGGCTTTCAGGGATACAACCTGGTCGTCATACAGCAACTGGGCTTCAAACAGGAGTCGACCAATTAGGGTGCTCTTGCCGTCATCGACACTGCCGCAGGTAATAAAACGCAGCAGATCCAATTTGGTCTGCTGCTCGATATAGGAATCCACACGGTCTCGAAGAGATTCGCCCATCAGAAATAGCCTTCGCGTTTTTTCTTCTCCATGGACCCGGATGAATCAGAATCGATGGCTCTCCCCTGCCGCTCGCTGGTTCTACTCTGCAACAACTCAAGCACAATGGAGGACAGGTCAGACGCTTCAGATTCAATGGCGCCGGTCAACGGGTAGCAACCCAGGGTTCTGAAACGAACCCGTCTGATTTTTATTTTCTCATTCTTGAAGAGCTTCAATCGATCATCATCTACCAACAACAACATACCGTCGCGCTCAACCACCGGCCGGTCAGCGGCGAAATACAGGGGTACGATGGGAATATTTTCACGATAGATGTACTGCCAGATATCCAGTTCAGTCCAGTTCGAAAGAGGGAATACACGAATACTCTCGCCTTCATTTTTATAACCGTTGTAAAGGTCCCAGAGTTCTGGTCTCTGGTTCTTTGGGTCCCATCGATGCGCCCTGGTGCGAAACGAAAAAACCCTTTCTTTGGCCCGGCTTTTTTCTTCGTCTCTACGGGCACCACCGAAGGCGACATCAAAATGATATTTTTCCAGGGCCTGCTTCAGACCTTCAGTTTTCATGATGTCGGTATGCAGGGCACTGCCGTGATCAAAGGGATTGATGTTCTTCGCTACACCATCGGGATTAACATGCACGATAAGTTTCATGCCACTTTCAGACACCGCCTTCTCACGAAATTCGTACATCGCCTGGAACTTCCATCGCGTATCCACATGCATCAGGGGAAAAGGAGGAGTACTTGGATAAAATGCTTTCTTTGCCAGGTTGAGCATGACTGAAGAGTCTTTGCCAACGGAGTAAAGCATGACCGGGCTCTCTGCCTGGGCAGCAACTTCTCGCATGATGTGGATACTGTCAGCCTCAAGACGATCAAGGTGAGACATTCGTGTAAGTTTCCGAAGGACTTTAGAGGTACCCGAGGTTGCACCACTGTCCTTCAGGTTTATCACGGCAAGGCCATCAGGAATCTTGTCTGCATAGGCAACCGTCGCAATTCTCAGGCTCGCACCAGATCGTAATAGGAATGTATGGCGCCCACTGTCTTCAACGAGCTTTCGGAATAAAGCCGTCGCGGGCCCATGGGGCCAGACAATAGTATTTTTGTCACCAGCCAGGGCATCAACTGCCTCCAACAATTCGTTCTGGTCATCCGCAGACTTCAGGTACAACCATCTTCGGCCCAATCGCCCATCGTTGGCAAACAACACCAGACCCGCTTGCTTGCTGTGATGCAATTGAATCACCAGCGATACGATGCGCTTTCGCTTCGCTTCCGCTACCAGACTGTCGCGAACCAGTCGTTTGGGTTCGCGCCCCAGTTCATCTCTAACATCGGAGACCTTGAGTGGCCCCGGCAGGAAGTGCTCTCTCTCCAGGGCACGTTCCGTTGTTCTCAACGTCTGTGCAGCAGCGTCTGCCAGCAAGACTTCGTGAACTGCCTGCGTATCCCAGGGTATTATCGCCCCATGATCTCCGGCGCGGTTCTCATAGATTGTATTGGGTAGTGTCATTACCTGCCTCATGTCGCTTTTTGTGATTATTATCGCCCGGAGTCTAAATATCAAGGGAGCACTACTGTAAACACAGCACATTCTCAAAATACTGCACATTGCGACATTAACAAAAAGAAACCTCTCGAATCGGTCACCAGATGAGTACGGTGCAACGCCGAACATGTAATAATTCATCCGTTCTTTTTTGCAGTCCGGAAGCGAACACGCAATGCAAATACACGTTATCGGTGATCTCCACGGTCACTATCCAGAATACGAAGCCCTACTAAGACAAGCTGAAATTGTCGATAAAAATCTCGACTGGCGTGCAGCAGACAACCAGCTCTGGCTTATTGGCGATTTATTCGACCGGGGTAACCAGGCGGTAGCCTGCCTCGACCTCACCATGAAGATCCAACAGCAGGCGAACACGGTAGGTGGTGTTGTGCAGTGCTTGATGGGGAATCATGAACTCATGTTTCTTGCTGCAAACAAGTTTGTTGACACTAACTGTGGCCAGCAATTGTGGCAACAGTGGATTCAATGGGGTGGCCAGCAGGCAGAGATGGGAAACATCACCGATGCTCATATCAGCTGGCTTTGCCAGTTGCCCGCCATGGCGCAGGTCGGGGATCGATTATTAATTCACGGTGACAACCTTTCCTATGTCAATTATGGGACGAGCATCGATGAGGTTAACGATTTTTTTCTCAAACTGATGGAAAATGAGGATAGTGACCTTTGGCAGCGGGTCCTGATTGAGTTTTCCGGCCGGGGCGCTTTTGATCTCGGCATCAGCGGCCCCCGACAGGCACATTTGCTGCTAAAAATGTACGGCGGAAAAAGCCTGATTCATGGCCATACACCGATTCCCTTTGTTCAGGACATTGACCCCTCGGCAGTGACTGCAGCACGAAACTATGCAGATGGTCACTGTTGCAATGTCGATGGTGGTATTTATCTCGGTTCAGCCGGATTCGTATACAGCTATAACTACCAGGGGCAATTTAGCAGATGACAACCATAGCCTTGATCAGCCCCGGCGCCATGGGAGCTTCCGTCGGTGCAGCCGCGGTGAGCAACGGCCACAGGGTCCTGTGGCAGAGTAACAACCGTAGCCAGGATACCGCAAACCGAGCCCGACGTGCCGGACTTGAAGGGACTGACAACACGCAGGAAATGTTTGCTCAGGCGGATATTGTTTTGAGTATTTGTCCTCCGAGCTCGGCCAACGAAGTTGCCCTTTTGACATCAAACCACCGGTTCCAGGGTATTTTTGTCGAGACCAACGCGATTTCACCGCAACGTACCCGCTCAATTCATGCACAACTTGGCAAGCAGGGTATTGATTGCGTCGACGGCGGTATCATCGGTGGTCCTGCCTGGGACCCGTCAACTGACACGCAATTGTACCTCTCCGGAGACCGGGCGAACGACATCGCCCGTGTGTTTGCCGGGTCCGCACTCAACGCGACGGTATTAAACGACAAGATCGGGTCAGCTTCAGCCCTGAAGATGACTTTTGCCGCATACACCAAAGGCACAACGGCGTTGCTGGCGGCAATACTTGCAGTTGCTGAGCACGAGGGTGTCAGGGAGTTTCTACAGTCCCAGTGGGGCGAAGATTTCAGCAAGCAAACGGCAAACAGGATCACAGACAACGCCAGCAAAGCCTGGCGATTTTCCGGTGAGATGCAGGAAATTGCGGCGACATTCGCAACTGCCGGGTTGCCAGCCGGTTTCCACGAAGCCGCTGCGGATGTGTTCGAGAGATTGAGCGATTTTAAGGATGTAAAACAGGCGCCAGCATTAACAGATTTCCTGGCGCGGTTAACATCCTCAGACTGATCGATGATTCAGAACCGAAAATACTGCACCAATAAAAAGGCCTGCTATGTGCAGGCCCCTTTAACACCGTTTTAAAACAGGATCAGGTTCTCTATTCTCGGTCAGTCTCCTAGGATGTCTCATCCAGAAATGTCTTCAGGTGATCCGATCGAGTCGGATGCCTGAGCTTCCTTAAAGCCTTGGCCTCGATCTGGCGAATACGTTCACGAGTCACATCAAACTGTTTGCCCACTTCCTCGAGGGTATGGTCAGTGTTCATATCTATGCCGAATCGCATCCTGAGTACCTTGGCTTCCCTGGCCGTCAGACCGGAAAGGATACCTTTTGTGGCTTCTCGCAAACCTTCATCGGTCGCGGTATCAACCGGCGAACCCACAGAGGCACCTTCACTCAGGTTGTTGTTCGAATCAAGGAAATCTCCCAAATGCGAATCTTCGTCATCACCAATAGGTGTTTCCATCGAGATAGGTTCTTTCGCAATCTTCAACACCCTACGGACCTTGTCTTCCGGCAGCTCCATACGTACGCCAATTTCCTCGGGGGTCGGCTCCCGACCCATTTCCTGCAGCATTTGCCGGGAAACACGGGACAACTTGTTAATTGTCTCAATCATATGAACCGGAATTCGGATGGTCCTTGCCTGGTCAGCGATGGAACGTGTAATCGCCTGACGAATCCACCAGGTGGCATAGGTTGAGAATTTGTATCCGCGACGATACTCAAATTTATCAACAGCCTTCATCAGTCCAATATTGCCTTCCTGGATAAGATCAAGGAACTGTAGTCCGCGGTTGGTGTATTTCTTGGCAATGGATATAACCAGACGCAGGTTAGCTTCAACCATGTCTTTCTTCGCACGGCGGGCTTTTGCTTCCCCGATGGACATGCGTCGATTGATGTCCTTGATCTCTGTTGAAGTGAGTCCACAAGCGTTGGATGCTTGTTTGATTTTCTTCTGACTGCGGATAATTTCCTCTTCAAAATTCGCCAGGCCTGCAAAACCTGCCTTGATCTGCTTCTGGACAAATTTGAAATCATTTTCCTTGCCAGAGAACTTCTCGAGAAATACACTGCGCGGCATGCGTGCACGACGAATGCAGGTATTCATGATATGTCGTTCAGAGCGCCGAATTTGCGCATGAACATTACGCACTACCTTGACGATCTTGTCGTAGTGTTTGGGTACGAATTTAAAGAACTGGAAACTATCACCCAGGAGAGCCAGTTCTTTTGCAGCCTGTGGCGATCCGCGACCATGCTTTTTAATGACGCGCTCGATCTTCTTCAGTTGTTTTTCAATATCCGTAAACCGCTTCAAGGCGAGTTCGGGATCGGGTCCCCTGTCTTCTTCCTCCTCGTCTTCGTCCTTCTTTTCGCCCGGAACAACCTGGGCAGCTGCCATGACATGTTCGACGGGGTCGAGGTAGCCAATAATAACGTCCAGTAACTTGCCGTCTTCTTCCTGGGAAGCTTTATAATCCGCCAGAATTATCTCTGGTACGCCGGGAAATTGTGCAACAGCATGCAACACATCGCGGATGCCTTCCTCGATCCGCTTCGCGATAATAATTTCACCTTCCCGGGTTAACAATTCGACAGTACCCATTTCACGCATGTACATGCGAACAGGGTCAGTGGTTCTACCTGCCTCATTTTCAACTGCCACTAAAACAGCTGCCGCTTCCTCAGCCGCTAACTCATCAGTTGAGTCACCTTCGAGCATTTGATCATCGGTCTCCGGGGCGGTTTCGTGAACCGCAATCCCCATGTCGTTTATCATGCCGATAATGTCTTCGATCTGCTCAGGATCTGATATGTCATCAGGCAGATGGTCGTTGACCTCTGCATATGTGAGGTAGCCTTGTTCCCGCCCACGGCTGATAAGGTCTTTCAACCGAGACTCCTGTTTTGCTAATCCACTTGCCATACAATTCCTTAGGGGTTTGGTGAGAAAAGGAGCCGGACATTATAGCCACACTTATTGTGTTATTCCACTTCAAGTGACTGATTTGGTGCGAGAATTCAGGAACCTACCCGACACAAAACAGGCATAAAACATGCATGTAACACGCATAAAAGCGTGCATAAAAACATGCATAAACAATAGAAAACACGTAAAAAGCCCGTAAACGGGAAGTTCTGTGGCAACCGCTTACATGGTTATTTCATTGGTCGGTTCGTAGCCTTTCTTACGGTCAGATCCCGCAGCTGCTGTTTTTCCTCTTCGTTCATATCTTTCAGTGCCTTGTGTACGAGGGGTCGTTTAAGCTCCTCGCTCACCTTCTCATCAATCTTTTTTCTAAGCTTGTTGATAACGCCAAGATACTGGTCCGGCAGGTCTGCAATGCCCAGTAACTGTTCCTGCTCGGCTAATTGTTTGAGCAGGGTAAATTCGACCCGATCCTGGTATTTCGCCAGCAGAAGCACGGGGGAACGAATTTCCTCTACCAATATTACCCGGACGATTTCCAGCAATAATCCACAACCGCCCGCAGACTCCAGAATCGTGTAATGGCTTTCTTCGACGATGTTGCACAATTCTGGCTGTCTCAGCAGCAAGGAAATTGCCTTGTTGGCGAGGTCCGAGGATTGCGGTAGCTGATCCGGATAATAATCATCGTATTGCCCATCGTATTCATCGGGTGAATATTCATCCCAGCCCTCTGCCGGGGGCTGATCCACTGCAACGATTGCGGGTTGGTAGCCCGATGAACCAGGCTTCGCGCCTGATAACTCAAGCAACTTGTCTCCCGCCAGATTCGTCATTTCAGACAACCGGCCGATCATTAGCTCACGGAACACGCCCACGGGGATTTTCATGATCATAGGCATGGCCAATTTACTGAGATGGGCTTTGCCGTCAATGGTATCGACGTCCACCTCGCCTAGCAGTTTTTCAAAGAAAAAGTCAGGCAGGTGCATGGCCTGGTCAATCCGCCATTCAAATTTGTCTTTTCCCTCGGATCTAATCAGCGAATCAGGATCCTCACCATCGGGCACAAACAGGAACCGGGCACTTCTGCCATCTTTCATATGTGACAAGGCAATAACAAGGGCTTTCCAGGCCGCATTTGACCCAGCCGAATCACCATCGAAACAAAACACCACGGTTGGCACCATGCGAAAGAGCCGATCCAGGTGTTCATCTGTCGTTGCCGTCCCGAGGGTCGCGACACTGTAATTGACGCCATACTGGGCCAGCGCAACCACATCCAAGTAACCCTCGACGACCAGCAACTGATCAAGGCGCCGGTTCCTCTGCCTGGCCTCATAGAGCCCATACAGCTCCCTGCCCTTGTGAAACACGGGTGTTTCCGGTGAATTCAGGTATTTTGGCTTCCCATCGCCGATGATCCTGCCGCCAAAAGCGATAACACGACCCCGGAGATCGCGAATAGGGAACATAACCCGCTCTCGAAATCGATCGTATACACGGTCATCCGAGGTATTGTCCTTGTCTTTTTCGATTGCCATGCCTGATTCGATTAACAACTGTCGTTCCAGGTTTGTCTTGGCCAGTTCTGAATACAGGTTATCCCACCCCGGTGGGGCAAAACCGATACCAAAGTCCCGGGCGATTTCACCGGTTAAACCCCTTGATTTCAGATAATCCACCGCCCTGGATTTCTCTTTGTGATGACGCAGTTGCTGGGAATAGAACGACGAAGACTGATCAAGTATGTTGTATATGGATTTCCGTTGTTGTTGCTTTTCCGAAGAGACATTGGTGCTCCTGGGAACTTCCATCCCGGCCCTGCCGGCAAGCATCTCGACGGCCGCGATAAAATCCATACGGTCGAATTCCATCACGAACTTCAGGGCACTCCCTGATGCCTGGCAACCAAAGCAATAGTAAAATTGCTTGTTCGGGCTCACGGTAAATGAAGGCGATTTTTCAGTATGGAAAGGACACAACCCCGAGTAGTTCTGACCTGTTTTCTTGAGGCTAACGCGAGAATCCACTATTTCGACGATGTCCGTTCGAGCAAGCAGTTCGTCTATGAAATCAGGAGGTATCAAGGGTGTCTGGTGTGGTTGATATTGAGGTCACCCACAATGGCATCGGACCTGGTTAAAGGCAAGAATAACCGGTGTCGTGTCCTGTGTGGATGGCACTACAATTTGCCAGCAGAACTTGCCAGGCAGTTATTGTAATCTTTGTTTAACAATCGTGCTGATTGCGCCCATATCTGCCCGACCCTGAACCTGGGGACGGACAATCCCCATCAGCCTGCCCATGTCCTTCATGGAACTCGCCCCGGTCTCGGCTATTGCCTGATCAATTATTGCGCTAACAGCAGCCTCATCGAGTGCTTCCGGCATGAATTCCTTCAGCAGGTCCAATTCAAATGATTCCTGCTGCACCAGGTCCTGCCGATCGGCCTGCTCATACTGGGAAAGCGAGTCTCTTCTTTGTTTTACCATTTTATCGAGGATGACAAGAACCCGGGTGTCATCCAGCTCGATTCGCTCATCAACTTCGACTCTCTTGAACTCAGACATGATCAATCGCAAAACACCCAGGCGCTGTTTATCACGGGCGCGCATGGCGTCTTTCACGGAAGCTTCAAATCGTTCTTTTATTTCTGAGGATGACATGTTCCCATTCTCTCCCAAGATCAGCCCAGGCTGAGAAATTGGCGGCGAGGATTAATGCCTATACAAATTAAAGTCCCGATGTTCCTAGTACAGACGTTCCATTCTTCTGGATTCACGCTGAACTTTCTTGGCATGACGTTTTACGGCAGCAGCTGCTTTACGCTTACGGACAGAGGTGGGTTTTTCATAGAATTCACGACGCCGAACTTCAGCCAGGACACCGGCTTTTTCACAAGATCTCTTGAATCGACGTAGAGCCACATCAAAAGGCTCGTTCTCTTTTACTTTAACATAAGGCATTAATCGGTTTACTCCTCCGCGAAGGGTGCGCATTCTAGCGGTATCGACAAAAAATTGCAAAACTTCAAAATCCACGATAAATACCCTGAGCTCTGTGCCATTCCAGCACCATCCACCGCAAGGAGAACGGATTTTTACCTCGAAAATCAGTAACATACACCGCTAATTCTTTTTTATGAAAATCATGCGTGTTATTGGTATCGAAACGTCCTGTGATGAAACTGGCGTCGCCATCTATGATGATCAGCTGGGCCTGATCTCTGATTTATTATACAGCCAGGTGGAACTGCACAAAGTCTACGGTGGCGTAGTGCCTGAGCTCGCCTCCCGTGACCATATTCGCAAGACCTTGCCCATGATTCGCCAGGCGCTGACCGAAAGCAATACAACAGTCAGCCAGATTGACGGGATCGCCTACACTGCCGGACCCGGACTGGTCGGTGCATTGATGGTGGGGGCCAGTATTGCCAAATCCCTGGCTTACGCCTGGAACGTCCCGGCTGTGGGTATCCACCACATGGAAGGTCACCTGCTCGCGACAATGCTGGCGAAAAGCAAACCCGAATATCCTTTTCTTGCATTGCTGGTTTCCGGTGGCCATACACAATTGCTTTCCTGTACGGAATTTGGCCATTACGAACTGCTGGGTGAATCCCTTGACGATGCCGCTGGTGAGGCGTTCGACAAGGTTGCGAAAATGCTCGGTCTGGCCTATCCCGGCGGACCGGAAGTCGCAGCGCTGGCGACGATGGGCGAAGTAAAAAAATACCGCTTTCCCCGCCCGATGACGGATCGTCCCGGATTCGACTTTAGTTTCAGCGGCCTTAAGACTTTTACAATGAATACCCTCGCCGGTATCGAATCACCTACACAGCAGGATAAGGCTGACATTGCCCTGGCTTTTGAAACTGCCGTTGTTGATACCATTCGTATCAAGTGTAAACGTGCCCTGGAACACACCGGGTACACGTCTCTGATCATTGCCGGTGGTGTCAGCGCCAACGAAGCACTCAGAAAAGAACTGAAAAAGCTAACGGATAAACTCGGTGCACAGGTCTATTACCCTGAACTTAAACTCTGTACCGACAATGGGGCGATGATCGCCTATGCAGGATTACAACGTCTCAAACTCGGGCATCTGGAAGATCTGTCAATTTCGGTTCGGCCGCGATGGCCGATGCCCGAACTCAGTCCCCCTGGGTAAAAAAACATGGATACTATCTACATAGAAGGCCTGAAAATAGATGCACTGATCGGTATTCATGACTGGGAACAGGATACGCGGCAGAAGCTCGTCATTGATATCGAGATCAGCTGGGATATCAGCGACGCAGCACAGAGCGATGACATATCCTTTGCATGCAATTACGCGTCAATCTCAGAATGTGTGACAACCTTTGTCGAATCCAGCCACTTTCAATTGATCGAAACGCTTGCGGAACAAACAGCACAACTGGTACTGAAGGAGTTTTCGGTGCCGAATCTCAAGCTGCGGGTTTCCAAACCCGGGGCGCTAAGTAATGCAGAAAATGTCAGTGTTTCAATCGAGCGTGAGCAAGTAGATAGTGGCAAACTTGTCTGAGATAATCCACAATTGCCTTGAACGTTTGGATCGCAGCAATACTAGTCGCAGCAGTACCAAAAGAGGTGTTGATTGAACCAGTTCGGCGCAAGGACCCATGTTGGCAACATGAGGGACAACAATGAAGACAGCTATGCCTGCGATCCGGTCACGGCTTTGTGGATCGTCGCTGACGGCATGGGAGGACATGGTTTTGGCGAGGTGGCCAGTGCCATTTCAACCTACACGGTAATCAACCAGGTACGCAAAGGTCTTGATATTGATCAGGCGATAGAAGTTGCCCATCAACGAATCAAGGAATTTTTCAATGCAGAAGTATCCGCGAGTCACATCTCTTCAAACAACATGGCGACGACCCTGGTGTTGCTCTATTCTCAGCGAAACCTGTTCAACATTCATTGGGTCGGCGATTCCCGCGCCTATCGGTTTGATGGTGCACTTACACAACTGACCGTCGATCACTCACTTGTTCAATCGCTGATCGATGATGGTGAAATCACAGAGGAAGAAGCAGCATACGACCCGAGAAGAAACGGCATCAGCAAGGCTCTGGGTACTCAACACTTGGAAATGGTAAAGGCAGACAGTATCAGCGAAAAATGGCGACCAAATCAGAAAATTCTGCTCTGTAGCGATGGCCTCACTGATTGCGTCGGTAGCGCAACTATTGAGTCCATTCTCGGGGAAGAGAGCTCTGACCAGGAAAAGGCTGACAAGCTGATCAACAGGGCGCTCGACGCCGGAGGTAAGGACAATGTCACGGTCGTTGTCGTGTCTGCGCCAGAATCCCTGGCCCTGGCATCACAAGCCGGTCACCCTCCTCAAGTCACCCCAACACTACCTGAACAACTTGAAATTCCAACTCTTCACGACAGGGTAAACCCCATCTCCACTGTTGAAAATCGGGATGTCAGCTCATCAACAGCAGATTCGCACCCTTGGCGGGATAGCCAAAAATGGCTACTGGCGCTGGCTCTGATCTTTACCGTCATCCTGTTCGCCCGATTAACCACCGAGGATAATCGTACAGACGCAGCATCTATGTTTACCTCCGGCGCTCTTATAGAATCACAAAGCCTGTCCGACACATTTGTTCCACGGGGAGAACCGGCGCAAATTGATCTACCCGTTAGCGGACAAATCCTTCAGACGGGCGTTTTTCCCCAACTCGAAGGTGCGGAACGACAGCAACTGGCGCTGACTGACATAGGCCTGTTACCTTATGTGCAGAAGAGGCCGGTGGAAGATGGCATACTCTTCGTTGTTTTATTGGGTCCTTATCATAGAGCCGGTGAGTTGCAGGCTGCCACTTCAAAACTCAAAGCGGGGGGCCTGAATTACTTTGAACTCCCTGACTCAAACTACAAGTAATCCTTCAAGGTAAATTAGGCATGTTCAGAGCTATTTAAGACAAGACGCAGTGCGCAGGGAATGGCAATTTCACCTTGAAGGACTACAGGACAAGCAAATGAGAATGGCTGGCAAAGACCTTGAACCAATCAGGCATCTCGTTCCATTCGACGAGAAGAGCGACGATGAATTGAAGCAAATCATGGCGAAAGCCAGAATGGATACCTACCCGAAAGGAAAAGTGATCTTTAAACGTGGCGAAAAAGATCGCTACGTTTATTGGCTGTTGTCAGGCACCGTTGATCTGCTTGACCAGAGTTTCGACGCGAAAAGCAGAGCCGTCGGTGACGAGGCCGCATCCTACCCCATTGACAACAACAACCCTCATAGACTGACGCTTGTCTGCAAGGAAAAAACCCGGGTTCTTGTTATTGACCGCGCGGACTCCGGGTTGCTGTCTTCAGGTATGGGGGCATCGGATTACACCGTTTCTGAACTGGAGGAAACCGAGGCTATCGACTGGATGACAACCCTGCTGAGTTCGCCATTGTTTGAGTTTATTCCACCGGCAAATATACAATCACTTTTCAGCAGGTTTGAAGAGGTTAAATATAAAGCCAGAGATGTCGTCATTCGCCAGAAGGAACCAGGGGATTACTTTTATGTTATTCAGGCGGGACGCGTCAGAGTCGAGCGTACTGCTGGTGAGCGAACCATGTTGCTGGCGGAATTGAAAACAGGGGACAACTTCGGCCAGGATGCACTGATTAGCGACGTGCCCCGCAACGCAACCGTCACGATGATCACTGATGGGATAATGATGCGATTATCAGAAACCGAGTTCGAACGGTTGCTCATGGATCACCTGGTCGAAACCGTGTCCCTGGAAGAAGCCCAGCAAATGATTAAGAAATGGAACCCTAAAACTTACATTCTCGATGTCAGAAATCCAAATGAAGCTAAAACCGACAAGATTGAGGGCGCAATCAACGTGCCCGTGCTGCTGTTGCGCAAGAACCTGCACAAACTTAAAGCTGATGCAGTTTACGTCACCGCCGCCGAGGGGGGCAGACGTGCCGACCTTGCTGCCTATATCCTGAACGAAAACGGTTACACTGCCTATGTTCTTCGATAGCATGTGCCCGTTGCTTAACAATTCATCACGAGCCAGGCCAATATGACAGATTGCCTTTTTTGCAAAATTGCCAACCGTGACATTCCGTCAGAAATCGTTTATGAGGATGACCACGTCGTCGCTTTTAAAGATATTACCCCGGCTGCGCCAGTTCACACGCTTATCATCCCAAAAAAGCATATTAGTACTATCAATGATATAGAGATTGAAGATCAACCCCTGGTCGGTCATATGATACTCACTGCAAAACAACTGGCTGCAGAAAACAATCTCTCGGAGCCTGGGTTTCGCCTCATAATGAACTGTAACAGTGAAGGCGGGCAAACAATATTCCATATCCACCTGCATCTTCTCGGTGGACGCCAGTTAAGAGCGCTGGGGTAATCCAGTGAAAAATAGTACTGTGCAGAGATCACCAGTCGACAAATTAATTACTCAGTTAGATAAAGCGTTGCGTGCAAGTGCCGGTTCAGTCGGTAAAACAAATCGCGGCTCACCTGCTGAGACAATACAAGCCGACTCCCTAAGCGATAACGAGCGACGGGAGTCTGCACGTCTGATGCGGGTAAATCACTGCGGTGAAGTGTGTGCACAGGCGCTCTACCAGGGACAAGCACTTACGGCGAAGTCCAATCAAGTGTCCCGCTCAATGCAGCAGGCAGCAGAGGAAGAAACAGATCATCTGGCGTGGTGCGAAACACGGCTGAAGGAACTCGATGCATCCGTGAGCTATCTTAATCCGTTCTGGTATGTCTCTTCTTTTGCCATGGGTGCAGTGGCGGGATTGTTGGGTGACAAGATAAATCTAGGCTTCGTCGCAGCAACCGAGGACCAGGTTTGCAGGCACCTGGAAGATCACCTTCAAAAGCTGCCCGGGAAAGATGAGAAATCCCGCGCAATACTCGCTCAAATGAAAAGCGATGAAGCCAGACATATGCACACCGCGCAGGCTGCAGGTGCTGCCCAGTTTCCTCTTCCAGCCCGATCATTCATGACGATGATCTCGAAGCTGATGACTCGCTCAACCTATTGGGTTTAGGGTGGTTCAACGCAACGAACAACTCACAGCCGTTAACGCCTCATTTTCTCAATCAGTTGATCAAGCGAATTAGGCAGATCGGAACGGATTAACTCAACATAGCTGCCACCACGACCCGTCGATGACTCGAAAAATGACTCGTAGCCGTCCACACTACACATTCCTGCTGTTAACTTGTCGGCTGCCAAGTCAGGTTCGCCATTTGCGTGCCAGGCAAGACCACGCACCCGGTAGTCCAGTTGTACAAAGTCAGCCTTTGTTTCCCGCAGAACGGAATCAATCAAACTGCAAGGATGAGCTGCACCACAGGTTGAAATCTCAATTTCCAGTCTGAACTGTGCCACTCGCTCACCGGCGTCAAAGTAACTATGGGCCGCAATATGGCTTGCATCCAGATGGGCTATATGATGTTGCGCCTGCGCAACTACATCCTGGGCGACCAGCAGAGCGGCGCTGGCTCCATAGGGCTTGTAGGGAGTTGAGGATACATTGAGGATTTTTGCACCGATGGCATTTCCCAACGTCGTGATAAAAGCAGACAACCGATCAACTGAAAATTGTTTTTCAAAGGACCGAAACCAATGCTCAACGGCTTCCCGGTCCTCAAACTCGTATAATTGATAAGTGTTGATCGCCAGTGATCGAGTGACATTATTAAGGCCAGAAGACTGGTTCAATTGATTACTCACAAGTTAGTTCCTGTCTATAAATAGGCATTTTCAGCCAATAATCACAACATCTGTAAACTGTTAGTTATATGAAACAATTACTTACGAGGGAAGTAACACTCACAGTTCTAGTTTCTGGATACACACAAGTTGGTCCCGTGGGACTCGGTGTCAACAATGGGTGGATGGTAGATAATCTAGCAACATGGCGCAAACCATTAGTTCTTACTTTCAATTTCAATATTGTAGCTGTGAGTGATCACAACACCCGCCTTGCCTAGCATGATCGATGCTGAGCAGTATTTTTCTGCCGACAGGTCAATCGCTCGCTTTACCTGGGCTTCCTTCAGTTTGCGCCCAGTCACCCGGAAGTGAAAATGTATCCTGGTGAATACGCTGGGTACTTCATCTGCTCTTTCAGCCTCAATCTCTGCAACACAGGAAGTCACATCCTGCCGAGATTTCTGTAAAATCGAAATAACGTCAAAACTCGTGCAGCCACCCACACCCAGGAGAACAAGTTCCATGGGCCGAATTCCAATGTTTCGGCCACCGGCTGATGGTGGGCCGTCTATCACCACGGTGTGACCACTTTCCGATTCAGCTAAAAAAGTTACGTTATCAATCCACTTAACCGAAGCTTTCATCCAGATTCCACTACCACTAAGGGGCGCTCATGTTACCTGCATGCCCCATTTGCTACCAGAGAACTTCACCCGATGAATCCATCTTTATTCACTAAAATCCGTTATGTGGTTGTTTTGAATCATGGCTAGTCGTACTCTAGAGTATCAAACTCTGTAATGATGAAAGAAATTAAATGGTAAGCCTCACCTTAGCTGCAACCGACGTTGGCAACATGGACGAATTTCTAGCCGCTGCCCACCGACGAAAATACCCTCGTGGTAGTACGATTATCTACGCCGGGGAAGAAAGTAATTCCATCTATTACATCACCAAAGGCTCTGTAACCGTCTTTATCGAAGACGAATCCGGCCGTGAAATCATCGTGGCCTATCTCAACGAGAGCGACTTTTTCGGTGAAATGGCCATGTTCGGGGATCGAGTCCGGTCCGCGTGGGTTAAAGCCAAAACTGAATGTGAAGTAGCAGAACTGGGTTACTTAAAATTTGCAGAACTCAGTAAACGTGACAGCGGTATGCTCTACCACCTGGCGACCCAGCTCGTGGAGCGGCTGGGAAAGACCACGAGAAAGGTAAGCGACCTTGCATTTCTGGACGTTACCGGTCGTGTTGCACGGACACTACTGGATTTGTCCAAAGAGCCCGATGCCATGACCCACCCTGACGGTATGCAAATAAAAGTAACCCGTCAGGAAATTGGCCGGTTGGTGGGTTGTTCCCGCGAAATGGTCGGTCGAGTGCTAAAAACCCTGGAAGAGCAAGGCCTGGTTTCTGTCAAAGGCAAAACAATGGTGGTCTTCGGGACTCGCTAGTCTGAAGTCAGGTAGCCTTTTTTCAAGCAGTTGGACCCGTTATAGAAGCGCGAGATATCAGAAGCTGAATAATTCCTTCAGTTTAGCGCCAGGTTGTTCCTCGCGCATAAACGCCTCCCCGACTAAAAAACCGTAAATACCCCGATCAAGCATCTCCTGGACATCATTTTTATTACGGATGCCACTTTCCGTCACCAGCATGATATTCGAATCAAGCTGATCCATCAATTCGAACGTCGTCTCCAACGATACCTCGAAGGTTCGCAGATTTCTGTTATTGATACCCAGGATGTCAGGCTTAATCTCGAGCGCTCGTTTCAGCTCCGCTCCGTCGTGCACTTCAACCAGCACATCCATTGACAAATCCTTCGCCAATCTGTGCAAAGATCGAAGCTTCTCATCATCAAGGATACTCACAATCAACAAAATGCAGTCCGCATTAATTGCCCGTGCCTCGTAAACCTGATATGGGTCAATCGTGAAATCTTTTCGAAGCACCGGCAACTCAACGCAACTACGCGCATCTGTCAGGTATGTGTTGCTGCCCATGAAAAATTTCACATCCGTCAGTACTGACAAACAACAGGCGCCGGACGCTGCATAACTGCGTGCAATTTCACTGGGAACAAAATTCTCCCTGATCACGCCTTTGGAAGGTGAGGCTTTCTTTACTTCTGCGATCACCGCGGGAACCTGGGCAGAAATCCTTGACTCCAGAGCCAGCCGGAATCCACGCACAGGGTCGGCATTTACCACTGTTTTCTCAAGTTCTTTGATTGAACAGCGACTTCGACTAAGTTCGACCTCGTGCCGCTTCTCGGTAACAATCTTGCGCAAAATATCCGGGGTCATGTGGTCTCCACTGAATCCGCCAGACGCCGGGTGAAATCCGCAAACTCTTTCATCTTTTCCATGGCGAGCCCGGCACCTACCGCATCTTGTGCCATCTCCACGCCCGCCTCGAGGCTGTTGCACAGGCCCGCAACATAGATCGCAGCACCGGCATTTATGCTGACTATATTGGCAGCTCCGCTGTGGCTGCCTTGGAGGGATTGCTGCACCAAAAGTAAACTTTCATCGCTGTTTTCTATCACGAGTTCCGCCAGCGGCGACTTTTGCAGTCCGAAATCCTCAGGGGAAATGTCATACTCGGAGATGTTACCGGACTTTAGTTCGGCAACATGAGTCGGTGCTGAAATACTAATCTCGTCAAGCCCATCGGCGGAATGTACGACCATCACATGCTCACTGCCCAGACTTCGTAACACTTCGGCAACGGGCCGGACCCATTGTTTATCGTAAACACCCAGGAGTTGTCGTTTCGCCAATGCGGGGTTCGTTAACGGGCCCAACAGATTGAAAACGGTGCGAACAATCATCTCCTTTCTCGGCCCGATGGCATGCCTCATAGCACTGTGATGATTCAGTGCAAACAGGAATCCAACCCGTGTCACATCAATACAGCTGGCAACCTGATCGGCGGATAACATAATAACAGCGCCCGCTGCTTCAAGAACGTCAGCACTACCGCTCTTACTCGATGCCCCCCTGTTACCGTGTTTGGCAACACGCGCTCCTGCTGCAGCCGCTACAAACGCACTAGCGGTCGACACGTTGAACTTGTTCGAACCGCTACCGCCCGTACCACAGGTATCTACCAGATTGGCCGTATCTACATTCACAGGCGTGGCAAGTTCACGCATCACAGTCGCAGCCGCGATGAGTTCATCAACTGTCTCTCCTTTCATTCGCAGGCCTACCAGAAAACCACCAATTTGTGCATCCGTCGCATCACCTGCCATGATTAATCGCATCACATCCAGCATTTCATCACGACTCAAATCCTGCTGTGCGATCACCCTGGCAATAGCCGTCGGCATATCCATGGTCTAGCTCCTTTGTGTACTGTTTCTTGTAAACTACTGTCTTATATTAATTACTGTCCGGCTATTTGACCACGCCACGACAGGCTCTTACACGACCAGCTCTTATTTGTACTGTAAAAAGTTACTCAGCAGGGCATGACCGTGTTCAGTCAAAATAGACTCCGGGTGAAACTGAACACCTTCGAGGGATTGATCACACTGTCGTATTGCCATTATTTCATCCCTTTTTCCATCCACCTCAGTCCAGGCTGTTACTTCAAGGGATTCGGGTAACGTTGTCTCGTCGACAATCAACGAATGGTAACGGGTGGCTGTGAATGGATTTGGCAACCCTTTAAAAACGCCTTCACTATTGTGATAAATGTCCGATGTTTTGCCATGCATCACTTGTCGGGCCCGAATGATATCGCCACCCAGCTCCTGGGCAATACTCTGGTGGCCGAGACAAATTCCCAGCAAGGGGAGTTTCCCGGCAAAATTCCTGACTACCTGCATCGAAATACCAGCTTCATTGGGCGTACAGGGTCCAGGCGACAATACGATTGCTGCCGGTGCCAGGGACGCGATCTCTTTGATGGTTATTTCGTCATTTCGAAATACACTGACCTCTTCTCCCAACTCTCCCAGGTATTGCACCAGGTTGTAAGTGAACGAATCATAGTTATCAATCATCAGAATCATTTCCCGCTCCCCTGGTCTCCCATTACCTGCCTCGATTCATCTTTGTTTGATTGCCTGGGGTTTTCGTCCACCTGACTGAGATCAAGGCCATTTTCAGCCAATGTTGCGGCTCGAAAGATGGAGCGCGCCTTGTTGATTGTTTCTTTCCATTCCAACCGGGGAATGGAGTCTGCGACGATGCCAGCTCCCGCCTGAACGTACAATTTCCTGTCCTTTACCACCGCAGTACGAATCGCGATGGCGGTGTCCATGTTGCCAGTCCAGGATAGGTATCCGACCGCACCACCAAAGATGCCACGTTTCTCGGGTTCAAACTCATCGATGATCTCCAGTGCCCGCACCTTGGGTGCACCACTCAGCGTTCCAACAGGGAGGGTTGCTCGGAGTAAATCCATCGCCGTTAATCCATCACGTATCGTGCCTTCAACATGTGAAGCAATATGCATGACATGAGCGTATCTCTCAACCACCATCATCTCCGTCACCTCCACCGTACCAATATCACAAACACGGCCAATATCATTTCGACCCAGGTCAATCAGCATCAGATGTTCGGCAATCTCTTTCGGGTCGGTGAGCAACTCTTCTTCAAGGAATTTATCCTCTGTCTCATTCCGTCCCCGGCGCCGGGTCCCGGCTAACGGCCGAACCGTGACGTCGCCGTTATCCAATCTGGCCAGAATCTCCGGCGAGGAGCTGACAATATGAAAATCCCCAAGGTCCATGTAATACATATAAGGGGACGGATTTAGTGACCTGAGCGCCCGATAGAGATTTAACGGATCACTTTCCATGATTACCGACATTCTCTGGGACAAAACAACCTGCATCACATCACCGGCAACAATGTAATCCTTGATCTTGTCAACATCTGCCTTGAACTGATCCTCACCATAGCTGGAGACGAAATCCTCTTCGTGAATGGCGGGGCCAACGGTTGCTTCTCTTACCGACCGGGGCAGCTCGTTCTGCAAGCTCGATTTCATCTGCTCGAGTCGCAATTGAGCTTTTGCCAGCGCATCGGATTCGCCGGGGTCAGCGTGGGTAATCAGATGGATCTTGCCTTTAACACTATCGAACACCAGCACGTCATTGGACACCATTAACAGAATATCAGGTGTACCTATGGTATCTTCAGGTTGGCTATGACGGATTCTGCTTTCAACGTAGCGCACGGTGTCATAGCTAAAATAGCCAACCAGCCCGCCCGTGTAGATCGGAAGATCCTCGAGTGAAGGATAGCGATAACGTGCCTGAAACTGTTCAACGAAAGCCAGTGGATCATCGCGGGTAACTCGTTCTGACTCGACCCCGTTAATCTCCACGATAATTTCGTCGCCGTAGACTTTCAGTACTTTTTCGGACGGTAGACCTACCATTGAATATCGAGACCACTTCTCACCGCCAGAATTAGCAGATTCAAGCAGGTAACTGTATTTGCCCCTTGCCGCCTTAATGTAGCTGGACAAAGGTGTGTCGAGGTCAGCCAGGACTTCTTCAGTCACGGGGATATGATTAAATCCCTGGGCCGCATATTCAGCAAATAACTCAGGTGTAATTGTGTTCATGGTGCCTCTCAGAGAAGATCTCATGCGTGATCTCCGCTAACTGTTGCGTAAATTTGCTGTGAAAACCTTAAGTGAAAAATCTATTTTTGTAGTAACTTTCTGGGGAAATCGGTTGGAATACCCAGGGCGATCGTCACAGTGACGGATACAACGGTATTAGATCACCATCGCCAGGATAGGGAGAAGCGGTACCAATTGAGACGGTTTATCTCTTTCATTGTTGTTTCGTTGTTGTTTCGTCGTTGAATGTTCCCATCTGTTAATAGCAGTGGGCCGGGACAGCTTAAAACAGACCTACATGCTTATCAACCCAGTGCGGGGAACCTCACGACGAGGTCGTTCGGATCTCCTCTTTCATGGCAGAGATGATCTCCGCATAATTTTCTGAACCAAAAATCGCCGAACCGGCAACAAAGGTATCTGCACCGGACCCGGCAATTTCAGCAATATTGTCCACCTTTACTCCGCCATCGATCTCCAACCTTATGTCCCGCCCACTGTCGTCGATGCGTTTTCTGGCCTGGCGCAGTTTTTCATGTGTCATGGGGATAAACTTCTGACCACCAAACCCCGGGTTAATTGACATGATAAGGATCATATCAACCTTGCCCATCACATAATCAAGGTAACTTAGTGGTGTCGTTGGGTTGAACACCAGGCCACACTTACAACCGCCGCTGCGAATCGTATCCAGGGAACGACCAATATGTTCAGTAGCCTCGGGATGAAACGTAATATAGGACGCCCCTGCTTCAATGAAGTCATCGATAATCCTGTCGACAGGTTTAACCATTAAATGCACGTCAATGGGTGCCTTGACACCGTACTGACGCAACGCCGCACAAACCATCGGCCCTATTGTCAGGTTCGGCACATAGTGATTGTCCATAACATCAAAATGAATGATATCCGCGCCTGCCGCCAGGACATCATCAACTTCCTGTCCCAACCGCGCAAAGTCTGCCGATAAAATTGAAGGAGCAATCGCTGGATCCACTGTCATCCCCTGTTGAAAAAAACTATTCTATCTGAATCACGGTCTGTTGATAACGCCCTTCACCGTATCGCGTAATTCTTTTAACCTTCGGGGGGTGCCGACGTCCGTCCAAAAACCCCTGTAATACTCTCCAGTTAATTCACCCCGGGGGATGGAGGTGTCGAACAGATGTCGCAGGGAACATCTGCCGGGTTTGACAGAATCAAAGAACCCAGCACTGAATATCCCAATGCTTCCCCAGGTAAGTCTGCTCCCATCCAGTTTTAGCAACCCCGACGAGGCGATTGAAAAATCTCCTTCCGCGTGATGTTCG
Source organism: Pseudomonadales bacterium (assembly GCA_029941905.1). Lineage (GTDB taxonomy): Bacteria > Pseudomonadota > Gammaproteobacteria > Pseudomonadales > Azotimanducaceae > JAHRVQ01. The sequence continues at coordinate 15,736 of JAPYTQ010000011.1, read as the reverse complement.
GGGTTATCAACCATCACCAGGTGAGCCTTCTTCCTGATGTCAAATACTCGCAAGCGGCGGAAATCATAGTCCGTGTAAATATCCCCGCTGACCACAGCGAAAGGTTCAACACCCAGAAGCGGTAACGCTTTTTTGATACCGCCTGCGGTTTCCAACAGTTCAGGTTCTTTTGAAAATGAAATTTTTATGGACAGATCGGTTCGCTGATTTATGTGAGTTCTGATCATTTCCCCAAGATAGTGGATATTGATGACGACTTCATCAAATCCGGCAGATTGCAACGCCTCAACATGGTGATCGATCAAAGTTTTGCCATTCAGCCACAGCAAGGGTTTAGGTATGTCACGAGTCAATGGTTGCATGCGCTTGCCCTCACCCGCCGCCAGAATCATGGCCTTCAAGGATTGTCTCCCTCAGAACCTGGTCCCTCAGAACCTGGCCCCTCAGAAATTGGCTGCGTAGAAATTGTTGTCTTTGACCGTCTCTCAGTAAGGGGCCTGGCAGTATTCAGCCTCACTGCAAGATCGGGAAGGATTCGAGCCTGAAGCCACTGACCAAAGGCGCTGACTTCATCATATTCCCGGCAGACTTCCAGAATGTATTCCATCACCAGGGGTATGTCGTGCAGGTAGTTGGATTTAAAGTCCCTGAGATGCAACCGGCTAAAGATACCGGCGCATTTGATGTGTCGCTGCAGACCCATTAAGTCAAACCAGCGCATAAAATGTTCAAAATTAACGTCTGGCTCCAGCATCTGCCAGTAACCTTTCACCCGGGTAACCACCTCGTGCCGGGGAAACCTCCAGTAACAATCCTTCAGTAAAGAAACCAGGTCGTAGGTCACGGGGCCCTTGATCGCATCCTGAAAGTCGATGATTCCAGGACTGTTTTCTTCTGTAATCATCAAATTGCGGCAATGGAAATCGCGATGCACAAATACCAGGGGTTGCTCAAGCGCATTGGTCACCATCAGCTGAAACACCGATTCAAGGTGCCTGCGCTCGTCCGGTTGCAGTGATACCCCCATTTGTTTGGCCAGGAACCAGTCTGGAAACAGGTCCATTTCCTGTCGCAGTACAGACTCTGAATAGACCGGTAACCCTGACGTTTCCACCTTCGAAAACTTTGTCAGAGTCGTCAAGGCTGCACTGTATAGCCCCGCTGTGCGCTCCTTGTCTCCGGTTTGAAGGGCGTCCAGATACAATTCATCTCCAAGGTCTGAGAGCATCATGTAGCCTGCTGAAAAATCCACATCATAGACCCGCGGAGCGTTAAGCCCATTGTCACCAAGAAGCCTGGCGATCTGAACGAATGTCGGGTTGTCTTCCTTTTCCGGTGGCGCATCCACAAAAATATAACTGCCGGATGCTGCCTGGCCACGAAAATATCTCCGGAAGCTAGCATCATCGGATGCCGGATAAAGCCTGAACTCATTACCCATCTTCTCGCCCCGATCGAACAATCGGGCTCGAGCCCAGATGTTTAACTGTTTTTCCCGGCTTTGTTGCACATTCTTGACCACGTCTGGGTTTACCATGTCTTGTCGCAGGAAGTACCTGACCTTATATGATGAATGCTTTATTATCCCCTATCTCCTTTACCCGGCGAAAGGCCACACCCATCAGTTCCTGTTTAGAATCAGCCTAACTTGAGTCAAAAAAACGCCATTTCAATTTTGTGCCTGTCTGGACTGTTAAACATAAGCGGGAGTTTCGCTGACCAGGACCTTGAATCGGACCACCCGAACAGCACTGCGGCAGAAATCGACTGGCAGGCAGCCGATCATATGTCTCCCACTGATCTTGAAGCCCTGCCCTATTTCTGTCATGGCCGGTATCTGGAACCCGAAAAACGCCAAACCCTGATACCCGGTGCAATGGAAGCCGCGGCGAACAACGCGAATTACGAAATCGACAAATTAATGACCTTGACCGGTGATGTCTTGCTGATTCAGAACGCCCAGGAGATTCATTCACCCAAAATCGTCCAAAACGAAGAAACTCAAATTGCGGAGATTGACGGGCCCCTGCGGATTCGACAGGACGGGATGCTATTAACCGGCGAGCATGCAAGCTCGAACCTGCTTACTGGTACAGGTGTGATCGATCGAGGGACATTTCTACTCCACCAGTCCGGCTATCGAGGCAACGCATCCAGCATTAGTCTGGAGGAAAACGGCCATATCATCATGGACAATGCCAGCCTGACCCGATGTGATCCCGGCAGCACTGCCTGGATGATGAACTCGAACAGCCTCAACCTCGTGCCGGATAAAGGGGTTGGTATCGCGCGTAACATGACCATCAAGGTCAGAAACGTACCCGTTCTTTATTTCCCTTATCTGCGGTTCCCAATCAACAGTGATCGACAATCAGGATTCCTGTTGCCAAATATTGGCTACGATTCCGACGGTGGAACGGACATCAATATTCCCTATTACTTCAACCTGGCGCCGAACTATGATGCGACGTATGAGTTAAGGAGCCTGTGGAAAAGAGGTCTGATCAACGACGGGCAATTCAGGTTCATGACCCGTCGCTCAATGAACCAGATTAATGGCGCGTTCCTGTACAAGGATGATATTTACGACGATCGCATTCTTCGCGATGAGACAGAAGATGGGGTGGATATTCCAGTCCGGGACTTTGAAAAGCAGGATCGCTGGTTACTCAATATTCGCCATGATGGAGGCCTGGATTCACGCTGGAAGACAACCATTGACTATAGCGCAGTGTCCGATATCGACTATCTGCATGATATCGGTGGCAATGTTGGATCAAGCGCTGTCGAGCAATTCATCAACCCCGTAGATTCCAGTTTTACAAATCGGCGTACCGCAGCCCTGGACCGAATTGGTACCGTGGAATATCGAGGTGATAACTGGAACACGGCACTGACCCTGCAGGGCTTTCAAAACCTGGACACGATCCCATTGCCCCAGTACGAAAGACTGCCTTCGCTGTCGACTAACTGGTACCAGCAATTGCGTGCGGTTAACGCTGATGTAAAACTGGATTACACGTTTTTTGACAAGAACAATACGGGTCTGCTGGGCGCAGATGCGACCATCGGCGAACGCGTCGTTGCAGACTTTGGGGTAAGTTGGCCGTTCGTCTCTATCTGGGGATTTGTCGAACCGGCAATAGGTCTCATCCATCGTAAGTACAATCTCGATGACTCACCCCCGTTAGGCCGTGCCAACCCGGAGCTCACAATACCTCGCTTTTCCATCGACTCCGGCCTTTATTTTGATCGATTTTTTAACTGGGGAGATGCAAAAATCCAGCAGACTCTCGAACCAAGAGTGTACTTTCTCTCGGTTGACTATGCAGATCAGGACGATCTGCCAAAATTCGATGCTGCCGCATTTCCTTTGACCTATACATCCATCTTTCGTGAGAATCGGTTTACCGGTTACGATCGAATCGGTGACGCCCGACAGTTTAGTCTTGGGCTCACAACCCGCTTCTTATCGGGGGAGACAGGCGCGGAGTTTCTCTCGGCGAGTATAGGGCAGATCCACTATCTGAAGGATCGTGAGGTTATATTCAAACCCACGCCAGATGAGGATCCGACGGCAAAACGATCCGCGCTATTTACTCAGGCTCGCTTGTCTCTGGCCAACGGCGTGAGTGTCTCCCACACTTTTGAGTGGGAACCTGAGGTCAAACGAACCAATCGCAGTACTTTTGGACTAAAGTACCAGACCGGCCAACGAAAGATCTTCAATCTAAGTTATATTTACACCAGTCCCGACGTCCAGATCCCAACCCTGATTGCCAGTTCCGAAGAATCTGACCTGAGTTTTATCTGGCCATTGGTCCGGCAGTGGAGCGTGATCGGACGATGGAATTTTGGCTGGGATGACCATCGAACTATTGAATCATTCGTCGGTCTTGAATATAACGACTGTTGCTGGAAGTCCAGACTGGTGGTCCGACGTTTCCTGAAGGAGCCGAGAGCCATTATCACTCTGGTGGACGACCCAAACTCTCCCGGGGATGTCATCGCCCTGACAGATATCACAACGCCGTCCGAAACCGGCATCTTTTTCGAGTTTCAGATGAAAGGCCTGGCGACCCTGGGCAAACGCCTGGATACACTGTTGGAAGATGCTATTCCCGGATACAGAAACAGGGAAAACGCCATTGGGTTATAATCAAACAAAATTGGGTTTGTAAATGAACAGAATCTCAACATTGTTATCTCTGTCGACCGGGCTGGCTACCGCTGTATTGATATCTTTCCCGGCATCGGCTTCACTGGTCATCCTGGACAAAATCATCGCCGTGGTCGACGAGGATGTCATTATGCAGTCCGAATTGGACGTCCGACGCCAGTCCATCCAGACGCAGGTTGAAAGTGCCGGGCAACAAATGCCACCGGAAGATATCCTCAACCAGCAAATTATAGAACGACTTATCGTGGAGAGCCTTCAACTACAAATGGCAGACCGCGCAGGGGTACGTATCAGCGACGAGGAGCTGACAGAAGCGATGCAGGGGATAGCCCAGCAGAATAATATGAGCTTGTCTGAGTTTACCGTTGCCATCCAACAAGATGGTATCTCCTATGTTGATATGCGCGAGCAGATCCGCCGTGAGATTGCCATAAGTCGTGTGCAGCAGGGAATCATGCGAAGCCGTATCAAGATAACAGAACAGGAGATCAAGAATTTTCTGGCATCAGAGCTGGGTGAAGTAATCACTGCGGATGAATATCGGTTGGCACACATTCTGCTGCCCATACCTAATGATGCGAAATCCGAACAGATATTAAGCGTGAAACGTGAAGCCCAGTCATTAATTGACCAGGTTAACCAGGGGGCTGACTTTCATGGACTCGCTATACAAAAAAGCGCTGGTCAAAACGCCTTGGAGGGAGGCGACCTGGGCTGGCGCAAAGCAGCCCAGCTACCAACTATGTTCGCTGATATCGCCCAGGATATGGCAACGGGTGATATCTACGGCCCCATAAAGAGTGGCAGTGGCTACCACATTATAAAACTACTGGAAAAACGTGGCGCAAAGGCCGAAGGTCAGGTGGATCAAACTGAAGTACGCCATGTACTGATTCAAACTTCTGAAATCAGAACAGAACAGGAAGCCAGAGAGTTGGCAGAATCCCTGAGAGAAGAAATAGTCAACGGTCGCGATTTCGACGAGATCGCAAAGTTGCACTCGGATGATCCGGGATCCGCCTTGAGTGGTGGAGACCTTGGCTGGAACCGTCAGGGTACTTTCGTACCGGAATTCGAGAGCCAAATGGAGTCAGTTGCTTTAAACGAGATTTCACCTGTGTTTAAAACAGTGCACGGATACCACTTCCTCCAGATCACTGGCCACCGGGTAGAAGATTTCAGCGATCGATTCAGGATGGGACAAGCCGAACGCTACCTGAGAAATCAAAAGATGGACGAAGAAGTGCAGACCTGGATTATGGAAATGCGTGAAGACGCCTTTGTTGAAATTCGGATCTGATGGACTTTTGATCTGCTAGCTGATTACCAGTGATGTCTTCCAAACCCACGCTGGCAATAACTCCCGGGGAGCCTGCAGGCATCGGCCCCGATATCGCGCTGTTGCTAAAGAAACAGGATTTAGGCGCGAGATTAGTTCTCGTAGCTGATCCAGGCCTGATGCAACAAAGAGCGCAACTGCTCGGCCTCCCAACCCCTGATTTTCATATCTGCAACCATCAGAATGATATCCTTGACGGTCATATCAATATCATACCAGTGAAGCCTGGTTGCATTTCAAAGCCCGGCGAACTGAACCCCAGCAACGCGAACTATGTGCTGCAGTGCCTCGATACGGCGGTACAACTGTGCGAGTCAGGCGCCTGTCAGGCCCTGGTAACCGGCCCGGTAAACAAGGCAATCATCAACGAAGCGGGGATTGCTTTTACCGGCCATACAGAATGGCTCGCAAAAAGAACCAACACATCCCAGGTGGTCATGATGCTGGCGACTAGGAACTTACGGGTGGCCCTTGCGACAACACATCTGCCACTACGTGAGGTGGCAGATGCGATCCAATATGACTCACTGCTAACTACCCTGGATATCCTGCATCGGGATCTTCGGAACAGGTTCAATATCGCAAATCCCAGAATTATCGTCTGCGGCCTCAACCCTCATGCCGGTGAGAACGGTCACCTGGGCCATGAAGAACTCGACATCATCATTCCCGCGCTGGAAGATGCCAGCAAGTCAGGCATTAATGTTACTGGCCCCATACCTGCCGATACGGCATTCACGCCAGCCAGCTTGCGTGAAACCGATGCTGTGTTGGCTATGTACCACGACCAGGGGCTACCGGTTCTGAAACATCAGGGTTTTGGGGATGCCGTCAACATTACACTCGGTTTGCCAATCATCCGGACCTCCGTTGACCACGGTACCGCACTGGATCTCGCGGGAACGGGTAAGGCTGACCCAGCGAGCCTGAACACGGCCATTCGATATGCCATCGATCTGGCGTCAAGGAACCACTGACATGCGAGCCCGCAGGCGCTTCGGCCAGAATTTTCTTCATGACCAGAACATCATCCGAAAAATAGTCGAAGTAATTAATCCGCAGCCGCAGGACCATATTCTGGAAATCGGCCCTGGCAGAGGAGCCCTGACCGACCTGCTGCTGGAGTCCGGCTGTCAGCTGGATGTTGTCGAAATAGACAGGGACCTCGCATCCGGGCTACGCGCAAAACACCCGGGTCTCAATATCATCGAGTCTGACATCCTTAAGTACGATATTTCCGAGATCGAATCCGGCGTACCGTTCAGGATTGTTGGCAATTTACCGTACAACATCTCTACACCCTTGTTGTTCAAGTTATTTAATAAACTGGACCTTATCAACGACATGCACTTCATGCTTCAGCTTGAAGTCGTTGAACGAATGACCGCAACCCACTCAACATCTGACTATGGCCGTTTATCCATCATGAGCCAGCTGTACTGTGACACTGAAAAATTATTTACCGTTTCTCCTGAATCGTTTGTACCCCGTCCGAAGGTGATGTCAGCGATTATTCGTTTAAGCCCAAAGCAGAACCAGCGCAATGTCGATGTAACTTTGTTCCAGCGTATCCTCACCCAGGCATTTAGCGCACGACGAAAAACGATCCGCAACGCCCTGAAAGGATTTGCAACTGTCCAGGACCTTGAATCGCTGGGCCTGGACCCCAAGTTACGGCCTGAAAACCTGTCTCTGGAAGACTACCTGTCAATTGCAACACAATCTTCTGAACGACCCCGTGAATCCCGTCGCTCATGAAGCTGTTGTTATGAGCAACTCTCTATGAGCAACTCACCATGAGCAACTCACCATGAGTAACTCTCCATGAGTACGTATGCACTGGGTGATATCCAGGGTTGCTTCGACGAATTGCAGTTATTGCTGCGTTCAATCAATTTTGACGAGCATCACGATGAGCTCTGGTTTGTGGGCGATCTGATCAATCGCGGTCCGAAGAACCTGGAAACCATCGATTTTGTTATGTCCCTGCCACGGGTCAAAGTAGTACTTGGCAACCATGACTTGCATTTCCTGGCAGTGGCAACGGGCCATCATGCAGTTACCCGAAGTGATACCCTGGACGACCTGCTGCAAGCACCTCATCTTAAAAAAATAATTGACTGGATGCGCCATCTGCCACTTATCGTTCGCAACGAAACACTGGGATGTACCATGGTTCATGCCGGTATCCCACCGATCTGGACTGTCGATGAGGCGATTGAGTTTGGATCAGAAGTGTCACAGGTGCTTGGTAGCGACCGCTACAACGACTTTTTTACCCATATGTACGGTAATCAGCCATCGACCTGGTCTGACCAGCTTGAAGGCTGGGATAGACTTCGGGTGATTACCAATTACCTTACGCGTTTACGCTACTGTACCAACGATGGTGAGATGGAACTTACCCACAAGGCCGAGATTCAACCGGACGGTTTTTCACCCTGGTTTACTTTCCCGCTGGTAGACAACCAGCCCGATCAAGAGGGACAGTTACAACAGCCGTTACAACAGCGAAGAGACACGATCTTGTTCGGACACTGGGCGGCTATTGAAGGCATTACCCATCAACCGGGCATCATTGCCCTGGATACCGGTTGCGTCTGGGGAAGAGAACTTACCGCGTACCGGCTGGAAGACCAGCAGTTTTTCTCCGTTTCAGCAATAAATCGTTGATAATAGGTTTATGGAAGTATTTCTGGTAGGCGGCGCGGTCCGCGATAAATTGCTCAACCAGCCGATCACTGAACGCGATTGGGTCGTTGTTGGTGCCACGGAAGAGCAACTGGTTAAGGAAGGGTACACCCGGGTTGGTAAGGACTTCCCGGTTTTTCTGCACCCAGAAACAAAAGAAGAGTACGCCCTGGCCCGTACCGAACGAAAAACCGGTGAGGGTCACCGGGGGTTTGCCTGCGACGCCAACGAGAATGTCAGCCTGGAAGAGGACCTGCTCCGTCGCGACCTTACGGTCAACGCAATCGCGGAATCCACCGATGGTCGACTCATCGACCCGTACGACGGACTTTATGATCTCAAGAAGAAAGTGTTGCGACATGTTTCCAGTGCTTTTGAAGAAGACCCTTTGCGGGTGCTTCGAGTCGCAAGATTCGCGGCAAGATTCCCCGATTTTGCGATTCACCCATCGACTGAAATCTTGCTGCGAACCATGATCGGCCGCGGCGATCTGCTTGAACTCCCAGCAGAAAGGATATACGCAGAGATAGACAAGGCGCTTGGCACAGACGAACCCCTTCGATTTTTCATAACCCTTAACAGTCTGGGCGCTAGCGAACATTTGTGGCCAGAGATTACTGATAAAGGGATTAAACTAGCACAGGCGCTTGCTGCTAGAACCACCGATAAAGCCTTCAGGTTTACAGCTATCTTGTGGCCCAACAGCACCGCAGAAATCGCGGAATTGGCGAGTCGCCTGAAAATACCCAACCACATCAGTGAACTGGCACTATTGTCGTGCGGCACCTATGAAACCTGGAGTCAGGCAAACACCACTAAAGCCCACACTGTCGTCGAGTGGTTCTATCTGGTTGATGCGTTTAGACGTCCGGCGAGATTCCTTCGATTAAACACTTATTTTTCCATGGTAAGCGAGGCATTGGGTGTTCCCGATCTTTCTGCTGACTGGAAAACACACTTCGATATTACCCGGGCAATTTCTGCCAGGGATCTCATGCCTGCTTATTCAGGGCCCGCGCTTGGCAAGGCCCTGCGATCAGCCCAGGTGGATGCGCTGATTAAATCCGAACGAGTCGCCGAGTAAACCAGGGGGCTAACCGCCTATTTTGTATGCTAATCGTTTGAAATCGTGGCTGAACGGGTGCCAGAAAGCAGGCATTCGTTGCGTCATACAAATTCCGGCAATATTGGCTTTCGGTGACATCCAGATATGCGTCCCGGCCATACCACCCCAGTGATATTCACCAACAGCCGAATCAGGTTCCCCTTCGGCAGGTGCTTCCTTCAGGGCAAACCCCAGGCCAAACCTGGTTGCGGGAATTTCCCAAAATGGAAAATTTACACCAACGCCTTTTGCCAACTGGTTGGTTCGCATTAAATCGAGGGTTTCAGTTTTCACCAATCGGTGCCCACGCCATTCCCCGCCATTGACTAACATCTGAACAAAGGCGAGATAGTCACCCAGGGTCGACATCAACCCACCGCCGCCCGACAGGAAGGTGGTAGGCTGTGAGTTCGCTCCTTCATAGGGATCGTCCGCCTTGGTATAGCCACTCGCCATTGGGTCCAGGGGATTGGTTGGCAGGTACATGGTGGTGAAACGGTCCTGTTTTTCCTTCGGCACATGAAAGTCTGTATCTACCATACCTAAGGGGTTAAATATTCGCTCTTTTAGAAACGTGTCGAATCTCATCCCGGAGAGTACTTCGACCAGGCGCGCCGTCACGTCTGTCCCAAGGCTGTACCTCCAGAAACTTCCGGGTTGATACGCCAGAGGGAGTTCAGCAACTCCCTGACACAGGCTCTCCAGTGTCGTTCCGCCTGGGACAGCCAAAGGATTGACACCGGAGGCGATATAAGCCTTATCAATAATCGATTCAGGTTCAATAAAACCATAGGAAAGCCCCGCCGAGTGGCTCAGGATCTGGTTAATTCGAATAGCGTCGTGCACAGGTTCAACGTCATCAATATTGTCTGCATCTGCCTTCAGTACTCTCATATCAGAAAATTCAGGAAGGTAATTTTCTAGAGGATCATCCAGTTGAAACTTACCTTCGTCAAACAACATCATGGCCGCAATTGACGTCGCAAGCTTGGTGCTCGAATGCATCCTGAATATGGCATTCTCAGGCAAGGGACGATTTGTTTCGTGATCCAGGGGCCCATAGGTTTTTACGTCAACGACGTCCGTACCTTGCATTATCAATGTGTTACAGCAGGGAATAATCTCTTCGTCGACATACCACTGCATACGCTCATGGAGCTCGGTGAAATCAAGACCAGTTTCTGTTACTTCTATTGCCATCTGTTTTCTCTTTTTTTTGTTGCTGCGTGCCTGAATATAATTATTTATGGCCGGTTTCACGTTCAAGAGCCCGGTAACCAATATCCGTTCTGTAGTGCGGATTATTGTATGAGATTTTTCTTACGATCTGGTAGGCACGTTCTTGCGCCTCTTTAACATTGTTACCCAAAGCGGTAACACCCAACACGCGTCCACCATTGGTTAAAATTCTGCCGTTAACCAGGGAAGTCCCCGCATGAAACGTTTTTGTATCAGCGGTATCCAATGGGATATCCGTGATTTCATCACCTTTGTGGTAATCCAGCGGGTAGCCCCCCGCAGCCATGACAACCGTTAGTGCAGTGCGAGAATCGAATGCTATCTCTTGCCCTGCAAGTTTGCCATCAATGGCATCATCACATAATTGAACAAGATCTGATTGCATTCTTATTAAAACTGGTTGGGTTTCGGGATCCCCAAATCGGCAATTAAACTCAATAACTCTGGGATTTCCAATGCTGTCTATCATCAATCCTGCGTACAGAAATCCGCTGTAGGCATTTCCGTCCTCCTTCATACCGGCAATGGTAGGTTTGATCACTTCGGACATTATTTTTTCGTAAACTGCTGGAGTAACCACAGGCGCAGGTGAATAGGCCCCCATACCACCGGTGTTGGGTCCCTTATCACCATCATAGGCGGCTTTATGGTCCTGGGACGATGCAAACGGAATTGCATGATCGCCATCTGCAATCACGATAAAACTTGCTTCTTCTCCCTCGAGAAACTCTTCAACCACCACCCTGGCACCGGCACGGCCAAAAGCATTGCCCTGCATCATGTCCCGGATTGCCCCAATCGCCTCATCATGATCCTGGGCAATAATGACACCTTTACCTGCAGCCAGGCCATCTGCCTTGACCACCATCGGGCAGGCCATCTTGCGCGCATAAGCGACGGCATCCTTGACTTTGTCAAAACTCCCGTAAGCTGCCGTCGGAATGTTGTATCGAGCCAGAAAGTCCTTGGTGAAACTCTTCGAGCCTTCCAACTGTGCGCATTTGGCGGTGGGGCCAAAACAACGTAGACCCGCCATCCTGAATTGATCGACCGCACCTTCAACCAGCGGTGCTTCAGGGCCGATAATGGTCAAATGGACATTTTCTTTGACAGCAAAGGCAATCTGGGCACCAATGTCCATGACGTCAATCGCAACGTTGGACAGTTTTCCATCATTCGCCGTCCCGGCATTTCCGGGTGCTACGAAGACCTGGGAAACCATCGGAGACTGGGCGGCTCGCCATGCCAAACCATGTTCACGCCCACCCGAACCTGTTACAAGAATCTTCATTTTGTTTGCCTTTCGTTACTCTCGCCTTTAAAAAAGTCGCGCCTTTATTTGTTGAAAAGCGACGCTTCTTATTACAAATAGCGACGCGCTTCATTCATAAACTAATGACGAAAGTGCCGCATACCCGTAAACATCATCGCCATACCAGCTTCATTTGCAGCCTGTATCACCTCTTCGTCCCGCACCGATCCCCCGGGCTGTATCACGGCAACAATTCCGGCTTTCGCCGCAGCGTCAATACCATCTCTAAAAGGGAAAAACGCATCCGAAGCCATTACAGAACCTTTAACCTCAAGATTCTCATCTGCCGCCTTGATACCCGCGATTATTGCACTATAGACCCGGCTCATCTGGCCAGCACCGACGCCAATTGTACGTTCATTTTTAGCGTACACAATCGCATTGGATTTCACGTAGTTCGCCACAGTCCAGGCAAATAGCAGGTCACGCCTTTCTTCAGTTGTTGGTTGCCGGTCGCTCACGACTTTCAACGATTCATCGTCCAACAACACAAGGTCGGTGTCCTGGACCAGTAAACCACCCCGCACGTGTTTATAACTTTGCTCACCGATTCTGTCGTGAGCCTGATTAGCGCATTCTAAAATTCGAACATTCTTGCGCCTGGTGAATACCTGTTTTGCTTCGTCGTCTATTTGAGGCGCAATAACAACCTCTGCAAATTGCTTACCGATGATTTCTTCAGCAACGTCTGCGGTAATACCACGGTTAAACGCAATGATGCCGCCGAAGGCCGAGGTCGTATCGGATTCGAATGCCAGTTTGTAGGCTTGCAGCGGGCCACTGGCAACTGCAACGCCACAGGGATTTGCATGTTTGACGATGACACAGGCCGGTTCTGAAAATGCCTGGACGCATTCCAATGCTGCATCAGTATCAGCTACATTGTTAAAGGACAGCTCTTTACCCTGACTCTGGGTTGCGGTACCCACACCAGCAGCACTATTTTCCTCTACATAAAATGCTGCACCTTGATGAGGATTTTCGCCATAGCGCATTGATTGTTTTTTAACGTATTGTCGCGTGATGGTATTTGGGAATGCCGAACGATGACCGGTTTCAAGATCAATCGCACCGAGATAGTTTGCAATCGCTGCATCATAGCGGGCAACATGTTCAAACGCTTTCACCGCTAATCGAAAACGCGTCTGGTAAGAGATCCACCCGGACAGCGCTTTCATCTCTTGTATCACTTCCAGGTAGTCATTGACATCAACCAGCACCGTGACACTGGCAAAATTTTTGGCAGCTGATCGAACCATGGCCGGGCCACCGATATCGATATTTTCAATCGCATCGGTGAAGCTACTTTTTGGATCTGCCACTGTATTTTCGAACGGGTAAAGGTTAACTACAACCAGATCTACCGCAGAAATCCCGTGTTCATCCATCACCTCAACATCAATTCCGGTTCCATCAGCATTCCTTCTTCCCAGCAACCCACCATGAATTTTTGGATGCAAGGTTTTAACCCGCCCGTCCATCATTTCCGGAAAACCGGTGTATGCCGAAACTTCACGAACATCGGCACCCAGATTGTTCAACAATTTATACGTTCCACCGGTTGATAGAATCTGAACCTCTGACTTCATCAACTCCCGGGTAAGAACCTCCAGCCCTGTTTTGTCTGAAACGCTAATCAGCGCAGTCTTGATCTTGAAATTCTGCATGGGCATATCCATTGGCTGCGTGGGAATAGTCCCGGTCCAGTCTGAGAACACTTTCCGCAGTGGAAAAGAAAAGGACGGCAAATACCGTCCTCAAATTGTGTGGGAAGTTTACACGCCCGAACGGGCAAAAGGAACGACTAGCAAGTGTGAGAAAAAGTTCCCGTTAGATGCAAGGCAAAACCTGCTAAAGCATTCCGTACTTTTTCAATTTCTTACGCAGCGTGCCGCGATTTAATCCTAATATTAAAGCTGTTTGACTCTGGTTGTTTTCGGTCATCTTCAGGACACAGTTAAGCAGCGGAATTTCCACTTCAGATAACACCAACTCATAAAGATCCGTTACCTGTTGATCATCCATGGTGTTCACGTAGCCCTTCACAGCAAATTCGACAGACTCTCCCAGTGTTGGCAGGTGGGGTTCAGGTATGGTTTCACGAGTAAATTCTCGAACATTTGATGTTTGAATGAATCCGGTCATGGTCTATTCTCCAGCTTCAGGCTGCTTGTCCCGTGCGTTCATTGATCCTCATAAGTGCGTTTTCAATTGCCTGGATCTGTTCCTGGCTATGACTCAAGCCATTGAATTCTCGAAGAAAGCTACTTTCAACATAATCTTTGGCAGCATAGTCTTTGGAAATTCCTCTAAAGTACCAGCCGACGTGCTTTCTCGCGATACGAGGTCCCATTACCTCACCATAAAACTCCGCGAGGTTCTTAATATGTGAGATGAGGATGGTTTTTACCTCACACAAACCCGGGCTTTTTTTCAGTTTTCCCGTTTTAAGGTAGTGGTCAATCTGCGCAACCAGCCAGGGACGCCCCTGGGCTGCACGACCGACCATGACCGCTGCGGCTCCTGTCTGGCTAAGAACATCGGCTGCTTTTGTTTCCGAGTCGATATCCCCATTGGCAATGACCGGTATGGAGACCGACTGAACAATCTCTCCAATTGCCTCATAGTCGACCTGCCCGGTAAATCTGCAAGCCCTGGATCGACCGTGAACGGTTAATAGTTGCACTCCGGTTGATTCCGCCATGCGTGCAATAACCTGGGCGTTCTTTTCCTGCAGCGACCAGCCCAGCCTTATCTTCAGTGTGACAGGAACATCCACCGCATTGACCACGCTCTCGAGAATTCTACCTACCAGTTGTTCGTCCCGCATCAGGGCAGATCCAGCCATCTTGTTGCAGACTTTTTTTGCAGGACAGCCCATATTGATATCAATAATCTGGGCACCACGCTCCACGTTCAGCCTGGCTGCCTCGGCCAGTATTCGAGGATCACCACCGGCAATCTGTATCCAGCGCGGTTCTGACTCAGTCTGAAATCTCAGCCGGTGGCTGGATTTCACCGTATCCCACAATCGATGGTCACTGGTCACCATTTCCGACACCACCCAATACGCTCCCTGACTGCGACACAGGTTTCTAAACGGCTGATCTGTTACTCCAGCCATCGGTGCGATCACGACATTACTGGGGTGTTCAAAGGGACCTATTTTCAAGAGAGGTTTCAAGAGAAGTTGCCGGGGAATGGGTCGATCATCATACCAACACTGACTTTAGTTCAACAAGACCGTAATCGAATAACCTACGACCTGATTACCCGGGTCCACAATTTCCATTGACAGATGGACGTCGTGATTGGAAGGAATGTAACGATTCCCGGTCACTTCACCGCCAACATACTCAGACGGCTTAAACACCCTGGAGGCGACAATTCGACCCGTAATATCCGTAAACCTGAGCCTGAGTTCCGGATATCGCTGTTTGAACTCGCCGCTGTTTTTTAAAATGGCATCTACGATCAAGGCAGACTCAATCTCCGGATGTGTTCGAATCACCAGATTCGTCGCCGACAAAGAGTCCGGATCATGGAACGCTGTCGGCTCACGATCCAACAGATTGAATGCTTTTTTATAATAGGGTCTAAGACTCGTGTTTTGCGACAGGTTATCTCTGTTGGACCAGGCAAATTGAAACACCAGGATCAACATTGCGACTGTCGCAAGACTCGTCCAAAGCAAGGTGCGCCTTCGTATTAACGGAGCATATTCCCCGACAATTGTCAGGTTATCCTCCCCCACGACAATCTCCCCATCAAACCCTTCGATAGGTGAACTCCGTACTTCGTCCCCAATCTGCTCTTGTAAAGAGCCCTCAGCCTGCTCCTGTAAAGAGCCCTCAGCCTGCTCCTGTAAAG
>JAPYTQ010000010.1:0-139151 GCA_029941905.1 Pseudomonadales bacterium | reverse complement strand
AATGGTGGCCAGAGGTGGAATCGAACCACCGACACGGGGATTTTCAGTCCCCTGCTCTACCGACTGAGCTATCTGGCCAGATGCGCTGTGTTTTTGCTTAATCGCAAAAGACCTAATCTGGTGTACCAAGGTAAAAATGGATTGCGCCGGATTGCCCGGTCACAAAGAGGCGCTATTTAAACCGAAGCAGGTCTCGTGAGTCAAGGCTAAAAATTGGCGTTATTCTTTGCTCGGAATGTACCCCTCGGCGTGGTCGACTTGCTGGCCCGTGAGATATTTATCCCGTTGTTCATTCAGGTACTTACGCGACGCTTTGTCCATCATATTCAGGTGTTTCTCGTTGATCAGCATGGTTTGCAGGTTTTGCCATTCCTGCCATGCCTGGATTGAGACAGATTCAAAAACTTCCTGGCCCCGGGGTCCTGGGAAGGGTGGGGCGTCGAGTCCGGGAAGTTCTTTGTTGTATCGGGTGCAGGTTACTGTTCTTGTCATGGTTATCTCTGGTACTTGTAGATGTACTTATAGTGGTCCGTTTCCAAACTGCTCGATAATTTTTGTTACCGGTCGGGTGAGCCCGATTTCCAGTGGCTGATGCAAAGAGTACCAGACATGGCGATTGGGTTCGTCAACCAGGCGCTGTGTCGAGGATGATATTACTAAAATGGGGGATATATCCAAATGGAAATGTGTGAAGGTGTGGCGAAATGGCGACAGGGGTTCCAGTTGTTTCACATCAATACCCAGGTTGGCCAGGGTGGCGTCAATTTTATCCTCGGCACACTCGGGAAAGCTCCACAGTCCACCCCAGAGTCCTGAATTGGGGCGCTTTTGCAGCAACCATTCACCCTTGCTGTTTTCTATCAGCAGCATACAGGTTGATTTTTCAGGCATGTTTTTCTTCGGTTTTTTACCGGGCAGTTGATCAATCCGGTTTTCAAGCAATGCCAGGCAATGTTCATCGAATGGGCAGACATCACACCTGGGTTTGCTGCGGGTACACAAGGTCGCCCCGATATCCATGATTGCCTGGGCGTAATCCCTGCTTCGGTTCTTTGGGGTGAGGTTTTCTGCCTGGGTCCACAGTTGATTGGCGATGGCAGTTTGCCCGGGCCAGCCCTCGATGGCGTAACATCGGGCAAGCACACGTTTAACGTTGCCATCCAAAATTGTGGCCTGTTGTCCATGGGCAATGGCCAGGATGGCACCGGCGGTTGATCGGCCAATGCCGGGTAGCTGAACGAGTGCGTCAAGCGAATCGGGAAACTGACCATTGTGCTCTGTGGTGATGATTTTACCAGCACGGTGCATATTCCTTGCCCGGGCGTAGTAGCCTAAACCTGTCCACAAATGCAGCACCTCGTCTTCTGATGCATCCGCCAACGCATTCACTATGGGGAAGCGCTGAATGAATTTTTCGAAATAGGGGATGACCGTCGTCACCTGGGTCTGCTGCAACATGATTTCAGACACCCAGACACGATAGGGCGAGATGTCTTGTTGCCACGGGAGGTTTTTCCTGCCGTGCTGGTCAAACCAGCTGAGCAAACGTTCGCTGAATCCCGGTACCATTAATTAAAAAACCATCAATCGAACAGGCCTTTGAGCAGTTTCTTGGCCGTTTCCTTGAATTCTTCAGGCACGTGTTCTTCTATTTTTTTCTCAAGTTTTTCCTGTTCCTTGCGGGTCAGCTCCTTGCCTTTTCGTTTCAGCTCTTGCTCGGCAATATCTTTTACAACGCCAGTGATGGCCGCTTTGTCGGGCTTGCAAAGATCTGAAAATGAAGCGTCCAATGAACCCTTGCAGTTCATTGGCCAATCGACACCCGCCAGGTTCGGGCTAACCGAAAATTGTCCAATACCTTCTTTGAATGTGGCCTGAATATCAAAGTCGATTGAATTGGCGAAGTAGTCCATGCCACCTTTGCCGTTGACTTCCATATTCTCCATCGCAAAGGAAAACAGCTGGTTTTCCTCAATGCCCTGGCTAATTTGATGGTAACCGGTCAGGAACTTGAATGGCAGCATTTCGGGCCACTGGCCAACGCTCGACGTCTTACCCCGAAGGGAATCAATTACGCCAACAACCTGCTTGATGTTGGTTACATCCAGCGTGCCATCTTTGATGGTGTAGTCGCTTTTACCATCCAGGCTGGAAAGGATCTCGCTCATCATGTCACCGCTAAACGTCAGAGTAGAATCCATATTGATTGCACCGGTAACAGAGTCAGAGTCGATGAGTTTAGTGATGTCAATGTCAGCAATCGTGAGTTGAATACGCCCGGTTGGGTTCTGTCCCGGGGCCAGTGGTTTCAGGTGAAGGTCGAGTCCCAACTGGCCGTCATAACCGACAGCACGGCTAGCCAGTGTCAATGTCTGGTTTTTGTTGTTCATGCCCACAGTAATGTCGTGTAGCAGATATTCATCGTACTGCAGTTCAGCGAGTGTGAATGTACCCTGCAGTGCCAGTTCGTTGAGCAGTTCAATGGGGATGACTTCGCTGTCGGGAATATTGATGGCGGTAGTCGTGTCGTTGGCTGCTTGCGCCGATGCTGGTGTTTTTTCAACAACCGCTACAGCCGAGGTAGAGACATCAGGTTCGAGATAGCCCGTGGCGTTGATGGCGTCCATTGCCAGGCTGAATTCCAGCGCGGACTCGGGTTCCAGGGTTATGGTCGCTTTGCCTGTGATGGTGCTACGGTCGAGGGTCGCGGTGATGTTGCTGAACACCATCTGGTCTGTGGTGCCGGTAATATCCGTCGTGACACTCACACTGGTTAATGCGTCAGGATTCGAGGTGGCCGGTATCTCAATGGCCATCTCTTTTGCGAGCTTTTTCGCATCAAAAGCCGGGATGGATATGTTACCCCGCAGGCCAGGTATGGTGAATATATTGTTGGCTTTCAGGGTCAGTAGAATTACCAGATCCGCGACGTTAATGCTTGAATTACTAAAGCTGGCGGTGGCTTTATCGCTATCGATTTCTGCATTGATTTTAATTGTGGCAGCAACTTCCACTTGATCCTGCTGCAGGATGGTGGCATCAACCACAAAGTTTTCAAGGGTTAGCTGTACCAGGTTGTCACTCACCTTGAATGACCCATCAATTTGAGTTTTCGCGCTGAGTTTTTCTATTTTATCTTCAAAACTGAATATCGTGTTTAGTTCCGTGAGTTGTCCCGGACTTAACTGTCCCGTCGATAATTTGTCAATATTGAGCATCATATGGGTTTTTGCCGACAGGTCCTGATAGTCAATATGAGCGTTGGTCAGGGTGAATGCACTGATGTCCAGGTTAAGGTCCTGACTGTCGGGTTCGGTTTCGGATTCGGTTTCGGCTGCGGGTGCCGAATTTGATGGTAGAGCAAGTGGTGGTGAATCGGCGGTATCTGGTCTTTCCCAGTTGCCAATACCCTGCTCGGAAACAACGGCATTTAAATCCACACCGTCGATCTCGATAGCTTCAATCACGATCTTGCCTTCCAGAATAATTGGAATCAGCTTAAGGTCGATGCTTGCCGAATTAAGGCTCGCCAGCGGCGTGTCAGAATCTGGTGATTTTATTTCGATCTCATTGATGTTAATGGCAAGTGGTGGAAAGAAACGCCATTGAATATCCCCATTGAAGTTAAGTTCCAGGCCCGTTTTCTGCCTGAAGGCGTCGCCAATGGGTTCCTGGTAAACGGTGGGGTTATCCAGAATCAACAGTAACGAAATGACGCCGAGAACAGGCAAGGCTACCAGGACGGCAATAATTTTGAAGAGTCTCGACATACTAGCTGTCTACGGGATTGAAGGCGGTATTATGCCAGTTCCGGGAGTCGGCGCGCTATAGCCGGGACACGGGCAAATGTAGCTGGGCAGCAAGTTGTGAATACGGCTTGATGAGACAGCTAAATACACCTTTATTTACGTTGGGAAAGTGATAATCTTCCGCTCGTGAAAACGTAGGAGCTATGAATCCATGTCAGAAGTTGGTACTGAAGGGCAGCCGCTCAGGGTGGCTATCATTGGGTCTGGACCTGCTGGATTCTACACCGTTAGCAATTTCCTCAAGCAGAAAGGCCTCAACGTTGAAATGGATATGTTCGAGCGCCTGCCAACTCCTTTTGGCCTGGTTCGTGCTGGTGTTGCGCCGGATCATCAAAAGTACAAAACCGTCACCCGCGCTTATAACAAGAGCGCCCAGAATGCGAATTTTCGTTTTTATGGCAATGTCGCTTATGGCGAGCACCTCAGCCTTGATGACCTGAAACAGCACTATCACCAGATTATCTTCTGTTCCGGTGCATCTGCTGACCGTAATCTGAACATACCGGGTGAGGCGCTCAGTGGCAGTCACTCAGCGACAGATTTTGTGGCCTGGTATAACGGTCACCCGGACTATGTCGACTATGAGTTTGATCTTAGCCAGGAAAGTGCAGCTATTATCGGCCTGGGGAATGTTGCAGTAGATGTTGCAAGGATTCTATGTAAGACAGATAACGAACTTGCACATACCGATATGGCGGACTACGCCCTCGAGGCGCTCAGAGCCAGCAAGATAAAAACAGTTTATATCCTCGGGCGTCGGGGACCCGCGCAGGCTGCATTTACCCCGCCGGAAATCAAGGAAATGGGAGAGTTGGAAGACACAGATGTGAACGTGTCCACTGAAGAAGCCAGGCTCGATGCCGCCAGCCGTGAAGAGATGGAGGCATTGGGCAACAAGAACACGGCGAAGAACGTTGCGGTAATCGAAGAATTTGCAACCCGGCAAACTGCAGGTGAAGGCAGGGGCAAGGGTAAGCAGCTCATCATCCGTTTTCTGGTTTCGCCCACCGAAATCATTGCCGGGGAAGATGGCAAGGTCAGCGCGATCAGGATTGTAAAGAACGAGGCATATAAAGCAGGTGACGGTTCTGTCAGGGCACGGGCCACGGAACAGGCAGAAACAATACCAGTTGGTTTGGTGTTCCGATCAGTGGGTTACCGCGGCGTGCCTCTGCCCGAAATACCCTTTAACGAGAGCTGGGGCACGGTTTACAACGAATCCGGTCGCGTCACCAACGACAAAGGTGAGGTTCAATGCGGAATTTATGTCGCAGGTTGGATCAAACGAGGGCCCACCGGTGTCATCGGCACCAATAAAACTGATGCCCAGGCGACGGTCGCCTGCATGGTTGAGGATCTTCAAAATGGAAATGTGCTGACGCCGGGTGAGCCAGGTGCCGATGTCATCGACGCTCTGATCAAGGCGCGTCAGCCTGATGCAATCAGTTATCAGGACTGGACCCGGATAGACTCGGTGGAGCTTGAGAAAGGCGTTGTGTCAGATCGTCCCAGGGTCAAATTCACAAATGTGAAAGACATGTTAAATGTTCTTGAGCGTTAACTGAAAAGCAGCGGCAGTCATCGCAGGGCAGGAATAACCTCGCCAATATAGGCATCCAAAGCCGCTTCATTCCACGGCGCTCTGAGGGCAATATTCACCTGGTCAGCCCCCGCGGCCTGGTAAGCGCGGATCCGCTCAATCGCATCGACAGGGGTGCCCAGCAAGGCACCACTCTCAATGCGTGCAGCAACAGGTCCCCAGGATTCACGTAAGTTTTGCAGTTCCTTCTCCGCACCTTTTGCATCGGTAGCCAGGTTAAAGGTGAGATTGACGGATCTTTTTATACTCGATGGGTTCCGCTCAATTTTCTCGCACCAGTTGTCCAATACCTTGTTCAGGCGGGTAAAATTCTCGACGCTGGTGTACGCGGCATTCCACCCGTCCGCGTGTTTGGCCACTATCTTCAGGGTTTTCTTTTCGCCCAGACCACCGATCCATATGGGTAGTTCCTTTTGGACCGGCTGGGGCAAATTGGCAGCATCGTCTACCTGGTAGTATTTGCCGTGAAAAGTGGTACGTTCCTGTCTCAGCATGCTTTTGATAATCGTCGTCGCTTCGTCCAGCATATCGAGACGTTTGCCAACCGGTGGAAAGTCATAACCAAAGGCCCGGGCTTCCTGTTCATGCCAACCTGCGCCCAACCCCAGTTCAAACCGGCCACCAGAAATATGATCCAGGGTTGCAGCGGCTTTGGCGATGCTCGCGGGATTGCGGTAGCCAACATAAAAAACCAGGCAGCCAAGTCTCGCATGGGTGGTTTCTGCAGCGAGTGCGCCTAATGTCGTCATCGCTTCAAAGTGATCGACGGTGCCTCCCGCCGGGGGTGCTTCGTAAAAATGATCCCAGGCAGATATCCAGTCAATTTTAGCCTGGTCAAGTTTACGCCAGAGCGCCCGCATGGCATCCATCGACATATTTTGTTGACCAACATGTACACCCAGTTGCAAACTCATTTGTGTTCTTCCTTCTTCATTAGAGTACTGACAATATTTAACAAAAGCTGTTTTGACAAAGCTGTATTGCCAAAAGCAATAGTTGACAAAGAAAGCAGAAATTCTAACATAGCGTCTTTTTTTCACATCCTTGCTGGCATCCTTTTTTTAGAGTTTGTAGGGAGAGTTTGTAGAGAGAGCTTTTTAAGAGAGTTACCTGAATATGGAGCAGATTGCCAGGGATGCATTTACAACTCGCGCAAAGCAGGAAATCCTCAGCGCCATTAAAATTAAACCCGATGAGTTGGAAGACCTTGGCGGATTTGAGAGCTTTGTTTTCACGCGTCCGGCTAAGCAGTCGATCTTACGAATTACACACCTGAGCCACCGGGACAGCGGGTCGATACTGGGTGAATTGGAATTCATTCGCCACCTGGCCGGGCAGGGTGCATCGGTGTGCAATCCCATTGCGTTTGAAGATGGCAGCTTCGCCAAACAGATAGATGAATTTATCGTCTGCCAGTTTGAGCAGGCCAGGGGCGATCTTGTCGCCGAGGCAGATTGGGGGCCTGAGCTGTTCAGCCACTGGGGTCGATGCATCGGGAAATTTCACCTGGCAGCGACACACTTCAATCCAGAGCATCGGCGCATGGATTGGCGAGCCGATGAAAACCTGAATTTCAGGGCGCGAATACCTGTTGCTGAATCGCGTGTATTACAACAGGCCGACGACTGCCTGAAGCGAATTGGGCAGTTAGCGACGAGCAAGGACACCTACGGTATGATTCACTGTGATGCCCATCCGGGAAACTTCTTCCTGGAAGATGGCAGTTTAACGTTCTTTGACTTCGATGATTGTTGTTATCAGTGGTTTGTCTTTGATGTCGCAACCATTATGTTCAGTGCAGTGCTGCAACCCTGGATGGAAGACAGCCAATCAGCCCGTGATGCTGAGGCGAGCACATTCCTGAAACACTTCTTCGAGGGTTATGACCGCGTCTTCCCTGTCTCTGCATTTCTGCTGGAGCATATGCCACTATTTTTGAAAGCCCGTGAATTGAGTTTGTATGCGGTGATACATGCCCATATGGATGTCAACAATCTACAGGACTGGTTTGCTGTCAAATTCATGCGAGACAGACAGCAGCGAATTGAATCTGGTGCACCGGTGCTGGATCTGGATTTTTCGTCATTGTGATTCACACAACTTGTAACCCCGCAATTCTCCCCCTACCGTTCGGGGCGTATTCAACTAAAATGCCGCTCAACTAAACTTACCCTGCCAGTACGTCATGAATCAGATTGATCCTGTCCAGTTAGCTCTCCCGCAATTAATGTCAATGACACAAGAGGTGTGGACTGCTTTGTAGGCCAGGCCGAGAGCTATGGTGCCATCGGCTGACCCGAGCACGCCGATTCACTACCAGGTTGAACGGTTGCGTGAAGGTCGTGGTTCAGACACCCGCAATATATCAGCGTATCAGTCAGGCAAGCGGGTGTTCCAGATGATGGCGAATTTTAAGTTGCCGGGAGCAGGTGAGGAGCATCAGAAGCCCATGCCCAATGTCATTGATCCCGATGAACTGCGGCCACACAAGCCAGATCGGGCAATCAGTTTAAACCGCCGATGATGGCGGGGGGACCGTGCCCGGATGTTGATGATTTCGGATTCCTTTGTACCCCAGACGTTCAAAACCGGTCGCGAGCCAAAATTGCAGTGCTGGATGAAATCCAATCACCAGGGAAAAACTTCAGCACAAATGGCGCAATGTGTATTGGCTTTCTTATCTGACGGTACGCTGATGTTTAACTCTGTCCTGCCCTATGGTGTCCCGTTTCAGACTCATCGGCTCACCAGCCTGGATCATAGTGTCTGGTTTCATCGGTCCTGTGATATGACGCAATGGACGTTATTCGATCAACGCAGTACGGCGGTAGCAGACAGTCGCGGAATGAATGAAGGTGAGGTGTTTGATCGACAGGGTCGGTTGGTCTGCACGATCAGCCAGGAGTCAATGTTACGGCGAATGGTCTGCTGACATTGCGTTCATTTTCGCTGGTTACCTGACCACGCCGTCTGCAAAAAACCCTTTGATCTCTGTGTCGGAGAATCCGAACCGGGTCATGATCTCCCTGCTGTGCTCGCCAATGTAGGGCGCGGTTCCCTGGATCTTCGCCGGTGTCTCTGAAAAGCGAGCAGCCGGACGAGGTTGGCGGATTTTGCCGAGCCCGGGTTGTTCCATTTCCTCGATCAACTCGTTAGCAATGATTTGTTCGTGGCTTAACAGCTCTTTGCGTGTTAACACGGGTGCAGAGGGGACGGCATGTTCGTCGAGTACTTTAAGCCAGTGGGCTGTGGGTTTTGTTGCCAGCACTTCTGCGGTCATGTTGAGGCGGATAGTGTTGTTCCGAACGCGACCCCCTGGTGTGTTAAAGCGGTCATCATCCAGCCATGCTTCCCTGTCCAGGGCTCTGCACATGCCTTCCCATTCTGCGTTTGAAATGGCGCCAGCGGTAATGTACCCATCGGTTGTTTCGTAAATCAGGTCCGGTGCGAGCTGTGGTGGTACCTTGTCCTCGTTCCCAATGACCGTGTAACCGGCCATACCTTCCGACCAGGTGAGGGAGATCATCGAGTCGATCATCGCCAGCGTCACATGTTGCCCCTTGCCTGTTCTCTCGCGGGATAAAAGCGCAGAGGTGATGGCCTGTGCCGCGGTCATGGCGGTCGTCATATCAGGAATAACCGTGCGAACCATTTTGGGCCGGCCGGTCTCCCTGTCCCGCTGTATATCTGCCAGACCTGACAGGGATTGAATCACAGGGTCGTAGACTCGCTTGTGGGAATAGGGTCCTTTGCTGCCAAAGCCGGAAATGGAGCAGTAGACAATGCCCGGGTTAATTTGCCGGATCACCTCATAACCCAGGCCCATTCGCTCAATGGCACCGGGCCTGAAGTTCTGGACGAATACGTCCACCTCAGCCGATATTTTCTTCAGCAGGGTGACGCCAGCCTCGGTTTTCAGGTTAATTGAGATTGCCTTCTTGCCACGGTTGGCAGAGGTAAACGAGGGCGTGATGCCTTTATCGCCACCACCCATAAAACGCACAATATCCCCCTGAAAGGACTCTACTTTGATCACCTCGGCACCCTGGTCGCAGAGTGTTGAGGTCGCCAGTGGGCCTGATAAAACAGCGGACAGATCAAGAACCTTGAATCCCGTGAGTGGGCCCTGGGGAGCTTGCATAAGCCTTACCTGGATTGATTTTGAGGTGTGAACTATGTCACATTGAGAGGCTGGGATTCAATGCCGCGTTGAGAATAAGGTTATGAATAAGATGAATAAATTAACGCTCTGGGGTGTGGGTACCACGCGGACTTTCCGCGTTCACTGGATGCTGCATGAACTTGGCCTGGACTATGAGACCCGACGAATTGAATCCCGTACCGGAGAAACACAATCTGACGAATACGCAACACTCAATCCCAAGCAAAAAATACCGACCCTGGTGGATGGTGATCTGGTGCTCACAGAAAGCACAGCGATCATGCGTCATCTGCGAAGAATTTGTGACAAGCTGCCCCATGACGACTATCAAACCTCAACAGAAGGTCAGGCAAGGTACGACGAATGGCTTTCATTTATGTTAATGGAACTGGATGCGACCTCGCTTTATGTGGTCAGACGCCACAAAGATTTATCTGCGATCTACGGGGTGGCAGAAAACGCCGTGACTTCATCTATCGAGTATTTTGAACGCATGATTGATTCTGTCGTGGATGAAATAGCGGGTCGCAGTTTCCTCTGGGGCTCTTGCTTTTCAGAACTGGATATCCATATGTCCATCCTGCTGGATTGGGGTGGCGCTGTGGGGGCGAGGATACCTGAGAGTCTGGCGGGTTATCATCAACACATAAAAAGCCGCCCAGCCTATCGGTTGGCACAGATACACAATTTTTCTGATCTGAAGATCCCGACAGCTAAGCCGCTAAAGTGATTCGATGACATATTCTATGACTTACTGGAACGTAAGCCATAGATGATGAAAGCCCCGGAGTAAATGTGAACCGACCCTTTCATTTTCACCGTCAGCACGGCCGACGGAATCAAATTTCCGTAACAAAGCCGCCATCGCCATTTTTGCTTCGAGCCTGGCGAGTGGCGCTCCAATACAAAAATGGATACCAAACCCGAAACTATGGTGGTTGGCTTTGGCGCGGTCCAGCTTAAATTGTTCCGGGTCTTCATAGGACCGCGGGTCCCGATTTGCTGAACCCATCACGACCTGGACGATCTCCCCTTTGTTGATTTGCTGACCGTGGAGTTCTGTATCTGTCAATGCCTGTCGCATCAGGAACTGAACCGGTGAATCGTAGCGCAGGGATTCTTCGATGCTCGCCTCGATTAAGGTCGGGTCGCGTTTCAGTTCTGCATAGATGTCGGGATTGTCAGCCAGCACATTCAGGAAATTTCCCAACAGGTTGGTAGTGGTTTCATTACCGGCGATCAGCAGTAAAATACAAAAGCCGATAATATCCTGATCCGCCAATTGCTCTCCATCGATCTCGGCGTTGACGATTGCCGAAACAAGGTCTTCACCGGGGTTCTCGCGACGCAGGGGAATAAGGGATGCGAAATAAGCCCCCATCTCGAATATTTCACTTTCCCGGTCGGCAATGGAAGCACCCGCCAGGGTGCCGGTCAAAGCATCAGACCAGCGTTTAAAATCATCTGCTCGTTCTGCGGGTATGTCCATCATTTTTGAAATCACGGCGACGGGCAGCGGAGTGGTGAGCGCGGTGACAATGTCCACTGGCTCGCCCGCCTTGATCTCTGCAACCAGGTCCCTCGCAATCGTCTCAACCCGGTCACTAATGGATTTTAGCATTCGAACCGTGAATGCCTTGTTTACCAGGCCGCGCAGTTGGGTGTGGCGGGGCGGGTCATCCGTTAACAGTGGTAGCGGGCTACCTTGCCCCATGGCCTGGGATGAGAAATGCGCGGAATTTTTCAATATCGACCGAATGTCATCGTACCGGGTGAGCACCCAGAATCCGGATTCTTCGTCACGCCAGATTGGCTTTTCTTCCCGCCATTGCTGGTAGTAGGGGTACGGGTCAGTAATCAGCTCGGGTATCATGAAGCGCATGATCGGTTCACTTTGGTTAACCAGTCCAATCAGTATACATGCATAACCGGGTGAATTATCAGATAGAACTTATCAAGTAGAACTTATCAAGTAGAACTTAGTCCCCATGGTTCCCGCGGGGTCATGATCGGGAATCGTCTTTCGAACTGGTCAAACAGGTCTCTCAACGTCACCATTGCAGTGAGATCACCATCTATCTCCAGCGCGCTATCCTGCATCAATTGACCAGCATCGGTCAGGCCCATCATCAGCTTCTTGAAATTGATCGCGTTTATCTTCAGTGTTGCCGCCGGGGTATCGTGCTGCCTGCCAGGGAATGCATGCAGTACTGAGTTTTCGATTGAGAGCAATGTGGCCTCAGAGTCCGTGAACGCCAGATTGATATGTAACGCCAGACCTTCTGCTTTGGGGCCATTCAACCGTACAGCCATGGTTTGAAACAGATTTTCGAGCGGAATAGCCTGTGCCATGCTGCCCGTGGCGCCGAATTTTTCGCCTTTGGGCAGCCCGTCCCGCAGTTCAAGGGCACCGCACAGATAGAAGTTGCGCCAGGGTCCGGATTCGGATTGATAACCCAGTTGTTCAAGGCTGTCTGCCAGCAGGGCACGACAGTCAAGATGGTCGGGTTGAGCCATCACCACGTGGTTGAGGACTTCCGCAACCCAGCGGTATTCACCCTTGTCGAAACAGGATCTGGTTTTATCCAGTATAGAATCTGCACCGCCCATATATTCAACGTACTTTTCGGCTGCTGCAACCGGGGGCAAGGCATAAAGACTCGCGGGATTGCCATTGAAAAATCCCAGGTATTTAACGTAAACCGCCCGTGTGTTGTGATGCACGGTGCCGTAGTAGTCCCGGTTGTAAAATTCCCTGGCCAGGCTCTCTGGCAGGTGAACCTGTTCGGCGATTTCTTCCTTGACATATCCATGATTCGCCAATCTCAAGGTCTGGTCATGAATATACTTGTAGGTGTCCCGCTGTTTTTTCAGATAATCAACAACCTCTGCGCGACCCCAGATTGGCCAGTGGTGGCTGGCGAATTCCAGATCCAGCCTGTCACCAAACAGATCAATGGATTCATTGATCTGTGCGTTCCACGCGAGTGCATCTCTTACCTGTGCACCGCGGGGCGTGTAGACATTGTGCAGATGATGGGAGGTGATTTCAGACATACACAGTGCTTTAAACTGTGGGAAGTAGAAGACCATTTCGGCGGGGGCTTCTGTCCCGGGTGTCATCTGGAATTCTATTTCGATACCATCAATATTCCGCGTCTCGCCGGTTTCCTTAATATAATCGTTAGGAATAACAAACCCGGTACTGCCCATGGATAACGCGGCGCCGAGACCCGTTGTGACGAACCCGGTGACAGAGGGGCTTAACAGATTGCCGTACATGTAAGTCGCCCGACGTGACATCACATTACCCGCGAGGACGTTCTCTGAGAGTGACTCATCAACAAAGTCCGCAGGCGCGAGTACCAGCACCTTGCCGGACTCGGCATCTTCCTGGCTGACAACCCCGAGCACGCCTGCAAAGTGATCAGCATGACTATGGGTGTGGATAACCGCGATCACTGGCCGTTCACCAAGATGCTGATTGGCCAGCGCCAGACCGGCGCGGGAAGTTTCGGAAGATGTCAGCGGATCAATAATGATCCAGCCAGTGTTACCTCGAATCAGGGTCATATTGGCAATATCAAATGATCGAATCTGGTAGATACCGTCGGTCACCTCATACAAGCCGTGATGCAGGGCATTGAGTTGTGCCTGGCGCCACAAGGATGGATTAACAGTGTCTGGAGCTTCGCCCTGCAGAAATGAGAGGGGTTCCAGGTCAAAGGCATTCCGTTTGCCGCGGTCATGGCTAATTGTCATGGGTGAGAGTGTAGCGATAAATCCTTTTTTCGCGTTGTCGAAACTGCGTCGATCCTCGAAGTTCAACTTATCACGAAAGGATTGATTAATCGTTTGCGTCCGTGCCGTGGCGGGTTTCGCCTGGGACAGTCCACTGGGCAAAGGCTGGTAGTCGGTCATAATATGCGCTGCCGTTGTAGTCAGGTTGAAGTTATGGTGGTACTGGGGTCATATGGAATCATAAGTACTCGAGAAGCGCAATTTACCGGCATGATCCACGCAGGGTGAAAATTGTAACCTGCGGAAAATGTTGCCCTCGTGTTGCGCTTGTATCGTGGCGATGGCGGACAATTTGAAAGGACGTTCTGCTGCTACAGAAATAACGTGGATTGTTCGCGTTGCGGCGCTTATCCTGTATTCAATAGTGCGTACCACAAACACTGACCATAACAAACAGCGGAGTAGCCGATGACCGTTCGCCAAATGAACTTCTGGAACTGGGGCTGGGCAGATGAGGCGACTGACCTCGACCCGTCGGCGTTAAAAAAATCAGCAGTGGGGCTCGCCAGTACCTATGGTGTTGATCATATTGAGCCGCTGACTCAACCCAGGGTTGAAGACTTTACCATTCCTGCCGGAATGCTCTCACCACCGGACAGTCTTGCTCATTTGTGCAGCCGTGACCCGGATGAGAGACTGATTCATTCCCTGGGCAAGTCCTATGCAGATCTTGCACGCGCAGCACTGCGGGATGTGCCGAAATTTACCGATCTGGTGGCGTACCCCACAACAGAAGAAGAAGTAAAAGACCTGATCGACTGGGCCGGGCACCAGAATGCCGCAGTAATCCCCTTTGGTGGTGGGTCCAGTGTCTGTGGCGGCGTTGATCCCGATGTGGGCGGAAGTTACGACGCCGTGCTTACGATCAACTTGAGGCAACTGAATAAGGTACTCGAAGTTGACAAGGTCAGTCGGGCTGCCAGAATTCAGGGGGGCATACTGGGCCCCGATCTTGAGGCCCAATTGAAGGTCCATGACTATACGCTGCGCCATTTTCCCCAGTCATTTGAGTTCTCGACACTGGGGGGTTGGATTGCGACGCGTTCCGGCGGTCATTACGCGACGCTCTATACCCATATAGACGACATGATTCAGAATTTGCGGGTTGTGTCCCCGGGTGGCATTACCGAATCGAGGCGACTACCAGGCTCTGGCGCAGGACCCAGCCCGGATCGACTCATGGTGGGTTCAGAAGGGATACTGGGGATTATTACGGAAGCCTGGATGCGAATTCAGCAAAGACCCATCTACCGGGCTTCAATACCGGTTTTCTTCAGCGACTTCTACGAGGCCGCCAACGCCGTTCGTGCCCTTTCCCAATCCTGGCTCTTTCCGGCCAACTGCCGTTTGATTGATGCCCATGAAGCAAGTGGTGCCACAGGCGGATCAGGCCAGGCGATGCTGATTGTCGGGTTCGAATCTGCGGATCATCCCGTTGATGCCTGGATGGACCGGGCGCTGGAATTGGTGGCGGATTTAGGCGGGCACTATGACCGCGAGGTGTTAAAGAATAAGGGCAGTAATAAGGCCGGGGCAGCTGGCCAGTGGCGCAATGCGTTTATGCAGGCGCCGTACAACAGGGCCCAGGCCATTGCCTGTGGTTTGCTGGTTGATACCTTTGAGAGCTCGATCACCTGGGATCGTTTTGAGACATTTCACGGGGAAATAACCGCGCACATGAAGAAGGTGTTGAAGGAGGTGTCGGGCCATGAGGGTCAAGTCACCTGTCGCTTTACACACGCATACCCGGATGGCGTCGCACCCTACTTTACCTGGTCAACACTGGGCGATGTCAACAAGATGATTGATCAGTGGCGAGTGATCAAGGCCGAATCCATGGCCATCGTTGAAAAATGTGGTGGTACGGTGACGCACCATCATTCTGTTGGCAGGGATCATCGTCCCGGTTATGAAAAGCAAACTGACTCGCTGTTCCGGTCAGCACTGCAAATGGCAAAAAGTAAGTACGACCCAATGGGCGTTATGAACCCGGGGGTTCTTATTGATCCCCTCGATCGCAAAGTGGGCCAGACTGGTGTGATGGGCCAGGAAGAATAGCGCGCTAGGCTGCCAGTCCCTGGAGTCTGGCGGCTTGTTCTCGCAGCAACTCCGGTGATCCGAGTAACTGTCGGTTAAAGCCAATACGTTTAAACCAGTAATGCAAGCCGACAAGATCCGTAAAACCCATCCCGCCGTGAACTTCTGTCGAGGTTCTGGCAACGAAAGTAGCCACCTCACTAACATGTGCCTTGGTATGGCAGGCGGTCAATCTAGCCTCATTGGGGAGATCGTCAAAGGCATGAGCCGCGTACCAGACCATAGAGCGACAGGGCTCCAGCCCGGCTGCCATTTCGGCGCACATATGTTTCACCGCCTGGAATGTTGCAATGGCTCGATCAAACTGCTCCCGGCCTTTGGCATAGGTCACCGCCTGGTCAATCATATTTTGGCCGGCACCCAGTGAATCTGCGGATAACATGATACGGCCAATATCGATGGCATTTTCAAACACACTGACATCATCGCTTATCAATTCTGCCTCTGCATCATTGAAACTGAGTTCACAGGTCGATCTGGTCTTGTCGATGCTGGTGAGATTTTTTCGACCCAGGACGTCTTTATTCACCAGATACAATTGCTTGTCATTGGCTGCAACCAGGTAATGGTCGGCGTTGGAATCCAGCACGAAGATCGATGTGCCGTTTAGTTTTCCATTGGCAGCAGATACCCCGGCGTCGTTTCGCGAGGCCATGGCTTCGCCAAAAGCAATGCCGATCCGGCAAGTACCGGACGCGATGTTTGAGACCAGGTCCTCTCGCTTGTTGGCACTGAGTAACACGGTGGGTGCGATAACCGCACTGCTGATAAATGGCGAGGGGGTGACGTTGTAACCCAGTAGTTCTGAAATAATGGCCGCTTCCATCGTGCCGAGACCGACACCGCCAAGATTTTCGGGGATGAGGAGACCAGGAATACCCAGTTCTGTCAGCCCTTGCCAGACGCTGCTGTCGTCAATATCACCGGCGGCGATCTTGCGAACCGTATCAAGTGGTACCTGGTCTTGCAGGAATCGATTCACGCTATCCTGTAGCAGAGTCTGTTCTTCTGATAGTCCGAATTCCATTATGTTCTCCTGATGCTGCTTCTAATCGCCGCTTACGATTTAACGATGCGAGGTTCGCGAGGCATATCAAGACCTCTTTCACTGATAATGTTTTTTTGAATCTGGGAGGTACCACCACCAATCATTAAACCGAGCTGGTACATATACTGACTCTGCCATGATCCGTTGTTGCGGGTGTACGGGTTATCCCCGTAGGAGAGTCCGATTTCACCCATGATATCGATGGCCAGACCTTCGATATCGTGTCTTAACTCTGTGCCTTGTAACTTGACGACCATTCTTGCCAGGGTAGCATCCTGTCCGGGGTTGATCCTTGACGAAAGCACACGCATGTCATTGAACTGCAAAGCCATCACGCGACCTTGCAGTTTCATCAGGCGGTCACGATAAACCGGGTGGTCCAACAGGCGTTCGCCGCTCAAGGATTCTTTTTTCATCAGATCGATCAGCGAATTCAATCGGGCGTTTGCCGCATCGGGATTCCCTAACATGTCTCTTTCGTTGCCAAGAATTGAATTGGCGACCTGCCAGCCTTGGCCACGGTTACCGACGATTTGATTTTTGGGTACTCGAACGTCAGTGAAAAAAACCTCATTGAAGTTAGCTGCGCCGGTCATATCAACCAGGGGTCGAATTTCAATACCGGGGGTGTCCATTTTGAAGAGCAAAAAGGAAATTCCATGGTGCTTCTTGGCGTCAGGCTCAGTGCGGACCAAACAGAATATCCAGTGGGCCAGGTGGGCGGTACTGGTCCAGATTTTTTGTCCGTTCACCACCCATTCGTCGCCATCGAGTTCGGCTTTGGTTCTTAAACTGGCAAGGTCGCTTCCGGCACCCGGCTCTGAATAACCCTGACACCAGACGATGTCGCCTTCGAGGGTGGCCTGAATAAATTCCTTTTTCTGCGCTTCGCTACCGACTTCGAGCAACGTTGGCACCAGCATGGAAATTCCCTGCCCACCCATGCCACCGGGCACACCGGCCGTGGCGAATTCCTCGGAGATAATGCGTGATTTGATGATGTCGGGTTTGGCACCGAAGCCGCCGTATTTTTTAGGGATGGTCCTGGCGGTGTAGCCGTTTTCTATTAGGCGTTTTTGCCACGCAAGTCCAACCTCGGGGCCGGATTTATTACCGGGTGCTTTATCGCGGTTGCTCTCAATAAAGTCCCGAACTTCAGTTCGAAACGTGTCGTATTCAGTGCCGAATGACAAGTCCATGACGATTCCCCCGCTTAACAGATGCTTTGACAGATGCCTTGACAGACAGTGCAGGGAATATAGCAATTCAGCTGGATTGGTGCGACTGTATGTTTAGTGTGAATGGCTCGGGTATCACGCTATAAATGTGGAGTTTTTAGGTGCACGTCCGAAAAAAACCTAGCGCTTTCGCAGACTTTCCATCTTGATATTGTGGGTCACCAGAGCCTGACGCAGTTTATCCAGAAGGTCCTGGCGAGCTTCCCGGTCTTTGGACTTATCCATCGTCTTGATTTCTTCCTTGAGCACAGAGATTTGTCGTTTAAGGTCGACTTCCTGGGGTTCAATCCCGGCATTCTTCAGTATCGAGTAGGTCATCCTGAGATGTTCAGGGGTACGTTTCCACTCGGACAAATCGAGTGATTTCCCTTTGATGGATAGCCTGTCCGGATCGCCATTCTCGATGGATTTACGAATTATCACTTCGACGGCATCGTAGATTTTCATATGTTGATTATACCCCATGAGGCACCAGGGGTTGAACTGGAGCCCGGTTCAGGACAGACTTGCGCTCCTTTAAAGAACAGGAGATACATATGGCCCTTCAAGTGGGAGACAAGATTCCTGAGGTCACCATGAAAGTCATGGGAGACAAAGGTCCCCAGGATCTGAGCACAGACGCGCTGTTTGCAGGTAAAAAAGTTGTCCTGTTCGCCGTCCCGGGTGCATTTACACCCACCTGTAGTGCAGCTCACCTGCCTGGATTTGTTGTGAATGCGGACAAAATCAAGGAAAAAGGTGTCGACAGTGTGGTCTGTTTGTCCGTCAACGATGCATTCGTTATGGATGCGTGGGGCAAGGATAGAAATGCCGAAGAACTGATTATGGCCGCTGACGGCAATGGTGACTTCACCAAAGCCATGGGTTTGGAATTGGACGGTTCCGGTTTTGGTCTTGGGACTCGCTCCCAGCGATATGCGTTGATAGCAGAAGATGGCGTGATCAGTACGTTGAATGTGGAATCAGGTCCCGGTTTGGATGTGAGTTCCGCAGAGACCATCCTGGCTGCGTTATAGCCTTATAGTCAGATCTTTGTATTTCAACAATAGGTTTGGCCTGAACAACTGGGATATTGTGCGAATGGAGGATCCTGCCGGTCAGGGTCCTGCGTTACGCTTGCAATGAGCCTGGAACCCTGGGTCTTCTGGACCCTTCTGGCAGCCTCCATGCAAGCGGTGCGGACAGCAGGGCAGAGACACCTGACCAGTGAAATCACGCCCCTTGCGGCAACCCTGGTTCGTTATCTGTTTGGACTGCCTTTCGTGGCCTTGTGGCTGGCCTATGTGTCGAGCACCTACCTCTCGGTAGAGGGGAATACGGCTCTACCTTCCCTTAATCTCACATTCTTGCGGTCTGCATTCTTAGCTGGAATCCTGCAGATTTTTGCAACCGTGTTGCTGATTCAATTGCTGACCCTTAGAAACTTTGCTGTCGGCAGTACGTACGTTAAATCAGAAATTCTGTTAACCGCTATCATTGGTTACTTCTTCTTTACGGAAGCGATCACCCTGATTGGCTGGGTAGCGATTATAGTGTGTGTCGCAGGGCTGATGGTGGTCAGCATTTCCAAAAGCGGTGGCCTGAACAGCTTGTGGAACCGGTCTGCGTTGTATGGTCTGGGTTCAGGTTTGTGTTTTGCTTTGACGTCATTGTTCCTACGACAGGCCAGTCTCTCCCTTGGCGTCGAAGACTCCATGTTAAGCGCAGGCATGACGCTGACCTATATGGTTATCTTGCAGACGATGATTACAGTCGTCTGGGTGCGGTGGCAACAACCTGGTGAGATCAGCAAGGTATTTCAACAATGGCGACCTGCCCTGTTCGTTGGGATTACCAGTGTGATCGGCTCCGTGGGATGGTTCACAGCCATGACGCTGGAACTGGCGTCCTACGTTAAGACACTGGGTCAGGTCGAGTTTCTGCTAACAGTATTGATCGCGATCTTTTATTTTAAAGAGAGACCCACCCGACCCGAGGTGGTTGGCATGTTGCTCATTATCTCGGGCGGAATAGTGCTCCTGCTGAACTAAATTAAAATAGCCTATCTAACCTGCTCGACAACCGCCGCGATCTTGTCCAGTTGTGCCAGTACCTTATCCGGTTCAGATTGTGGCAGGCCAAAAATCATTTCTGTGAATCCCTGGTCGAGTCTGCCCTTAACAGCATCGGCATCCGCTGGCGCGCCAAACAGGGCAATCGTGATGTCATTGATATCACGGCCGCGTTTGTCACATGCTGCCTTCAGGTTCTCCATGCCACCGCTACCGGCACCGCCAATTGGCATCCAGCCGTCGCAGTAGTCTGCAACCCGATCAAAAGCCCATTTGGAATTTGCCCCCAGCCAGATAGGCGGTCCACCAGCCTGCACTGGTTTTGGCCAGGACCAGATGGGGTCGAAGTTGACGTGGTCACCGTGGAACTCGGCTTCATCCTGGGACCAGATCTGTTTCATGGCAAGAATTTTCTCGCGCACAATCGCCCAGCGATGCTTATAGTTTGCGCCATGGTTTTCCATTTCTTCGACATTCCAACCAGCACCAATGCCTAGAACAAATCGCCCGCCGGAAATGACATCCAGGGATGCGCATTCTTTTGCAAGGGTAATCGGATCGCGTTCGATAACAAGGCATATCCCAGTACCGATGGTGATACGTGTGGTCACGGCAGCCGCTGCAGTCAGGGCGACAAAAGGGTCGTGGCTGCGCCAGTACCAGTCAGGCAGATCGGTCCCTCCTGGAAAGGGTGTCTTGCGGGATGTTGGTATATGGGTATGCTCGGGGAAAAACAGGGAATCGAGCCCGCGTTCCTCCACGGCCCTGGCGATGTCCATGGGTTGGATTGTCTGGTCAGTTGGGAAGATTTGTACACCGAAATTTGCCATTGATTCACTCCATTGCTGATTTTTCAGTCAGAATACTAGAAACTCATCACCACGCCAACGTGCAGTTCACGTGTACAATTGTCCCCCAAGGGGATCCTGATCGATCCATGATATATAAAGAAGGATATTTATGAACACAAACGTGCAGGTAATACAGGATTTTATCAACGCCTGGTCCAATCTGGATGCAGATGAACTGGTCGAGTATTTTACCGATGACGGGATCTACTACAATATGCCTGCTCAACCCGTTCAGGGGCGAGAGAAGCTAAGGGCATTTATCGGCGGATTCATTTCGAGCTGGACCAAAACCACCTGGGATACGGTCAATATTATGGGCGAAGGCAACGTCGTATTTGCAGAACGCCTGGACCGCACCGTGGCGGGTGAGGTGAATGTTGATCTACCCTGTTGTGGTGTATTTGAAATGGAAGATGGGAAAATTAAAGTCTGGCGTGACTATTTTGATATGGCGACTTTTACCCAACCGTTTTCGACGTAAGGTTGCGGCTAAGCTTGCCATAATCCAACCACAATGATTCACTCTAGTTATGGCAGACCCATTACCGGAGGGACCAACCGAATTGCGGCGCAGTAGAGGTCGCTGGCCCAGAACGTTCGATGCGTTTCAAGATACCAACTTTCGTTGGTTTTTTATCTCCCTGTTTGGCAGCTTTTCCGCGATGAACATGCAAATGTTTGTACGCGGTTGGCTGGTTTTTGAAATTACCGGTTCGTATGAAAAACTGGGCTGGATGACCGCAGCGGGTGGTATTGTTGGTTTGTTTGCGGCTCCCATGGGTGGGGTGGTCGCAGACAGGGTCCGGCAAAAAAAGACCATCATCCAGGTTTGCCAGGGAGCCAATGCCTTGATTGCCCTTGGTATTGGCGTACTGGTTAGTTTGGGAATGCTGGAATTTGTCCATCTGTTGACCGCATCGATTCTGCAGGGTGTGTCGATGAGTGCGATGATGCCAGCCCGGCAGGCACTCACAAAAGATGTCGTTGGTATCCGACGGCTGACCAATGCGATTGCACTCAACACGTCTGGAATGAATACCGCACGATTGTTGCTGCCGGGTCTTGCCGGAGGCATGGTCGCTGCGCTGGGTGGGGGTGATGGCAATATCGACCCGGCCCAGTGGGTGTATTACTTCATGGCACTGCTCTATCTGTTCACCGTCGTCATGCTGTTTAAAGTCAAGGTGGAAGATTCAGCACAGGAGCGACCTGCGGAGCCTATGATGGTTGAGCTTGTTTCAGGATTTCGATACGTGCGGGAGACGCCGGTGATTCTCATGTTGCTGGTTTGTAACTTTCTCATGGTATTTTTCAGTCTGACCTATTTCATGTTGTTGCCAGGATTCGCCAAACAGGTGCTCGACGCGGGACCGGACAGGTTAGGCATACTGATCTCTATTTCTGGTGTGGGCTCGCTGGTGGGGTCATTGCTTATCGCATCCATGGGGAATCGTCATCGCGCCCGGGTACTGCTGTATGGTGCAATGTTGCTGGGGATTTCTCTGGTGCTGTTCGCTTCTTCGACGAATTACTGGCTGTCTGTTGCTCTGCTGACTTTTGTGGGTCTGGGTCAATCTGCGAGGATGTCATTGTCAAACGTCTTGATACAGTCGTATGTGGATGATGAATACAGGGGCCGTGTGATGAGCATTTACATGCTTGAAATGTCTGTGCTTGCTATTGCGATCTACCCGATTAGTATTGTTGCCGACAGGATTGGGCCACAATGGGCCGTTGGCGTATCCGGCGCTTGTTTGATCCTGTTGGTGATGATTCTGTTTCTAATACCCGCCTATCGCGACCTCGACTAATGTCATGTATGCTTTGATGAGGTTATAGCCATTAGGTGTGAAAGTGAGTGAACCGAAGACAACAATCCTGGTTGTAGATGACCAGCAGATTGCCCGCCATGCACTCGAAACGATGCTTAACGATGAATACGATGTAATCACCGCCGCTTCGGGCAGAGACGCGATAGACGTTGCGCTGGCGAGATTACCGGATCTTGTTCTGCTCGATGTACTGATGCCCGGTATGAATGGTGTTGAAGTTTGTCAAAAGCTGCAGAATGACCCGTTGACTCAACAGATTCCGGTCATTTTCATAACGGGCTTGGATGACAGGGAAACCGAAGAATCCGGATTTCAGGCAGGTGCCGTTGACTACATTTATAAACCCCCGGTGGCCGCAAGTGTTAAGGCCCGGATTCGAGTTCAGCTGAAAAGAAAACAGCAGATCCGATTTATTGAAGCTGTGGCTACTGGCTATTTGAATGATCCTGATAAGATCCGGCAAACCGCCAAAGAACTGCTTTGAAGCTATGGAACCTCTGATTAAGTAGACCTTAATGAGAGGTTCCCTGAAAACAAATTAAATCTGAACAAGAGAATCCACATGCCTTATACCTGCTTTGCCGTCAGTATTGACCACAATATCGCCCACATCGTTTTGAATCGCCCGGAAAAACGCAACAGTATGAACTCTGAATTTTGGGATGAATTGCCCAGAATTGTCGAAGAAATTGATAGCCAAAGCCAGGCTAGAGTGATCGTCATCTCATCAACGGGCCCGCATTTTTCGTCCGGTCTGGATATTAATTCATTTGTTACCGGTGGTGGCGGTGGTGAACAACCGAGTGCTAAACAGCAGCGTGCTCGCGGCGAGCGGATGTATCAGAACATTAAACACATGCAAAAAACTTTTACCGTATTGGAAGATTGTCGCATCCCGGTTTTGGTTGCGATCCAGGGAGGATGTATAGGCGGTGGGGTTGATTTCGCCACGGCTTGTGATATTCGCTATGCCTGTCAGGATACGTTTTTTACGATTTATGAAATTAATATTGGTATGACAGCGGATGTTGGCACCTTCCCCAGGTTGGTTAAATTGATACCTGAAGGTGTTGTCAAAGAACTGGCGTATACGGGCCGCCGAATGTCAGCGGAGGAGGCGAAGTCAGTCGGTCTTGCCAATGCTGTTTTTACCGACCAGCAAACCATGCTGGAAGAGGTGATGAAAGTCGCAGCAGAGATTGCCAGCAAGGCACCATTAGCGGTTGCGGGTTGCAAGCGACTCATTAATTACTCGCGGGATCACAGTACTGCCGATGGTCTTGATTATATCGGTATCTGGAATGCAAGTATGTTGCAACCATCTGAGATGCTTGAAGCCATTACGGCCAATGGTGAGAAGCGTGTTGGAGATTTTGTTGACCTGCCTTCCAGGAAGGCAGGTCTGGATCTGTCATCGTAAAGTCGATTTAAATTCCTCGTCAGGAAGAGGTGATTTCCGTACGGTTGGTATAAAAAGACATATAGTCCTTCAGGCCTTCAACTTCCACGTAGGGGGACACATAGCTCCAGACAATATTGTCCTCAGTTTTTTCTTCTGCGCCGGTGGCAAGCGTCAGACTCCAGTAAGAAGCGTGGCCCTTGAAAGGGCAATAGGTGTCCAGGTCGGTGGCTGTAAACATGGACATGTTGACGTCTTCCCTGGGCAGATAATAAACATCCGCATGCCTGGTTTCCTTAACGACCAGAGCACTGCTTGATTCAGCAATGACTGTTCCCTGGCAGGTCACGGTCACGTGGCTGTTGGCCGGGTTCAGCTCAACGGCATAGTCGGGTATACGGGCGAGTGTCTTTTCACGTGCTGGGGTTACTGGAAATTGTGGCATGTCGAGCCTCGGTCAGTTTGGCAGTAATTAGTTTCTGTCATCTTACTGGATTGGATTCACATCTGTCCCGGGTAAGATGATAATAGTGCTCATTTAAAAATAGCAAAAGCTCGCTCAACTAATGGAAGGGAATTATGTCTGCAGGTGTGTGGGAACCGGCGAAGCCCGTTCAGATTGATCTTGGTAAACTCAGGGAACTGGCAGGGCTTGTCAAAACGATAAATCTGGAAAACCTGACGGCTACTTTACCGTCGGAAACGATCGAATCAGAGAAAAAATTAATGCGCTGTCATTCGAAGGATTGGATAGCGGCGGACGGATTGGATGATGATGAACTGATTTCCCTGATTCGTTTTTTTACTCTGGCAGAAATGCAGCTCCCGGGTTGGGATGGCGGGCAACGGTCCCCGGTCATCTATCTTGTCACAATCCTCAAACAACGATCTGCATTTGATTCAGAGCTGCGACGATGGATCAAGGCCAACACGGATAACCGCTATCTGCCTAACGGTGCTGTGCTGTAGTATAATGCCGCGCATTCAATAATCTTAGTGTAGTGTCCTGTATAGATGGCACTTTAAGTGGCCCTCACTTTTTGTAACAGGAAGTGTCACAGCAAGGCCCACTCTTTTCAAGGAAAGTCGCAGGCAATGTAGGTACCTTGTCAAGAAATACAACGCGGCTGTGGTGAATTTGAGGGCCATCCCTCGGGCAAGCCACTACACTATCATCATCAACAGGTGGATTGTGCCAATGCCGGATCGAACTGCAACTGTCAGTCGGGACACCCTGGAAACCCAGATCAGCGTTTCGATTAATCTCGATGGCTCGGGCAAAGCCGACTTTGAAACGGGCTTGCCTTTTCTTGATCATATGCTGGACCAGGTTGCACGTCATGGTCTGGTTGACCTGGAAGTCCAAGCCAATGGCGACCTGGATATCGACGCGCACCATACCGTGGAAGATATCGGTATTACCCTGGGCCAGGCGTTCAGCAAAGCCGTAGGGGACAAAAAAGGCATTCGGCGGTACGGACATGCGTATGTGCCGCTGGATGAAGCATTGTCTCGTGTCGTCATTGATTTCAGCGGTCGCCCTGGATTGGAGTTCGACGTTAAATTTGTCCGGGCACAGGTTGGTGAATTCGATGTGGATCTGTTTCACGAGTTCTTCCAGGGCTTTATCAATCACGCCCATGTCACCCTGCATATCGATAACCTGAAGGGGCAAAATGCCCATCACCAGATCGAAACCATATTTAAAGCATTTGGCCGTGCAATTCGCATGGCAGTGGAGATTGATCCACGCATGGTAGATGTTCTGCCCTCTACCAAGGGCAAACTGTAAGTGCAGATAATTCCCGCAATCGATTTCAGGGATGGCAAGGTAGTCAATTTGAAGCAGGGCCAGCTGGAACAGACCACCGTTTATTCCGACGACCCGGTGGGAATGGCAGACCATTGGGTGAGTCTGGGCACGCAGCGTTTACACCTCGTTGATCTTGATGGTGCTTTTAAAGGTAAACCGGTCAATCAGGATGCTATCGGCAGAATAGCAAGTAACCATCCTGATCTAACAATACAATTGGGTGGCGGCATTCGCAGCCCGGAAATCATTGAGTCTTATCTTACAGCTGGCGTTGACTATGTGATTATTGGAACCAAAGCCGTCGATGAGCCGGAGTTCGTGGGTGAAATGTGTCGCCGATTCCCGGACCATATTATTGTCGGCCTCGATGGTTTACATGGCATGGTCGCTAAAAACGGCTGGAAAGATGTCACCGAAATATCTGTAAAAAGCCTGGCCATGTTATTCCAGGCAGACGGCATTGAATCTATTGTCTACACCGACATTGGCAAAGACGGCATGATGGGCGGAGTCAACCTGCATGCCACTAAAGATCTTGCAGACAGCGTCAGTGTACCCATTATTGCTTCCGGCGGCGTTACCGACATGCGTGACATCGAGGCCCTGCTGGAAGCCGGGCGTAAAGTTGATGGTGGTATTTCCGGGGTTATTACCGGCCGGGCGCTCTATGAAGGCACCCTGGATCTTGCTGAGGCAATTGACTATGTCAGGAACAACGAGTGACTTCCCTGGGGTAAATCATGAAACTTGGTATTAGCGTTCGCAACATGGGCCCGCAGTCTACCCGTGAGATAATCACAGACTGCGCTATTGCTGCCGACCAGGCAGGTCTTGACTCACTCTGGATCACCGAACATATTGCGATTCCGCCCGACGATGCAGAAGGCTCAGGAGGCCGCTATCTTGATCCTCTAATGACATTGTCATATCTCGCAGCCAGGACCGAACAAATAAAACTGGGCACCGGTGTATTGATCTTGCCTTATCGACCCCCGCTTATCACCGCCAAACTGATTGCAACCCTGCAGGAACTGGCAGAAGGACGCTTGAAACTTGGTGTTGGCATCGGCTGGATGCGAAGCGAGTTCCGGGCGCTGGGTATTAGTTTACGAAAACGGGTCAGCGATTCCGAACGGGTGCTGCAATTTCTACACGACGCCTTCGACAACGATGTCGTCACCCAACATGGCCAGCCTTTTATCTTTAGTCCCCGGCCAAAAAAGCCCCCCTTCATCATTGGCGGAGCAAACCCCCATGCAATTACCAGGGCTGTTAAGTATGGCGATGGCTGGATGCCCATGGGACTGAAACCCGATGTTTTAAAACCTATTGTTGAAGACTACAAAACTCAAACCCGGGCAGTGGGTAAACCTGACCCGGAAGTTATTGTCATGTCTGGCCTTCCCCTGAATGACACGGATCGATGCCGGGAAATACTGGATTCCTATCGCGACGCAGGCGCGACGACAGTGGTTCATGGGCAAAAGTACGACAAGGCGAGTGAACTACAAGGGGCGATTGAGAGATTACAGTTACTGAAATGATCTCACTTTGAACTCTAACTCTTTCTTACGGACTATGCCAATTTGCCCTTGAGACAAGACTACTCCGCTGCCAATGTCGCCAATTCCACCCGCCTGATCTGCTGCAAAGCCAGCAGATTGGAAGCCGGAATAACC
Organism: Pseudomonadales bacterium; assembly: GCA_029941905.1. GTDB lineage: Bacteria > Pseudomonadota > Gammaproteobacteria > Pseudomonadales > Azotimanducaceae > JAHRVQ01. The sequence continues at coordinate 111,771 of JAPYTQ010000010.1, read as the reverse complement.
TCTATGCCCTGTTGCTGAAGCTGCGGTAGTGCAATTTCGAGGTAGTCGAGTGTATTTCTATAGGGGTGGCCGATGCCGATGGCGGTACCATTTCTCCTTGCGATCTGGATAAGTCGATGGAAAGCACGATCGATCTCAAAAAAAGAGGGGTCGTTGTCCAGAAACACATCCCGACCCGAGGTAAGTATCTGCTTTCTGCGTGCGACTTTGTGTGCCACAGATTTAGGGGTTGTCCTTGAATCAACAAAGAAAAAGTTTCTCCGCTTAATGTCTTCCATTAGCCAGTTCATCTGTTGGATTTGCTGAGTCAGGTAGCTGCCGGTGTGATTGTTAAGACCGCTGGCATGAGGGACTTTCTTGATAGCAGCGGCGACGGCAGCAAGAAATTCGTTCTCGCTTAGTGATTCTGTTAGTCCGCCTGGCCCAAGGGGGTGGCCTATCAGATTCGACATAGGCAGGTGAACAATAACTTCTTTTTTTGATTGATGGGCGTTCTCTGAAAGAAGCTCTGCGTAAGGTGAATTGGGCAGGACGGCATAGGTCAGAGAGCCGGGAAGATTGATCGCTCGTATACCCCGGTTTATGTTGTAACCGATATCGTCAATGATAATGGCCACATAAACCGGCTGATCTGCAAACGTCTCCGCGCTATAAAGCAGTGTGAGTAAAACTCCCCATAGTGCAAGGGGCGATGAACCAGCATTCAGGCTTTTTAGGATTTGATTACCCTTGTGGTTGTTGTCTTTTTGCCAATATATTGAGTCCCTTCAGTAACGTCAGCGCTTCGTTTAATTGATAGTCCGTACTGGCCAGGTCGATCGGTTCGTCATCATCGTCTTCTTCACCCGGCTTATGCCCATTGCCATTTTGCAAATGCTTGGGAAGATCCCTTTCTTTTAGGCGAAACGGATTGCTTTTTAATCGGGTAACTTTTGAACGATCGACATGAATATCCGGAACGATGCCTTCCGCCTGGATTGATCTGCCATTTGGAGTGTAATAAAGAGCAGTCGTCAGTTTGATCGCCTTCTCGTTGTTTAAAGGCAGTACGGTTTGAACGGAACCTTTACCGAATGTGTTCACTCCCATGATCACAGCTCTGCCATGGTCCTGGAGGGCACCTGCGACGATCTCAGATGCTGACGCACTGCCTTCATTTACCAGCACAACCATCGGCACGCCGTTGGTGGAATCCGGAGTCGTGGCGCTAAATCTTAAGTCTGCGTTGAGCAATCTACCGGTGGTATAAACAATCAGTCCGTCAGATATAAACGCGTCAGATACCTCGACTGCAGATTGAAGCACGCCACCGGGATTGTTTCTTAGATCCAGAATCAACCCTGATAACTTGCCCTCCTCTGAGAGTTTGTTCACCGCGTCGCGCACTTCACCGCCAGTGCCGCTCTGAAACTGGGCGATACGAAGATAACCATAGCCATCCTCAAGAAATCTCTGCCTTACACTCGCCACCTTGATCACTTCGCGGGTGAGAGTGACTTCCTTTGGTATTGGCTCACCTTCGCGTATGAAGGTCAACTTAACCTCGCTACCAGGTTCACCACGCATGGATTTAATGGAATCATTGAGAGACATACCCTTTACCGGCACATCATCGAGTTGCAGAATCAGATCACCAGCCTCGATACCTGCCTTGTCTGCTGGAGTATCGTCCATCGGTGTAACAACTCTCAGAAATCCTCCATCCATGGCAACTTCAAGACCCAGGCCACCGTAGTTACCTGTGGTGTTTTCCTGCAGATCGGTGAAACTTTTCCGGTCCAGATAAGCCGAGTGCGGGTCCAGCTCGGACAACATGCCCTTGATGGCTTTTTCCAGCAATGTACGGTCGTCAATTTCCTCGACATAAGCTTCGCTGACCCGATTGAAAACTTCTGCAAACACGCGGAGTTCGTTAAGTGGCAGGCGTGGCTTGAGTTCCTTGGTCTCTGGGGGAGGAGATGGCACCTGTACGCCGTCGCCGGGGCTTACCTCGGAGGCGAAGCTATCGGCAGATAATACCAGCATGGCAATTGCCACCAGATGTCTGTTGTACTGTTTCATGTTTACTCCCTTACCTCGTATTACGCCGCCTTGTTTTGCGGCCGAGCTTTACACCACAGTTGTGGATTTGACGGCTCTCCGGCACTGCGTATTTCAAAATATAGCCCTGATTGTAGCTGACCGCCGCTGTTGCCAACATGGGAGATTAACTCACCTGCAGAGACCCAATCACCTGTTTCGCGATAGAGTACCTGATTATGTCCGTAAAGTGACATGTAGCCGGCTCCATGATTGATTATCAGCAACAAACCGAAGCCGCGTAACCAGTCTGAAAACACGACACGCCCATAGTGAATAGATCGGACGGGTGTACCTTCGTTGGCCTCAATAAAGACGCCATCCCAGGTCAGTTTACCCTCACTGCGCTGAGAACCAAACTTTTGTATGACTCGACCGACCACTGGTAACAGTAAACTGCCCTTCATTTCGGTAAATGGCCGGGTATCTTCCGGCGAAGGCAAATTAACGATTCCGGCAGTAATACGTTCCAACAAGGCACCCAGATGTTCTCTGTCGGCGATCCGTTGCTCAATGATGTTGCCGGTTTCTGCGATTTCAACATTGAGTGCCTTGAGAACCTGCTTCTTCCGGGACTGTACGGTAAGCAACCCGGATTTTTGAATTTCCAGTCTCGATGAGAGTTTCGTTAGTTGACTGTTCCACTCGGTAATCCTGACTTCCACGGTTTCAAGTTTTACCAGGGTGTCTTCGTAGGACTTGATCTGCTGGACACGGGCACGGTTGAAATAGTCGTAGTAGGTCAGCATGCGGGCTAACTGGTTGGGATCTTCCTGGTTTAGTACGACCTTCAAGTATTGCTGATTTCCAAGCTCGAATGATCCTCGAATCTGCCTGGCGATGTATACCTGCTGTTTTTTTTTCAGGATAAGCAGATCTTTTTGTTCGCTTTGGAGGGAAGATAACTTATCTTCCCCGAGCTTGAGTTCGTCGGATATCTTCTTGATTTTATTTAATATTTCACCAATTTCTTTTTCATTGAGTTCCAACGCTTTTTCGAGTTCGGAACGTTGCCCACGGGTGCTGTCGAGATCGGCACGAAACTTTTGGATTTCAGCTTCCAGAGTATCTAGCTCTCTTTGCAACTGCGTAGGATCCCTGGATTCGGCCGAAAAGCCGGGTATAGAGACAAATAGAAAGATGGTGATGATTGCGCCAATAACCGTGTTCAATAGCCGACTTCTGCTGCCGGGATTGGATCGTTGTCTCACATTGCACCCCTGTTCGCTGTTGTGTTTGTTGGATCGCTGTTGCAGTTGTCGAGTAAATGACACACTGTTTGTGGAGGAAGTAATCATGCCGAATCAACCAGCGATTCTCCCGTCATCTCGACGGGTTGCGCCAGATTCATTATTTTTAGTAGTGTAGGTGATACATCACTCAGGGTACCGCCGGTTTGCCGCAAGCCAATGGGCTGGTCTCCAATGTAGACCAGAGGAACCAGTTCTGAGGTGTGGGCAGTGTGGGCCTGCCCGGTAGTGTGGTCAGTCATCTGCTCGACATTGCCATGATCGGCAGTAATCAGGCCGTGGCCTGCCACTGTTTGCAGGGCAGTCACAATTCTATCGAGACAGGCATCGATGCATTCCACAGCTTCGATTGAGGCCTCGATATTCCCTGTATGCCCAACCATGTCTCCATTGGCGTAGTTACAGATAATCAGGTCGTAGGAACGTGATTTTATAGCCTTTACCAGTATATCAGTCACTTCAGGCGCACTCATGGATGGTTGCAGATCATAAGTCGCAACTGCGGGAGAGGGGATTAACTTCCGCGATTCCCCGGTAAAAGGCTCTTCACGACCGCCTGAAAAAAAGAATGTGACGTGGGCGTACTTTTCGGTTTCAGCCAGTCTCAGCTGGCTCTTACCCAGGCTGGCGATATACTCACCCAGGCTGTTTGTCAGGGCATCCCGGGTATATGCGCAGGGTGTGTCAATGTCCGCGGCGTATTGTGTCAGCGTGACAAAGTTAGATAAGTCAGGCCTGTAATTTCTTTCGAAGCCGTCAAAACTGTCGTCGACGAAGGCGTGAGTAATCTCCCGGGCACGATCTGCACGAAAATTCATAAACAAAATGGCATCACCATCATTAATGCGTACCGGGTTTCCATCTGTTGATATGGCGCTGGCCTGGACGAATTCATCTGATTCATCCCTTGCATAGGCTGCTTTCAGTGCCGTCTGTGGGTCGGTGTAGGAAAATTCAGCCTGTCCCGTCGTGACTAGATCGTATGCCCTGACAACTCGCTCCCAGCGGTTGTCCCGGTCCATGGCGTAGTAACGGCCAATAATAGTGGCAATACCGCCTTTGCTGGATGACTTGGCCAGTTGCTGAATAGTTTCCTGCATGTCCCGGAGCGAATTCATGGCAGACCTGGGCGGTACGTCACGACCATCCAGAAACGCATGAACATACACTGCACTCACGTTTTGATCAAAAGCCAGTTTTACTGCGGCTTTTATGTGATCTGTATGGCTGTGAACGCCCCCAGGTGAGAGTAAACCAAACAGATGTAGCGCTTTACCGGTGCGCGCCAGGGTTTGAGCCATTGCCGTAATGGCCGGGTTCTCGAAAAAACTACCCGACTGGATCGATTTGGTGATACGGGTAAAGTCCTGATCAACAACCCGCCCTGCCCCCAGATTCATGTGACCTACTTCTGAATTTCCCATTTGGCCACTGGGAAGCCCGACATCCGGACCAGAGCCCGAGATTAAACAATGGGGACGATCCCGCCAAAGTTCGTCCCACACCGGACTGTTAGCCAGTTGAATTGCGTTCGCGTCAGATTCATCTCGATGACCCCAACCGTCCAGAATAATAAGAACATAGGGAGTTTTTTCTGACATAAAAACAGCGGTATCCGAGAGGTTGAAGGTTTTGTTCGATGGGATTTTAACCTGTTCGTCACTTCCTGTCCTGAAAGACTCCTGATTGTCTGCCGTATGAGCCGTGCTGCCACATGAGTCGTGCTATCACACAATTCTATCTTCCATTTTTGGTGTATACTGCGCGACTTTAAATTTGTGACAACCATCGTTAACCATGATTGAGCAAATCTTCGAATTCTTAGGGAATCATTACATCCTGGCGGGTGTCTTTTTTGCATTGTTGGCGGCGTTTGTGGTCAACGAAGGCAAGCAAGGTGGTTCGTCGATTTCCACGAGCAACCTGGTGAGGCTGGTCAATCATGAAGGTGCGGTTATCGTTGATATTCGTGACAGTAAGGACTTTGGCCAGGGTCATATTGTTGAATCGATTAACATGCCAATGGGCAGTTTTGATAATCGGGCGAGTGAGTTAGAAACCAAGAAAGAAAAGCCAATCGTGGTAGTTGACAAGATGGGTCAGCATTCAAGCACGGTGGGCCGCAAATTAAAGGCACTGGGATTCGAGAATGTCAGGCGCCTGTCCGGCGGCATGGCGGAGTGGTCTGCTAGCAATCTGCCCGTTGTGAAGGGATAAAGGCCAGTTTGGTGAGTCAGCAAATAAACAAGGTTGTGATGTACACCACCCGTTTTTGCCCATATTGCCTGCGTGCAAGATTCCTTCTGGAACAGAAGAGTGTAGAATTTGAGGAGATCGGCGTTGATTTCAATCGATCACGCAGGATGGAAATGATAGAGAAATCCAGCCGGACCTCGGTACCACAAATATGGATTGGTGAAATGCATGTTGGTGGTTGTGACGAATTGTTTATGCTGGAGCGCCAGGGAAAGCTCGACAATCTGCTATGGAACCTCTAAACATATAGCGTCGGAGTAAGAATGAGTGAGCAAGACAACTTGCAAGATACAGACGGATCCGCTGAGGAAGGTGCCAAATTTGCGCTGCAACGAATCTATATCAAGGACGCCTCGTTTGAATCGCCGAAGGCGCCGGATTGTTTTCGGGGTCAATGGCAGCCGAAAGTTAACCTGGAGTTGAATTCCCAGCATACAACACTGGAGACCAACCTCTATGAAGTTGTTCTGCAGGTGACCGTGACCGCCCGAAATAGCGAGGATGACATTGTCTACATTATCGAGGTGCAGCAGGCTGGTATTTTTCTGATTCAGGGATTGGAAGGTGAGCCATTAAGCAAGACTCTCGGCAGTTTCTGTTCCGGTGTCTTGTTCCCCTACGCGAGGGAATCGATCGATTCCCTGGTGATTAAAGGTAGTTTCCCGGCACTGATGCTGGCACCGGTTAATTTTGATGCGATTTACGCACATGCGCAACAACAAAAATCAGAGACTCACTGACTAGCTAAGGAACCTCTGATAAAGGTCGGTATGCCGCACCACTATTTCCGCCATGTCGGCATCAGGACTGAATTCCGAAAAGTTGTTAACGTGCAGCGTGTTAACAACTTTTCTCCATTCACCCCTTCCTAGACCAGACGAAACTATGCACTTGATTAGAGGTTCCCTAAGCAAATCCTTTCTGGCGCCAGGCCTCGTAAACGATAACTGAAACGGCATTAGCCAGATTCAGGCTACGGCTGTTGACCAGCATAGGGATCCTGATTTTTTGATCTTGGGGAAGGCGGTCCAGTATTTTTTTTGGCAGACCCCTTGTTTCGGGGCCAAACAGCACTAAATCGTCTGGTTTGTACTTTACATCAGTGTGGTTTACTAAACCCTTGGTAGTAATCGCGTAAACCGTACTAAATTCGTTGGCTAACAATGCATCAATACTCGAGTGAACCTGCATATTTACCCACTCGTGGTAGTCGAGGCCAGCACGCCGGAGGCGTTTATCGTCAATATCGAAACCCAATGGTTCGACAAGGTGCAGATTGGCACCGGTATTGGCACACAACCTGATAATGTTGCCCGTATTGGGTGGAATTTCCGGCTCGAACAGAGCGACGTGTAGCAAAATATCTCCTCAAGGTCAGTGGTCTTCCATATTCAGATCACTGATTTTTCTGGTCAGTGTATTTCTTCCCCAGCCGAGCAATATGGAGGCATCGTTTTTTCGTCCCCCGGTTTCCTTCAGGGCCGCTTCAATCAAGATCCGCTCAAAGCGCGGCAGGGCGGATAACAGTAGTCCAGGATCTCCCGGTTTGGATTGTGAAAGTTGTCGGCGCGCCCAGGTGCGTAATGACTTCTCCCAGTTCTCGCTCCGGTTACCCTGGTCCTTGTCTCTTACAAGTTCTGGTGGCAAATCATCAATCACCACTTCATTGCCCGTCGCCATGACAGTAATCCAGCGGCAGAAATTTTCCAACTGTCTCACGTTGCCGGGCCAAGGAAGATTCATGATGAAATTCATGGTTTGACGAGTCAGGGTCTTGGGATCTTCGTTTAACTCCTCTGCTGCACTTTGCAAAAAGTAACTTGTCAGCAGTGGTATGTCTTCCTGTCGTTCTCTCAGGCTTGGTATGTGGATACGAATGACATTTAAGCGATGATACAAGTCCTCTCGAAATCTGTTCTGGGACACGAGGTCTTCAAGGTTCTGGTGCGTTGCTGCAATAATTCTAACATCTGATTTGAGGGGTTGGTGGCCGCCTACTCGATAGTATTCGCCATCGGACAGAACCCTGAGCAGTCGTGTCTGGGTTTCTGGTGGCATGTCACCGATCTCGTCGAGAAACAATGTGCCGCCATTCGCCTGTTCGAATCGGCCTTCGCGGGCCTGATTGGCACCCGTGAAAGCGCCCTTGTCATGACCAAACAGTTCTGATTCGACCAGGTCGTGTGGAATCGCGGCCATATTAAGCGCAATAAATGTTTTGTCTGCCCGTGGGCTGTGCTTGTGTAACGCGTGGGCAACCAGTTCCTTACCCGTGCCGGACTGACCATTGATGAGCACGGTAACATTTGACTTGGACAACCTGCCAATGGCACGAAAAACTTCCTGCATCGCTGGTGCCTTGCCGATAATTTCCGAATCATAGTTTGTGGTTTTCGTTGGGGGATGTGTTTCTGGTTGGCGATGATGGTCAATGGCGCGTTTAACCACAGCGACCGCCTCGTCGACTTCAAATGGTTTTGGGATGTACTCGAATGCACCACCCTGGATTGATGAGACGGCGCTTTCCAGGTCCGAATGGGCAGTCATGATAACGACGGGTACATCCGGATAATCAGTCTTGATGCGCTTGAGCAGTTCAAGCCCATCTATGCCGGGCATGCGAATGTCCGAGACGATGGCGTGGGGTGGATTGGTGGCGATATCTGCCAGTAGTGTTCGGCCATTTTCATAGCAGGTGACGTTCAGTCCGGCCTGGGTTAAGGCTTTGTCGAGGACCCAGCGAATAGATCGTTCATCATCGACGACCCAAACGTTATTTGCTTCTGAACTCATTGATTTGGCTCCAGTGGGATAATAATGGAAAAAACGGTATTGCCGGGTTCACTCTCAAACTGAATGAACCCCCGGTGTTGATGCATGATCGATTGGGCAACAGATAGACCAAGCCCCGTGCCGTCTGAGCGACCACTTATCATCGGATAAAAAAGTTGATCTTTTAGCTCATCCGGAATTCCCGGGCCGTTATCGACGATGTGAATCTTGATCACAAGTTTGTGCTGTTTGGCCCCTATGGTGAACTGTCTTTCGATCCGGGAAATAAACTGCAGACTCGGGGATGAAACTTCAGCCAGACTTTGCATCGCGTTTCTGGCAACGTTAAGTACTACCTGGACCATCAGTTCGGGATCGATGTTCAACTCGGGGATGCTTGGGTCATAATCCCGAAAGATGGTAAGTGGCGGGTCTGATTCAAGTTCGATCAGCTTTCGTACTCTTTCCAGAACCTCGTGAATGCTGATTCGAGTGGGATTCGGCAGGGAAATTGGTCCGAGCAAGCGGTCTACCAGGGACGTCAGGCGATCAGTCTCGTCAATGATAATGTCGGTGTATTGTTGTAGTTCAGGCTCTACCAGTTCCCTCGCCAACAATTGTGCTGATCCGCGAATTCCTCCCAGTGGGTTTTTTATTTCATGAGACAGACCGCGAATCATCTGCCGGGTTATTTCCTGATGGTTGGTGATTGATTCATCCCGGTCGATTCGCAGGTACCGATCCAGGGGGTACAGTTCGATTAAGAGTTGGGGCCATTCGTTTTCACTGATGGGTGTGATAGCGTAGTCACAAGTAATCGAATGGCCTGTGGTCAGGTCGAGGATTGCTTTTCTCCCCGTATACACCTGCCCGGATTGAAGTGCTTCGTACAGGATTGATTCAAGGTCCTGTGAATTGAGCAATGCGTCGGAGATGTGATGCGTCAGGACTCGATTCCCCGAGACCTCAAGCAGACTCTCTGCCGATTGGTTGATTAACAATAGCTTCAATTGGTGGTCAACCAGGAGAATTGAAATGCTTAGGCTGTTGAGAATGTTGTCAGACATAGGTGATGTTGGTCCACTTTCCTGGTGGTAATTACCCTATTGGGCGTCTTGCCGTCATTATGATTTGTAGATACACACTTCTGGTGCGCGTTTCGGTCCAAATCAGTAGTTAATGCAAAAAGTAAACCAGAATGGGCCAGGCCCAGTTTATATGGGCCTCAGCACTTTCAGTATAGGATAATTGCTACCGGATTGCACCAGAATAGTGCAGATAGTATCTAGTGCGGGGTTGCGCGTGGCCGCTGTATTGTTCGGATCATCGAAACGTTTACGCTGTCGCTTGAGAATATCACTTCGCCTGAATTGTCATCAACAACCTGCATCTGAATTGAATGGGTACCACGGTCCACATTAGGCAGTTCAATGGCAGTAGCTGATTTTGAGGTGTGTTTACTGGTTCCGTCCATCAACAACTCAATGGAGTGGTTATTCTGTAACGTTGGCTTGAGCGTGAAGGCAACCCGCAAATCACCATTGTTACTCCTTATTGCCTCTTCTCCCTGTGGGCTTGTGATGGTGAACTCGGTGTATTGGGGACCTTTTTCCACCTCATCTGGCACTTCTGGCGATGCCAGCGTCTGTAGTTCGGGTGCTGGCGTATAGCTCATGGTTTTACCCAGCTTAACGACCTCGGCCTCGTCGCTGGGCTGATCTGAAAACACGACATTACCGTCGGCATCTTTAGTCCGGTAAACCTCAGCCGATTGGGCGTAGATTGGCAGAATGAGAAGCAGGATTGTCCCGGGTAAGAACAGGGATTTAAGTGGCAGCATAAAAGTACGCAAATCGATAAGTTAGCGGGTATTCTGACCCAGAACCCCACAAAAAGCACATATAAAACCTGACAAAAAAAGCCCCACCGGTCGCCAGTTGGGGCTTTGATACTGCGTAACCAGTACGCTTACCAGACTTTCAGAGAGCTGCAGGAGCTCCGCTCCTCGAAGGTTTGGCCTGGCCTACACGCTGTAGTACATTTCGAATTCAACCGGGTGAGTTGTCATGTTCAGCCGGGTAACTTCTTCCATTTTCAGGTCGACATAACCATCAATCATTGAATCGGTAAATACACCGCCTTCGGTCAGGAATGCTCGATCCGCGTTCAGGTTGTCCAGCGCCATTTCGAGAGATGAGCACACCGTGGGAAGATCTTTTAGTTCTTCTGCAGGCATATCGTACAAATCCTTATCGAGTGGACCGACAGGTTCAATCCTGTTCTTGATGCCGTCGAGGCCAGCCATCAACATGGACGCAAACATCAGGTAAGGGTTGGCAGTGCAATCGCCGAACCGAACCTCGACGCGTACACCCTTGGGATTACCACCCTGTACGTAAGGGATACGGATAGACGCAGAGCGATTTCTTGCTGAGTATACAAGCATCAAAGGTGCTTCGAAGCCGGGCACCAGACGTTTGTATGAATTTGTTGAAGCATTTGAGAATGCATTAAGGGCACGGGCATGCTTGATGATGCCGCCAATGTACCAGAGGGCTTCCTGGGACAGGTTGCCATAGCCGTCTCCCGCAAATAAGTTGGTGCCGTCCTTCCAGACTGACTGGTGACAATGCATGCCGTTGCCATTGTCGCCGACCAGTGGCTTGGGCATAAAGGTCGCCGTCTTACCGTACGCGTGAGCGACGTTGAGAACGCAGTATTTATAAATCTGCACCTCGTCCGCTTTGGTGACCAGGGTATTGAAAGGTACGCCTATTTCTGCCTGACCTGCCGTGCCAACCTCGTGATGGTGGAGATCAATTTCCAACCCCATGGCTTCCATGGCCGAACACATCGAATTTCGGATATCGAGCATTGAATCAACTGGCGGAACCGGGAAGTATCCACCCTTTATGCCGGGTCGATGGCCCATGTTGCCGCCTTCGAAATGCGATGCGGTCATCCACGCGGCTTCTTCGGACTCAATCTCATACATGGCGCCGCTCATACCGGCCTTGTACTTGACGTCATCGAAGACAAAGAATTCGGGTTCGGGACCAAAGTAAGCCGTATCGCCAATACCGGTTGACGTCAGGTATGCCTCGGCACGTTCGGCCAGTGAACGGGGATCACGCTCGTAGCCCTGAAGGGTACTGGGCTCAACGATGTTGCATCGTAAATTAACGGTTGTTTCTTCAGTGAAGGGATCCACAATGGCCGTGGCGTCATCCGGCATCAGAATCATGTCTGATTCGTTGATCGCCTTCCAACCTTCAATGGATGAACCATCAAACATGGCGCCATTGTCAAAAAAGTCAGCGTCAATTTTTGCGGCGCTGTTGGTGACATGCTGTTCTTTGCCGCGTGGGTCAGTAAACCGAAGGTCCACCCATCGTGCATCATTGTCCTGTATTAGTTGTAGAGTCTTTTCAGACATCGTGGTCCTCCAAAAAAGGTTAGTCGGGTTGATCTGCTGCATTTAAAGACAGCAAAGAATATGCTATCGACAGCCAAAGATAAACCCTTTATTTATGGGCTATCCGGAGCATTTCAGCGAAGGATAGCGCACCAACGTGGCGCGAAAATGGGTAGTCAGGGCTAAATTGGTGCGTCTGCACAAACTTCGATAGTAATATAAATTTCCTGTTTAATCGTTTCTGATTTTAAGATCTTGTGGTGATTAATTCGGCACCAGGTTGGTATGTCGTTCAGGGCTCCAGGGTCCGTGCAGGTAACTGTGAGGGTATCTCCGACGTTGAGCCTCTTGATCATGTCCTGGGTTCTGATAACCGGTAGTGGACACAATAGTCGCCGGGTATTGAGATTATGGTGCTCAGACATGCCAATTTGGATCAAGATCAGCCGCCGCCATGGGTTTAACGGTTTCCCTACGCAAGTCACCTGCGGCGGTCCTGATTTCGACTTCGACCTGCCCGGCATCTCGCCCCTGGCCGTACCTGGCGACGATTCTCGCTGCGAGCGTGATATCTTCAGCGGCTGGATCGCCATCCAGAAGAACCAAAGGCCCATTGTGGGAGATGCTCTCCATTGTCAGGAACTCGTTTTTATAACCGGAAAGGTAGTTATTTTCGCCTTCTTCTCGACTGATAATCATTTTGAAGTTCGGCCTGGGACGAATATGCCGACCGACTTTAAGCAGCATGATGTCATCGAGTTCATAATCCCGGTTTCCACGGGAACGCCAGAGGTCGCCAAGCTTGTCGGAATAGGACTTGTCCGTAAGAAAACAGCAACCTCCTGCGGGTTGGGAATACTCCGCAAAACCGAACTCTGCGGCCAATGCGATTTGTGGTTTGCGGTTTCGGCCGTGAAAGCCATACAGTTTGTCCCTATTCACCCAACCTTCTCGTTCCGGGAGTGTTTCAGGTAAATTGCGTGCACATAAGGGTCTTAACAAACGGTCCTCGGCTCCGGATTCCCTGGCGATGATGGGCATGGTTTCTTTGCGTTGGGACTTGGGTCTCTGGCCGACCACTTCACCGGTAATGATAAAATCGAACTGATTCTCTTCCATCCAGGCCCAGGCTTGCGCCTTGTTGACCATGAATATCTTGCAGTCGAGGCAGGGATTGAGGTTCTGACCATAACCATGTTTGGGATTGAGCAGCACATCCTTGTACTCATTGATAACGTCGATAATATGCAATTTAATGCCCAGTTGTTCAGCTACCCACAAGGCGTTATTGCGTTTTTCTTTCTTCTTATCTTTTTTACGGATCGCATGGGTATGGCCTTCGACACAGAACCCCGTGTAGAAATTAATACCCTCGACATGAATCCCCTGATCCAGAATCACCTTCGTGGCCAGCATGGAATCGAGGCCACCAGAGATTAGTGAGACTGCGCGACGGGGTTTTGGATTCATAGTCAGTTGTGGCTTTTTGTGGCGACCTTGAAGGGCGCGGATTATACCTTATCCTGGTTCTATGTCAGGTATTTGTTACTACTGGTGCAGACAGGCCTTTAAACCTTGATTTGACTATGTATAATGCCGCGTCTTCGTCCGGGAGCATTCATGATCCATAAACTCAGAAATATCGCCATCATTGCCCATGTTGACCATGGCAAGACGACTTTAATAGACAAACTTCTCCAGCAGGCTGGTGCATTACAGCGTGGCGAGGAGGATGTTGAACGTTTGATGGATTCCAATGAAATCGAAAAGGAACGTGGTATTACCATCCTGGCAAAGAATACCGCGCTTGAGTGGCATGATCACAGGATCAACATCGTTGATACCCCAGGTCACGCGGATTTTGGTGGCGAAGTCGAACGCATCCTCTCCATGGTGGATTCAGTGCTGCTTATTGTTGACGCTGTCGATGGACCCATGCCGCAAACCCGGTTTGTTACCAGCAAAGCCTTTGCAAATGGTCTGCACCCGATTCTCATGGTGAACAAGATTGACCGGGAAGGTGCCCGGCCTGACTGGGTGGTTGATGAAGTGTTTGAGTTATTCGATCAATTGGGGGCGACTGACGAGCAGCTCGATTTCCCCGTCGTTTATGGTTCTGCCATCCAGGGTCGCGCAGGCTTGTCCATGGACGCCATTGAAGATGATATGAGCTCTTTGCTACAGACCATATTAGATCATGTTCCACCACCGGCAGTTGAACTCGATCAACCTTTTCAAATGCAGATCAGTGCCCTTGATTACAACAGCTATGTTGGCGTTATCGGCGTTGGTCGAATACAGAGAGGGACGGTAAAAAAAGGCAGCCAGGTCTCCGTTGTTTCCAGCGGTGGTAAAACTCGCAAGGGGAGAATCCTCCAGGTGATGGGTTACCAGGGATTGGAACGCAAAGAAACTGATGAAGCGGGTGCAGGGGATATCATTTGTATAACAGGTTTGGACCCGTTGAATATCTCCGATACAGTTTGTGATCCGAATCATGTTATTGCCATGCCTCCCCTGGTGGTTGATGAGCCAACCATATCCATGACATTCCAGGTAAATACGTCTCCCTTTGCCGGGTTGGATGGGAAATACGTCACCAGCCGAAACATCCATGAACGGCTGCAGCAGGAACTGATCCACAATGTTGCCCTGCGGGTCGAAGATACGGAATATGCTGACCGGTTTAAGGTATCCGGGCGTGGTGAACTACATCTGGCTATCCTGATTGAGAACATGCGCCGGGAAGGTTTTGAGTTGGGTGTTTCCCGGCCGGAAGTTATCATCCGGGAAGTTGATGGCAGGAAGCAGGAGCCGTTTGAGGATGTATTGCTTGATGTTGAAGATACCCATCAAGGCAGTGTCATGGAGGAGATGGGCCGCAGGAAAGGGGCACTTAAGAATCTTGCGCCCGATGGCAAGGGACGTGTCAGACTGGAATATACTTCTCCCAGTCGTGCCTTGATTGGGTTTCGTTCAGAATTCCTTACGATGACTTCTGGCACGGGTATTATGACCAGTATCTTCGCGCACTATGATGACGTAATCAGCCAGGACATTGGCGGCCGCAGCAGTGGCGTGTTAGTCAGTATGGCAACGGGCAAGAGCCTTGCTTTTGCTTTGTTTAATTTACAGGCGCGGGGCCGAATATTCATTGACCCCAACACCGAGGTGTATGAAGGTCAGGTCGTTGGATTACATACTCGCGGAAATGATCTTGTCGTTAACCCGCTGAAGGGAAAGCAGCTCACCAATGTCCGCGCCTCGGGCACAGATGAGGCTGTTGTACTCAATGCACCCGTCAGACACAGCCTGGAGCAGGCGATTGAGTTCATTGATGACGATGAACTGGTTGAAATTACGCCAAAAAATATTCGCATCAGGAAGAAACTGTTGACTGAAAGCGAGCGAAAAAGGGCGGGAAGGGATAAAGTAGCTTGAACGCGTATGATTAATGAAAAGAGTCAATTAACAAGGTTCCGAAGGCATATCGATGCTACCACTTTACCCAGAGATAAAGCCCTACAGCAGGCATACAATTGATGTCGATAAGACACATCAGGTCTATGTAGACGAAAGCGGGACTCCTGATGGTATCCCTGTACTATTTGTTCACTCTGGCCCGGGTTCGGGCTGCGAATATGACAGCCGCTGTTTCTTCAATCCGGAAAAATATCGCATTATTCTGTTCGATCAGCGCGGTGCTGGCCGGTCGAAACCCCATAGTGATCTCACCGACAACAACACCAGTGAACTCCTTTCTGATATGGAGAAAGTCCGGGCGTTCCTGAAAATTGATAAGTGGATTCTGTTTGGCGGTGGTTTCGGTTCAATGCTGAGTCTGGTCTATGCGGAAGCTTATCCGGATGCCGTACTGGCGCTGGTGTTGCGCGGGATATTTCTGGGCAGAAAAAGTGATATCGACTGGATATACCAGCAAGGGGCAAGTCGATTCTACCCTGATCACTGGGAGGATTATGTTGCACCTATTCCCGTTAATGAACGGGGAGACCTGATTTCAGCATATAAAAATCGAATTGAAGGGTCGAATGAATTAGCACGGATGGCTGCTGCTAAAGCATGGTCCCGTTGGGAGTCCGATTGTTCAACCATGCACCCTAACGCGCGCCTTGTTAAACATATGATCGATCCCCATCGTGCCCTGGCACGTTCCCTGATCGGACTGCACTACTTTTCGAATAACTGCTTTCTTGATGACAATCAGATTATCAATGACATTGAGGCAATACAGTCGATTCCCGGTATTGTTGTTCATGGACGCTATGACATGATTTGCCCACTGGAAAATGCCTTCGAGCTGCATGAGGCCTGGCCGGTATCGCAAATGTTTATTGTCAGGGAGGCTGGACATTCTGCGACAGAACCCGCGTTGATCGATGCCCTAATTCGCGCAACCCGTGATATGGCTTTGAGGTTTGAATCTGAATTTGGTGTGTAATCCTTGTTAGTGACCATCCATAAATGATCATGTGTGCTTTTTCAGTCACGTTTTACGCTATTAAAGTAGCGTGCTGACTTGTTAGGTCTTATTCAACGTGTGTCGTCCGCTGACGTTGTTGTTGCTGGCGAAACCGTTGGCGAGATTCAGCGCGGCATCTTGCTATTGCTTGGCGTTCAGAAACATGACAACGCTCAAAGCATCGACAAACTCCTGAATAAAGTGCTTGCCTATCGCATCTTCGCCGATGCAAAGGGTCATATGAACCTGAGTTTGACCGATGTGGGGGGTGACCTGCTGGTGGTTTCTCAGTTCACCCTTGCCGCGAATACGAAGAAGGGCCTGAGGCCCTCGTTTTCAAGCGCGGCACCGCCGGAATTAGCGGAAGGTTTGTATGATGAGTTTGTTGGGCTCGCCAGGGCCAGGTTTGGGCGAGTCGCAACCGGTGTTTTCGGGGCCGATATGCAGGTGAGCCTGGTAAATGATGGACCTGTGACTTTCTTGCTTGAAGGTTAAAGTGGCGGGCTGGTCAATGCTGTCCGCTAGCCTTCTCAGAAAAAGACATAAGATCGGACAACAATGTTCTTGCGGCAGGGCGCGTCGTCCGGCGCGGTTGGGTCGATGCTGGCAGTGTGGAAAGACCAGCGTGAAACGGAACCATCGGTGATAGAGTCGTAGCATTTGAGCATCGAGACCTCGGTCGGCTCTTGATTAGGAATCCAGTACCACTCGTGGTCGGGGCGATAGGTGAAGCGTGTTGTCTCACCGACCCGGTCATCGTAGACCCGGTAATTGGTAATGTACGGCTGGTCGGCGAAGGAGGGCCAGGCGCAGAGCACAAATGGGTTCTGGCGTACAGTCTGCATCGGCTTGGCTAGATTAATTGACATGAATCGCCGCGACATTTTCGCGTCAGCCTGCCCCGGGGTATAGTGTTGCTCACGCCCGAAATTCCGCAGATTCTTTGTCAGTAGCTCGCGGCAGCGCACGCGGCCGCTGTTGTCGTTCAGGTCATTGTGCACCAGGTTAGCGTAATTGGCGTTCACGCCGGGGTTCTTGTTGTCCTGATCCTCCGTTCGGTCACCTTCATAGTGCTTATCAAACACGTCATGGTTGTACACGAGTGCGTCCGTCGCGTCCGGGAAAAACTCCAACAGAAGCTTCTCCATCTCCGGGTAGAACACACGCTCCACTTCGGCTGCGTCATAGAAATTCTCGCACCTTGATTCGCAGTGCGCCAGCGACACGCCTAGCCTATCCATACACTCTGAGCTGTTGGGTGAGAGATCTGGGTAGTACTCCTCGATTCGTCGCGCGTCGCGCATCACCTGCGGAAAATAAAGACATCGCCGCACGTTATCCTGTTCGTCCTTGCGCAGCGCTTTTGCGTCAGCCTCACGCGCCGGGTCTTGCCAGAGTGCATTGCTTGAGACGACCGAATAGGACGGTTGTTCATGGATGGAGTAACGCAGCGGAAGTACCAGGCCGCCTTCAGGCGCTTCGATATTGTTCGCTCGAATATATTCCAGACACTCCGCGTAGCGACGAAATCCTATACCCCACTTCGTCTCAATAGGGCCTGGGGGAGCCTTGTCGAGCATATCATTAATTACCTGCCCCTGACCCTCGGCAATCTGAGTGAGTGCGACCTTCGTTGCCGCAGCTGTTCCCGCATCCCCATTCCGATCGAACGACATGTAGGATAAGCCTCCGTTCGCGGCGATGGGTGGTGGTTGACCTTCTGTGATTTGCAGGGGAGGCACGTAAACCGACGACGTTGTCTCAGTATCCTGTGCAACACGGTCAGTCTTAGCTTTGAGCGGGTCCATATGATTCTCCCGATTAAGAATGCCTCATGATGGCACACAGGGGCTGTAGTTCCCAGCGCTTGTAATTGCAGGTGTGGTGACCAGTGTGTTCCTCTTGATGTCTTTCAGTTGCTGGTTTAGGTTGCTCTAAACGCCTTGAGTTAGCCGAAAAAAATGAGATTGATAAGCTGGAACGTCAACGGGCTCCGAGCCTGTGTGAAGAAGGGATATCTTGAATTTATAGCGGTGAGTGAGGCAGATGTTGTCTGCTTGCAGGAAGTGAGGGCCTTTCCGGAGCAACTTGAGATGAATGTCAGGTCACCGGATGGCTGGCATGCGTCGTTCTCACCAGCTGAGCGTCCTGGCTATAGCGGGGTGGGAATTTACAGTCGCCAGGCACCCTCAAAAATTGACCGAAGTGTAGATGATGAGCGGTTTGATATCGAAGGCAGGTTTATTATGGCTCACTTCGGTCGCACCGCCATCGCATCGGTCTACTTTCCAAAGGGTAATGGTAAAAACAGGGACAATAGTCGAGTGCCCTATAAGCTGGGCTTCTACGAAGCGGTTAAGCGAAAGATAGACAAGGCGAGAAAACGAGGCCCGGTGTTTGTGGTTGGTGATTACAACACGGCTCATCATGAAATCGACCTTGCCCGGCCGAAGACCAACCAGAAATCCAGCGGGTTCCTGCCGGAGGAAAGACAGGTCATGACGGACTGGGTAGATGACGGTTGGGTGGATGTTTTCAGGCAACAGCACCCTGGTGAAGTGGGGCACTACAGCTGGTGGCGACAGTGGGGCAATGCCCGTGCTGACAATGTTGGGTGGCGGATTGACTATATACTCGCTTCCCGAAGTGCAGCAAGAAAAGTGTCGAATGCGTATATTCTAAAAGACGTCAAGGGTTCGGACCACTGCCCTGTTGGTGTCGATGTAAATTAAGTTAGCTTTCCGGGGCATCCTCTGACGGTTTCACTACCATCGAGAAAATAATGCCTATCTCGAATAAAACCCACATGGGTACTGCCAGCAGGAGTTGGGAAATCACGTCTGGCGGTGTCAATAGCATGCCGAGCACAAAACAGCCAACGATGACATAAGGGCGTTTGGCCCGCAGACTCTCAACCGTGCTGGCACCTGTCCACACCACTAGTACGGTGGCGATGGGAATCTCGAAAGCGAGTCCAAATGCAAAAAACAGCTTGAGTACAAAATCAAGGTAACGGTTGATATCCGTCATTATAGTGACATCTTCCGGGGCAACTCGCGTGAAGAAGCTGAATACCAGCGGAAACACCACATAGAAGGCAAACGCAATGCCTGTGTAGAACAACACGATACTGGACACCAGCAAGGGCATCGCGAGGCGCTTTTCAGTCTTGTACAGACCGGGCGCGATAAAGCTCCACAGCTGATGCAGGATATAGGGCATGGCAATAAATATTGCCAGTACCAGGGTAAGTTTGAAGGGTGTTAAAAACGGCGAAGCAACTTCTGTTGCGATCATGCTGGTTCCTTCCGGCAGGACCGCAAGTAGTGGTGCAGAGACGAAATGATAAATTTCGTTGGCGAAATAAAACAACGGCAGGAAAATAATCAGTATTGAAACCAGTCCTCGAAGTATGCGAGAACGCAGTTCAATCAGGTGTTCTACAAGGGGCTGGCCTTCAGCCTCCGGATTCTGATCGTTTTGCTTCGTCACTGTCTGGCTCTGCTTTTTCCGGTTTTGCTGAAATATCCTGCAGCGGTTCGTCTTCAGTGTGACTGCTTTGGAGTGGGTTACTAATGGTGTTTTTTAATTCGCTAATCGTATTGTCTGTTGTTTGTATGGCGTCCTGGATCTGTTGTTTCGATTTGTCCAGTTCGGTCATGATCGACTCGTTGTAAATTTGCCGTCGAATTTCGTCAGCGCCTATTTCCTGCTCGATCTCGGTTTTGATATTTGCGAAACTTGTCCGGATTCTGCCCAACCATAGCATTATGGTGCGGACGGTTTCCGGTAGCCGTTCAGGTCCGATAAAGAGCAAAGCAACCACGCTGACAAGGAGTATTTCGGGGAATCCGACATCAAACATCAGTTGTTATGAATCTTTCTTGGCTGCTGTTTCAACTTCTGTTTTTTGTGTGGCTTCCGGTATTGTTTTGGGATCGTCTGCTTTCAATTGTGCTGGCTTGTCGTCCTGGTCCATAGCAGATCGGAATCCCTTGATTGCTGATCCAAGATCGCTGCCCAGCGATTTCAGTTTTGTAGTCCCAAACAGAAGCAATACGATTACTGCAATGATAATGAGTTCTGTTACACCAAATGACATTTTTTGTCTCCTTCTTTACGTGCTCCGGGCCGCTTTCTCAGCCAGGCCCGAAGTGCCGAATCGATTTTCCAGTTCTGTCAGCAGTTCGCTATAGTCTATATTCAGGTGACTTAACATCACCAGTGAGTGAAACCAGAGGTCTGCTGTTTCCCTGATAACCTCAGTTCGCTCCGGGCTATCGGGTTTAGAGCCCTGCGCATCTTTGGCTGCCAGTATTGTTTCGACGGCTTCTTCGCCGATTTTCTCCAGTATCTTGTTGAGACCGGCGTCAAACAAACCTGCCACATAGGATACTTCAGGGTCCGCCTGTTTTCGTTGCTCCAGTACCATCTGGAGACGTTTTAGCACATCGTCACTCACGCTTGTATATTTCCTTGGGTGATTTGATGACAGGATCTACTGAATGCCAGGTACCATCTCTTAGTATCCTGAAGAAACATGACTCCCGGCCAGTGTGACAAGCGATGCCACCCATTTGCTCAACTTTTAATATTAACACATCTGCGTCGCAGTCCAGCCGGATTTCCCTGATTTGCTGGGTGTGCCCTGATTCTTCGCCTTTTCGCCACAGTTTCTGCCTTGATCTGGACCAGTAGACCGCCTGTCCGGAATTGACGGTCTCTACTAGTGCTTCCGGGTTCATCCAGGCAACCATCAGGATACGCTCGCTTACCGCATCTTGGGCGATGGCGGGAATCAAACCCTGTTCAGAGAACTTAACGTCGGCAAGCCAGCCGGGATCACTCATAGCCATGATATTGAATAGTCAGGTCGTAAAAAGTGGGCGAGAATAGCATGTCAGGGTCGGATAAACATCCAGTAGACGCCAATGCTTCCCAGCACGGATGCGCCCAACAGGGCATCTTGCTGGCTTGCTGCGCCGACGCTGGGCAACAAAATACCGAACAAGGCCAGGATTAATGCGAACCCGCCAAGACGACTATAGGATCTTTGCTTACGCTGGGTAGCGAGTTCGGTATTCAGCTTTGCCAGCATGACGGTCTGCTCTCTGTTATTCCTGCTTAGCATCTTGAACTCGTTCAGCGCATCAAATGCCAGTTGAGGCATGTCCGGCAACTGTTCCAGCCAATAAGGCGCGTTGTTGGTGATACGTTTAAACACGCCGCTGAAGCCCATACGTTCTCGCATCCATTTTTCCATAAAGGGAGCGGCGGTTTCCCACAGATCCAGGTCCGGGTTTATCTGCCGGCCCATTCCTTCGATATTGAGTAACGTTTTTTGCAACAGCACCAATTGGGGCTGGACCTCCATATCAAAGCGCCGGGCGGTCTGGAACAGGCTGACCAGCATTCTACCGAATGATATTTCCTTGATGGGTTTTTGAAAAATAGGGTCGCAGACGCTCCTGATGACGGTCTCAAATTCCCTGATATCAGTGTCCATCGGGACCCAGCCGCTCTCAACATGTAATCGCGCTACCTCGTGATAGTCACGTTGGAAAAAAGCCAGCAGATTTTTCGCGAGGTAAGACTTATCAGCTTCAGTCAGCGAGCCCATGATGGCGCAGTCGAGGGCAATATAAGTCGGATTCTTCGGGTCGGTAGCATCAATAAACACATTACCCGGGTGCATATCCGCGTGGAAGAAATTGTCTTCGAAGACCTGAGTGAAAAAAATCTCCACACCGAGATGAGAGAGTTTTTTCATGTCGACGCCAGATTCACGCATGGCTGTGACATTTGCTGAACTCATGCCGTATATTCGTTCCATTACCATGACGTCCTTTCGACAATAGTCCTGGTAAACCTGGGGCACATAGAGCTTGCCGGACAGGTCCCAATTATTCTTTAACCGAATTGTATTGGCAGTTTCCAGTTGAAGATCGAGCTCGTCGAGAATTACCCGTTCGTAGTCTCTAACTATATCGTCAGGGTGCAAGCGGATCGCATCTTTCCAGATCTTCAACAGCAATCTTGCCAACAGGTGCATGATCTCGAGGTCCTTCCTGACGACTTTTTCGATGCCCGGGCGGATGATCTTAACAACGACTTCTTCTCCGGTTTTCAAATGAGCGCAATGAATTTGGGCGACGGACGCGGAGGCCAGAGGAATATCTTCGAAATTGTCAAATAACTCATCAATGGGCTTCTCAAGGCTTTGTTCGACAACAGACCGGGCTGACTCGCTTGGGAAGGGCGGCACCTGGTCCTGCAGCTTCTGCAATTCGTCCGCGGTATCTGGTTCGAACAGGTCTCGTCGTGTGGAGAGTATTTGACCGAATTTTACAAAGATAGGTCCGAGTTGTTCGAACATGATTCGCAGCGAGGCTGCTGGCGATTCCTTCGGTTCAGGAAATAGCCGAAGTGGCAATAGCAGAATTTTTAGCCAGAGTGGCAGCACCGCCTGAGGCAGCAGGCGATCGAGCCTGTGTCGCGCAGCGATGAATAATATTTTAAAAATACGTAGAATTCGCATGTTTATGTCTACGAGCTTGTTTCGGCGGAACTATCTTCAGCAGAACCACCTTCAGCAGAATTATCCGACGGATTTGAATCCCTTGGTTTACGACCAACGTGGATCGCGGCAATGCCATTGAGTAGATTGTGATAAACGCATTTAACATACCCGGCATCCTGCATCATTTGTTTTAACGCTTCCTGGTCGGGATGCATCTTGATGGAGTCAACCAGGTACTGGTAGCTGTCCTGGTCACCTGTCAGCGTTTTACCAATCTTAGGCCAGAACCCTGAAAATTTTTCATAAGCCGACTTGATGACCGCGTTTTTTGGTGTCGAAAACTCCAGGATCACCAACCGGCCGCCAGGTTTTAAGACTCGCAACATGGATTCCAGGGCGACTTCCTTGCGAGTAAAGTTACGCAATCCGAAGGCGATGGTGACTGCGTTCAAATGCTCGTCTGGCAAGGGGAGGTTTTCTGCGTCTGCCTGCAGGTAAGTGACAGTGCCGACAATCCCCTTGTCGAGGAGCCGATCACGGCCCTGGGATAGCATGGACTGGTTGATATCACATAGAATAACCTGACCAGCATCACCCACCATGGGTGCCAGCCTGGCAGCCAGATCCCCTGTGCCGCCCGCAAGATCCAGGATTGTGTGGCCTTTTCGAGCTGAGGTTTGTTCAACTGCAAATTGCTTCATCAAGCGATGACTACCGAGGGACATCACGTCATTCATCAGGTCGTATTTTGAAGCAACAGAATGGAAAACTTCGGCGACTTTACTCGCCTTTTCGCGGATCGGAACCTTCTTGAATCCGAAATGTGTGGTCTCTTCGTCAGTCTTTTTTTCAGTCATAGGTACATTTTACGCCTGTGTACCGCGTTTGTGTACACGACACAACAATCTGACTCAAATCAGCTTCACATCGCGACGGTTTCTATTCTCGGTCAGCTTCCTAGCCTGGACTAGTCCCGTCCGACGGCAATGAACTGTGGTTGACGTGACTTACCGGCATCTTCGAGTTGTTTGAGATATGCGGCCCAGTTGTCTTCCTGTTTGCCGCCGAGTTCAAACAGGTATTGCCAACTGAAGATCCCCGTATCGTGACCGTCAGAGAATTCGATGCGAATCGCGTAGTTCCCCTGGGGAACCAGGTTGGCGATTTTCACCATCTGCTTGCCGGTTTGCAGTACGGCCTGGTCAGGTCTGTGACCCTGTACTTCTGCGGAGGGAGAGAAGACCCTTAAATATTCGGCGGACAGGTTAAACGTAACACCGTCTTCGTACACGAGTTCTAACAATCCGGAGACCTGGTGAAGTTTAATTTCTTGCGGGATCATCTTTTGTTTTCCTGGAATTATCCGGGCTAGAGTATGTATCTGCTCAGGTCGTCATCATTAGCCAGATCCACCAGATGTGCGTCCACGTATGCAGCATCGATTACCACGGGATCCGGGTTCGATCTGTCTCCGCCATCAAAGGATATTTCTTCCAGGAGTCGTTCCATCACGGTATGTAGTCGTCGTGCGCCGATATTTTCAGTTCGTTCGTTTACTTGCCAGGCAATCTCGGCTATGCGGGTAATACCTTCCGCGGTAAAGCTCAACTGCAGGTCTTCAGTCTGCATCAGTGCCTGGTATTGTTCTGTGAGTGAGGCATCAGGTTCTTCCAGAATTCTTTCAAAGTCCCTGACGGTCAGGGCCTCCAGCTCAACACGGATAGGAAGGCGACCTTGTAACTCCGGGATCAGGTCAGAGGGTTTGCTTAGGTGAAAAGCACCTGATGCGATAAAAAGAATATGGTCAGTTTTGATCATTCCGTACTTGGTTGAAACGGTGCAGCCTTCAATTAGTGGTAAAAGATCCCGCTGTACACCTTCTCGTGACACATCCGGGCCTCCGTGTTCGGCTCGTTTGGCGACCTTGTCCAGTTCGTCAAGGAAAACAATACCGGTTTGCTCGACGCTGGTGATTGCTCTGGCCTTCAGGTCATCTTCATTGATTAGTTTGCCTGCTTCTTCGTCCGTAAGGTGCTTCAAGGCGTCCTTCACATTCAGGGTTTTGGACTTGGTTTTGCCGGGAGACATGGACGAGAACATATTCTGAAGCTGGCTGGTCATTTCTTCCATGCCGGGCGGCGCCATTATTTCCACGCCCATTGAGGGTGCTTGCATCTCGATGTCGATTTCCTTGTCGTCCAGATCCCCCTCGCGTAATTTTTTTCGAAATAGTTGCCGGGTTGTATTGTTGCGTTCTCCAATGGAATCTTCCGTGCGTGCAGGTGGTAGCAATGCATCGAGCACGCGTTCTTCTGCGGCATCAATTGCCCTGGCCTGCACTTGTTTGAACTGTTCTTCCCGGAGCAATTTAATGGCTGCGTCCATGAGGTCCCTGATGATAGATTCAACATCCCGGCCTACATAACCAACTTCGGTAAACTTGGTGGCTTCGACCTTGACGAACGGCGCTGCTGCGAGCCTCGCCAGACGACGGGCAATTTCAGTTTTACCCACGCCTGTCGGGCCGATCATCAGAATATTTTTCGGCGATATTTCTACTCGAAGCCTTTCGTCGAGTTGTAAACGCCGCCATCTGTTTCTCAGTGCGATAGCCACCGCACGCTTGGCACTCGATTGGCCGATAATATGCTTGTCCAACTCGTGGACGATCTCGCGGGGGGTCATGTTCGACATGTCAAGTCCGTGCCTTAGTTCTCACAGTAGTTCTAACAGCTAAAATGTAATCTCTTCGATAGTGCGTTCGTGATTGGTGTAAATGCAGATGTCTGCGGCAATGGCGAGTCCTTTTTCGACAATATCCCGTGCACCAAGTTCAGTGTTGTCGATCAGGGCATTTGCAGCTGCCTGGGCGAAGGGACCACCGGAGCCGATTGCCATGATGCCATGTTCCGGCTCTATGACATCCCCGTTACCGGTGACAATCAGGGAGGCGTCTTTGTCGGCAACGGCTAACAAAGCCTCCAGTCTGCGTAATGCCCGGTCAGTTCGCCAGTCTTTGGCCAGTTCGACGGCGGCACGGACCAGGTGGCCCTGGTGCTTTTCCAATTGACCTTCGAAGCGTTCAAACAGGGTAAAGGCATCTGCTGTTCCACCGGCGAAACCAGCGATCACATTGTCCTTGTATAGTCGTCGGACCTTGCGAGCATTACCCTTCATGACCGTATTGCCCATGGAAACCTGCCCATCGCCACCAATGACAACTGAATTACCGCGGCGCACAGACAAAATGGTGGTGCCTCTAAATTGTTCCACTGATAGTTCCCTGGTTTCCTGGTTCGTAGCTTTTAATAAGTGGGGGCATGGGGTCAATATTTCAACCGCCTGTTTTCCTGGCTGATTTCCCCGGTGGGCGGCGCAGGAGTTTACTGGTTCATTCTTAACCGAATTGATTCAATGTTTGCTTGAGCCAGGCGATCCCGTGCGCGATCTAACTCCAGTTTCGAGTCAAAAGGACCCACCAGTACCCGGTGCCACTTGATATTGTCGTTGTTGATTTCCTGAATGTAGACATGCATGCCGATGAGGATAAGTTCTGCCCTGAGTCTGTTGGCATCATCCGGATTTTGAAACGATCCGGTTTGCAACGCGTATGAATAATTTTCCTGGGTAACGATCTTCTCACCGCGGGGCGCGTATTCTTCGACGATTGGTACTTCTGATTTAGGAAATATCTCGTAAAAGTCCCATTGGATCTCCTCGATCTCTTCTTTGATGGTGCGGTTTAGACGAGAGAGTTTTTTGTCAGAGATAATATCTGCAATGGGACTTTTGGTATGGGTGGCTGCATCGAGCGGGACGAATTTCCACAAGTAGATAAGAAACATGGTGAACATTCCGAACAGGAACCCGATGATGAACACGGCCCAGCGTGGCATACTTATTGATGAATCAGAGATAGTGGTATGTCTTTTGGCATAATCTTGTGGCATGAACCTCCACCTTTGTTCCCGGGTCTTCTCTTATCATTAAGGTATAGGAAGTGTAACAAAGAGTGTGACAAGGAGTGTAACAAAGACGATTTAAAATAAGTCGACAGGGTCAACGTCAATTGACCATCTGACTTTTCTGGCAGCTGCACTGTCTTCCGCGAACGTAACACAACGGGCAAGGCTGGCCTGCAGCGAACGTCGGTCCTTACTGGCGAAGAGTAATTGCGCGCGATGTTTCCCGGCACGTTTCTCCATGCTCGAGGGAATAGGGCCCAACGTGGATACAGAGGGGCTGGCTGGTGTGTTTTTACTTAACAGGGAGAGGAACGCCATGGCCAGACCAGCTTTTGTTGCCTCTGCCCTTACGACAGCCTGGTAGGAGAACGGCGGTAGGTCGTATCTAGACCGCTCGGCCAGTAGATTCTCGGCAAAGGTTTTGTAACCGTCATTAATCAGGGTTTGCAGAATAGGCTGATCGGGAAACCGGGTCTGGATTGCCACCGTGCCGGGTTTGCTCTCTCTACCAGCCCGGCCCGCAACCTGCAGTAACAACTGACCCATGCGTTCAATAGCACGGTAATCTGAACTGTAGAAGCCGGAATCTATATCAACAATAGCGACCAGTGTCACATTGGGAAAATGATGTCCTTTGGCCAACAGTTGAGTACCGACCAGAATCGCAGGCTCACCCTGGTTGATGTCATTGGTAATTTGTTCCATCGCCCCTTTTTTGCGGGTTGAGTCCCGATCAATACGAACGATCTTCTGGTCAGGAAAAAGGTTCTTTAAGCTGTGTTCCAGCCTTTGGGTGCCGAGGCCAAGCGGGACCAACTGATCGGATGAACAGTCAGCACAGTTTTGGGTTACCCTGGATCGAACCCCGCAGTGATGGCAAATTAAACTGTGCAGGGCCAGATGGTAAGTCATTCGAGCGTCACAGCGATTGCATTCGGCGATCCAGCCGCAGGCCCGGCAAAGAAGAACGGGTGAAAACCCCCGTCGGTTTAAAAACACCAGCACCTGGTTTTCCTGCGCCAGGTGTTGCTGGATCAGGTGTACCAGTGCTGAAGAGAATCCATCGTCCAGTGTTTCATGTTGTGTACCAATCAAATGGTACTGGGCGGTTTTTGCTTTATTCGGTCGGGAGAGGAGTGTAACCAGCTGGTACCTGGCTGAGATTGCATTGTTGTAGCTCTCCAGTGACGGTGTTGCGCTACCGAGGATCACCGGGACTGCCTGCATTTTTCCGCGAAGAACGGAGATATCCCTGGCAGAGTAACGAAATCCCTCCTGTTGTTTGAAAGAGGGATCATGCTCTTCGTCAACGACGATCAGACCCAGGTTGTGTAGTTGTGTGAATACGGCTGATCGTGTACCGATGACGATGGCAGCTCCACCCTGCTTTGCCTGGCGCCAGGCGTGCAGGCGTTCCCTGTCTGTCAGGCCGGAATGAAGCGCAACCACCGGAGTCCGAAAGCGTGATTCAAAACGCCGTATAGTCTGGGGCGTCAGGCCTATTTCAGGGACCAGCACCAGTGCCTGTTTACCTTGAGCGAGCACCCTTGCAATAGCTTGCAGGTAAATTTCCGTTTTGCCGCTACCGGTGATTCCAAACAGCAGGTGGGTACCGGGTCTCACTACATTCTGGAATGCCAGGCTTTGTTCTTCGGTAAGTACCAGGGGATCTTCTTTGAAGATGCTTTTCTTGTAAGAATTCTTATGAAAAGTCTTATCAAAGGGTGATATTTCTTCGACGGTCCGGGACCATTGGGCAAAACCTTTATCAATTAGCCCGTTCGTCACCGATCCTGGTATCAAAGTCCGTTTCAACGCAAAACGTGTTAAACCCTTATCTGCATCCCCATGGGCAGAAGCAACCAACTGCTTCAGCAGTGACAATTGTCGAGGTGCGCGAGTCAGGCTGTCGATTGATTCTGGCCGTTCTCCTGTTTCTGTTGGCATAAGCCGTTCAGTTATCTGACTGGTGGCTTCTCCCTGCCTGAGGAGTATTGGTAATGCTGTGTGCAAGACATCCCCAATGGGATGCTGGTAATAATCTGCGGCCCAGCGACAGAGGGAAAAGAGTGCATCGTCGAATACCGGTGAAGAATCAATGATTCGAATTGCGTTTTTAATCTTCCCTGGGTCAAAACTCGCCCGGGTTGATGTTGCTAACAGAATGCCAATGAGGATTTGACGTCCAAAAGGTACTTCCACCCTGATGCCAGGCAATAACTGGCTGGCGTCAGTGTCTTCCGGAGGCAGATAATGGAAGCTCTGGCGTAACGGGACTGGTACAGCAATATCTAGGTAAACTGGCTTCACGGATTAGAAAACTGGTGGTGATCACATGGCATTATGCATTATTTGGGTCTCATAATTATGTTGAAACTCGCGGTATTCAACCCTTCAGCCCGCAGATTGGACTTGTGGCTTGCGATTCCATTTTTCTCTGGTATGATTGCGCCCCTCGCGGCAGCCGGGTCAGGGTGTTTTGGCAAGCAAGGCATCGCAATAGAGGTCAGAGTATGAAAGCAGAAATCCATCCAAAATATGAAGAAATCACCGCGACATGCAGTTGTGGTAATGTAATCAAAACGCGTTCAACCATGTGTGAAGATATTCACCTGGAAGTTTGCTCACAATGCCACCCTTTCTACACGGGTAAACAGAAGATTCTTGATACTGCAGGTAGAATTGATCGCTTTAACAAGCGTTTCGGGAATCGAGGCAGCAAGTAGATTCGGCGAAAAGCGAAAGCACAAGAAATGTAAAGCAAGAAAAAAAGGTGCCATTGGCACTTTTTTTTTGAGCCAGATTTAGTTTCTCAGGCAGGAGCCAGGTAAAACCATGATGGACAAGGAGAGCATGAAGGAGCGAGCCCTGCGCTATCACGCAGAACCCACCCCGGGAAAGATTGCGTTATCGATAACCACAAAGGCCGACAATGCGAACGATTTGGCATTGGCCTATTCTCCTGGCGTGGGGGAGCCGGTAAAAGAGATCGGCAAAGATCCAGAAACAGCTTATAGATATACTGCAATAGGAAACCTGGTCGGCGTTATCAGCAATGGGTCTGCCATTCTAGGTCTGGGTAATTTGGGTGCCCTGGCGAGTAAGCCGGTAATGGAAGGCAAGGCCCTGTTGTTTAAGAAGTTTGCAGATGTTGACTGCTTTGATATCGAAGTGACTTGTCAGGATGTGAATGAGTTTGTCCAGACAGTGGCAAATATTGCCGTTACCTTCGGTGGCATTAACCTTGAAGACATCGGTGCCCCGGCTTGTTTCGAAATTGAGCGTCGTCTGAAAGAGTTGCTGGATATCCCGGTGTTCCATGACGACCAACACGGTACAGCGATTGTGACCGCCGCAGGTCTGTTGAACGCTCTTGAACTTAGAGGCATGGATCTGGGGGATGCGCGGATTGTCTGCCTTGGGGCTGGCTCGGCTGCCATTGCGATTTTGAAACTGCTACTGGAGCTGGGAGCTGTAAAAAGTAATATTTACTTACTCGATTCGAAAGGTGTGTGCCACACAGATCGAAACGACTTATCTGTCTATAAAGAACAGTTTGCACAAAAAACAAACAAGAGAAATTTGCTGGATGCCTGCGAAGATGCTGATGTGTTTATTGGCGTTTCGGGAGCCAACCTGATGGATGAAGATAGCCTCAAGGCCATGGCACCGAAGCCTGTTGTGTTCGCAATGGCAAACCCGGATCCCGAAATAAGCCCAGAGATCGCCAATGCTGTGCGGGATGATGTGATTATGGCAACGGGCAGGTCTGATTACCCCAACCAGGTAAACAACGTGCTTTGTTTTCCGTTCATGTTTCGTGGAGCACTGGATGTTCGAGCGACTGATATTAATGAACAGATGAAAATGGCAGCGGTGCACGCGATTCGGCAACTGGCGAAAGAACCCGTACCTTCAGAAGTGATTGCTGCCTATGAGGGTATAGAAGAGCTGGAATTTGGCCCGGACTACATCATACCAAAACCTATGGATCCCCGTTTGTTAGAACGGGTAGCAATGGCTGTAGCGCAGGCCGCCATTGATTCGGGCGTTGCCCCAGTCAGTTCGTTGCCGCAATATTAAGACCAAATTCTAAAGAAAGGTAATGTGCACAGAGTCCTAAGTTGACACGAGGCAATCAGAAAATTTGCTGCAAAGGTTCACCCGTGTCTTCATCTTTCTGATTGGCCAGAGTGGGGGAATCTGGCGTTGAATGCGGCGCAGCATCCGGGGCATATTCTTCCCTGAACATCTCGAAAATAGCGTTTGGGTCATTGGTATTTGCCCGATATCCAGTTAACGGGTCTATTCTCAATTTTACCAGCTTGTCGGGAAAGGGGAGAGTGGAAGATTCATTTTCCGGTGGCAGTGCCTCCTTCATGTAGGCTATCCAGGTTTCGATCGGGGTAGTGGAGCCCCATTCTCGTCGACCTACCGGGCTGTTGTTGTCGAATCCCGCCCAGGTCGTTGTGACCAGGTCGTGGGTAAATCCTGAAAACCAGATATCAGCATCGTTTGTGGTGCCAGTTTTCCCTTTCAAGTCTCGTCGTTTGAGTGCCCGAAAAGCCTTAGTGCCGGTTCCCCGGACAATGACATCGGATAAAATGCTGTTCATGACATAAGCAACCCTGGGCTCAATGATACGTTTTGCCTGAGGTAGCTCGAGGCAATCTGCGTCCTGGCAGACCGTGGCAGGTTGAGCCAGGAAAACGGTGTCATCATTGATCGACGTGATCTCCGAAATGACGTGAGGATCTACCTTGAAACCCCCGTTTGCGAAAGCCGCATATCCCGTTGCGACTTCCAGCGGCGTCAGGGCGATAGTACCGCCACCGAAAGCCAGTTGGACATCGTGCGGAAAGTTACTCGTGTCGAAGCCAAATCGCCTGACGTAATTGACGACATTACTCGGGCCGAAATCAAGCACTACCCGCAACGAAACAAGGTTAACTGAGCGGTACAACGCTTCCCGTAGCCGGAGATTGCCATGGAAGACATTGCCGGAATTGCGTGGTCGATAGACCTCTTCCAGCTCACCACCTGGTAAGACGATGGGTGCATCGTTAAACATGGAAGCTGCCGTCAAGCCGTTTTCCATCGCACCTGCGTAATAGAATGGCTTGAAATTCGAGCCCGGTTGACGCTGGGCCTGGTTCGCATGGTTATACTGCCTGGCTCTGAAATCGTAACCACCGACGAGGGCTACAATGGCACCATTGTTTGGGTTAAGTGACACCAGGGCACCCTGAATATCGGGTACTTGGCCGAGTGAAAACTCTCCTGCCTCGGATTCCTCGTATCTGATAACGTCGCCAATATTGACGATATCCCCGGCGATTTTTGGCTTCGGTCCGCGAGTATCGACATCGATGTATGGCCTGGCCCACTCCAGACCTTGCCAGGCAATGGTAACGACTTCCTGGGATTGCGTCAGAACGTCTACTTCCGACTCCCGGACAGCGATAACGATACCGGGTGACTGGTTGCCGAGTATCTGGGAATTCTCGAGGGTTTCGACAAAGTTTGTGGGATAACCATATTCAGGGGCAACGATGAACTCTTCTGTCCCATCGATATGGCTATGATCCGGTCCGCGATATCCGTGACGCCGGTCGTATTCGTTTAATTTAACCTGAACCGCCTGTTCTGCCGCTTGCTGTCTGTGACTTTCTATCGTTGTGTGGACGATAAACCCGCGTTTGTATGCGTTTGTGCCATATTCTGTAAGTAAGTGCTTGCGTACCATTTCAGCTACATATAAAGCGGGTAGCGCAATATCTCTGCCAAATACTTCAGTTGTTATGGGCGCATTTACCGCAATCTCGTATTGTTCCTGGATGATTGATTCCTGGCCAAGCATGCGGAATAGCACAAGATTTCGGCGGGCAGTAGCCCGTTCCGGCCCATTAATCGGGTTGCCTTTTTCAGGTGCCTGGGGCACGCCTGCCAGCATGGCTAATTGCGCCAGGCTCAATTCACCGGCGTCTTTGCCATAGTAGGTTTGGGCAG
Source organism: Pseudomonadales bacterium (assembly GCA_029941905.1). Lineage (GTDB taxonomy): Bacteria > Pseudomonadota > Gammaproteobacteria > Pseudomonadales > Azotimanducaceae > JAHRVQ01. The sequence goes on along the minus strand of JAPYTQ010000010.1, from coordinate 79,025 downwards.
CTGCCTGAATGCCAAAGGCGTGCTTTCCGAACGGGATAATGTTCAGGTATAGCGTCAGGATCTCTTCCTTGCTGAGTTCGCGTTCGATCTTTAGAGCCAGAAGCATTTCCTTGAACTTGCGTATGAACCTGACTTCACTTTGGCCTGAGATATTCTTTACCAGTTGCATGGTGATTGTGCTGGCACCGGTCTTGATTGAACCCTTGTTTCGAATCAGCTGCCAGGCTGCATTGGCGACGGTGATGATATCGATGCCACTGTGCTCAAAGAACCGTTTGTCCTCAGTATCGAGCAGGGCGCGGATAAACAGGGGGGGTATCTGATCGTAGGTAACCGGGGTGAGGCGTTCGCCGAACTCTTGAATTAGCTTGTTATCTGCAGAATATATTCTTAACGGAGCACGTAGTTTGACGCCCTTGAAGGTGGCAGCGTCGGGGATCTGTGGGTTCAGGTATAGGAATGCGGCGGAAAGAACCAGAACGATGCCACTCAATGCGCCAATTATTGTCCAAAGGATGCTGGTTGCAAAGGTTCGCATCAATGCTCGAAGTTAGATTGTCTGGATGGGTAGTATAAGTGTAATTGGCAGATGACGGTCGAGAAATTGGTGAAAGTTAATAAAATAGTCACTTTCTTAACAGGTTGCCAAAAATGTGAACCAGAGCAAATAAACATGATAGGTTTGATCATATAATTCGGCACAAATGTCGATTTTATTTGCCCACTTAAAAACCGAAAAAATATAAGTAAATGAAGGAATTACGTCACTTCATTCAATTAAATTGTTTGCTCTTAGGTTAAGAGTGGTATCTAATGTGATCTTTCACGTATCGCACGTAAGTATGTGTACTGAATAGGAATTTGCAGTGTTTAGTTTTTTCAATAAAGGACCGACTAGCATGCTGGGACTGGATATCAGTTCTACCTCGGTCAAATTGCTGGAGTTGAGTCGATCAGGTAACAAGTACCGGGTCGAGAGCTACGGGGTTGAACCGTTGCCCGGTAATGCCGTTGTTGAGAAAAATATTAGTGACGTCGAAGGTGTGGGCGAAGCTATTGCTCGTCTCGTCGCCAGGTCAAAAACCAAGGTGAAAAATGCAGCTGTTGCAGTTGCAGGTTCTGCTGTCATTACCAAGCCCATTGAAATGCCCTCCACGCTTAGTGAAAACGAGATGGAGAATTTAATTCAGGTCGAGGCCGACCAATACATTCCGTATCCGCTCGATGAAGTAGCCCTGGATTTTGAAGTCAGGGGGCCCTCACCTCGTAATGAAGAGCAAGTCGAAGTTCTGCTGGCTGCCTGCCGGAGTGAAAATGTAGAGATCAGGGAAGAAGCGCTGGAGCAAGGTGGACTCAAGGCTAAAGTGGTTGATATTGAAGCACATTGTATGCAGCGAGCCTTCGGGCTGGTTCGTGGCCAGTTTGTTGATGAAGATGAAGAGGAAGAGAAAATAATCGCCATTGTCGACATAGGAGCAACGATGACAACGTTGAGCGTACTGACTGATTCAGGCACGCCATACACCAGGGAACAACTGTTTGGCGGCAAGCAGCTCACCGAAGAAATACAAAGACGGTACAGTTTGTCCGTTGAAGAAGCGGGACTTGCGAAGAAGCAAGGTGGGTTACCTGATGATTATGAAACCGAAGTTTTACAGCCTTTTAAGGAAGCAGTTGTGCAGCAGGTCACCCGCTCATTGCAGTTTTTCTATTCATCGAGTGCCTACGACGACGTTGACCACATAATCCTGGCTGGCGGAACGGCATCCATTGAAGGTCTGGCGGACATGGTATCAGCGAAACTCGGTACACCAACGACCACGGCGAATCCCTTCGTCAACATGGCTCTATCTTCGAAGGTGAACGAGGCTGGTCTAAATGCTGATGCCCCCGCACTGATGATTGCATGTGGTCTGGCATTGCGGAGTTTTGACTAAATGGCCGACATAAAAATTAACCTGCTGCCGTGGCGAGAAGAGCTACGGGAGGAGAAGAAACAGGAATTCTTACGCATACTTGTCAGCGTAGTGGTGTTCGCAGGTGTGATTGTTTTTGGTGTTGATCGTTTTTACAACAACTCAATAGATACCCAAAATGACCGGAACAGTTTCCTGACGAGTGAAATTAAGGTTCTTGAAGAGAAAATTTCAGAAATCAAACAGCTGCAGAAAACACGTAACGAGCTACTCTCACGCATGCAGGTAATTCAGGAATTGCAGGGTAACCGCCCTATCATCGTGCGCCTTTTTGATGAATTGGCACGCAAACTTTCAGATCGTGTTTTTTTCCAAAAAGTTGTTTTGAAAGGCAAAGCGATCGCTATCCAGGGAGTCGCCGAATCCAACAATCGTATTTCGAGCCAGCTAAGAAATTTTGAGGATTCTGCCTGGTTTACAACACCTAATGTGACCGCGATCAAGGCGGATACCAGTTTTGGCCCACAGGCCAGTAAGTTTTCCCTGAGCGTTAGTCAAGCGACCCCGGTGAAAGAAGGCGAGGCGGATTAGCAAATGGCATTTTCAGAAGACATGCTAGAAAGCTTAAAGAACTTTGATACCGATCAGCTTAGTGACCTGAACCAGGTTGGTTCCTGGCCGGTAGCAGTCAAAGTCATCATTTGGTCACTTGTCTTTATGGGCGCTCTAGGCGCGGGTTATTTCTTCCATGTGACCAATCTGCAGGCCGAATTAACAAAGGTGCAAAGATCAGAAATGAATCTTCGGACCGACTATGAAAAGAAATATATGCAGGCGATTCATTTGGATGGCTACAGGAAGCAGCAAATTGAAATGGAGGAGTCATTCCAGGCAATTGTCAGGCAGTTACCGGCTGATACAGAAATTCCGGGGTTGATTGAAGATATCACTCTGGTAGGGCTAAAAAATGGCCTGTCGTTCACAAGTATCGATTTGCAGAAAGAAGTAAAGCACGAATTTTACATTGAGAAACCCATCAAAATTGTTGTCAACGGAACCTATCACGAGCTTGGTTCGTTTGTCAGCGATGTCGCTGATTTGTCCCGTATCGTTACTTTGCATGATTTTACAATTGCTCCGGCGAAAGCAAGCAAAGGTACAGCCGGGTTGTTAACCATGCAGATTCTGGCCCGGACCTACCGATACAATGATGATAAAAGTTGAGGATGCACTACTTGAATCAGCAATACTCACCTATCTCGAACATGCTTAAACCTTGTCTATTAATAGCCTGTGTGGTTTTGCTTGCTTCGTGTGAGGCGGGTGATGACTATGTTGATATTAAATTATTTATGTCGAAAGTAGAAAAACAGCCCCGTGGCAGTATCGCCCCTTTACCTGAATTTGAACCTTACCAACCATTTACCTATGGCGCGTCGAACCGTCGTAGCCCATTCGAAGCACCTGTGGTGGTACAGGTAAAAAGTGAACAACAACGAAGAAACATTGGCGTTAAACCTCCCAAGGACCACGTCAAGCAATACCTTGAACGTTTCAATATTGCTTCTCTGCAAATGGTGGGGACGCTAGAGCAAAACAATGATACCTGGGCCCTGGTTCAGGACGGCAGTGGAGGCGTTCATAGAGTCCAGGTAGGTGACTACATGGGCACTGCATGGGGCAAGGTCGACAGTATTAATGATGCAAGGATTGATATCACAGAGATAGTGACGGATGGAGCCCAAGGGTGGCTCCGAAGACCGAGATCGATAGAATTGAAAGGCGATTCCGATTAGTGAATTGCTCTTCTGCCAAAACAGGGGCGAGAAATGATGTTTGCAAGAGCTAAACAAGTAAAAGGAAAGATATACAGGCCAGGTTTGGCCAGGATTGTCGTTTTCTTCTGCCTGGTTTTCAGTCTTACCACGTCGTGGAACGCGATCGCCGAGGTAAACATGGAAAACATAGAGTTTTCTACTTTGCCAGGCGACAAGATTGAAATTCGTATGCATTTTGATGGCACGCCGCCGTCTCCGACGGGTTATACGATCGAGCAACCAGCTAGAATCGCGCTTGACCTGAAGGGCGTTAGCAGTGGCCTTGACTCAAAATACCACCCCCTGGGTAACGGCAATGCACGCAGCGTAACTGTCGTGGAAGCCGGTGACCGGACCAGGGTCATTGTCTCGATGACTGAACTGGTGGGGTATTCGACAAGAGTTCAGGGTAACGACTTGCTGGTGCTCGTTGGCAGGCAGGATGGATCCGGGTATACCTCTGGCGATGGTGGCATTAGTTTCACTGATGGGGTAAAGGAAGAGGTACAAAAGCCGCAGAGAGGCAATCAACCCGTCGTCGAAGATATTGATTTTCGCCGTGGAGAACTCGGTGAGGGTCGGGTTATTGTGAAGTTATCAAATCCCGGGGCTGGTGTCGACGTCATTAGTGAAGGCGGGAAAATCAGAGTGGAATTCAGCGGCACCCATATTCCCGCAAGGCTGCAGCGTCGGTTAGACGTCACAGATTTTGCGACACCTGTACTGACCGTAGATGCGCTGCTGGAAGCGGATAACACGATTCTGCTCATTGAGCCAACAGGCGACTATGACTATCTCGCATATCAGGCAGATGACATATTCACACTTGAAGTGAAGCCATTGACAAACGCTGAACTGGAATCATCTCTCAATGCCATGTTTCGCTTTCGTGGCGAAAAATTGTCTCTCAATTTTCAGGATATTGAAATCAGGTCCGTGCTGCAGTTAATTGCGGATTTTACAGACCAGAATCTGGTAGCAAGTGACACCGTGAGCGGACGAATTACATTGCGGTTAAAGAATGTTCCCTGGGATCAGGCACTTGATATCATTATGAAAACCAAAGGCCTGGACAAACGTGAGATTGGCAATGTACTGATGATAGCACCCGCTGCAGAACTGGCAGCTCGAGAAAAGCTGGAGTTGGAAAGCAGACAGCAAATTTCTGAGTTGGCACCTTTACGAACAGAGTTCATAAAAGTTCGTTATGCCAATGCCGCAGAGATTTTTGCTTTGTTTGAAAGCAGCGGTGAAGGCAGCGGTGTCCTGTCCGGTCGCGGAGGGGTGATTGTCGATGAAAGAACCAACTCGATTATATTGACAGAGACTACCGAGAAGATTAATGAGTTTCGTGCGGTGCTGGAAAAGCTGGACGTACCTGTACGGCAGGTGCTGATTGAAGCGCGAATCGTCACAGCCAGTTCGAATTTCAGCGAATCATTGGGTGTTCGCTGGGGTGGCCTGGGTTTTGGTACCTATAATAGCAATTCTGTATTGTCCACCAGCGGCGGGTCCCTGACCACGGTGCAGGAGGTACGCGAGTCGCTTGATGATGGTGAACTTTCGTTCACCAGTCCGGATCACCTCGTTGTGGATCTTGGTATTAGCGCAGCAGATGCGACTTCGTACGCCATTGGGCTTGTCACAGATAAGTACTTACTCGATCTGGAAATATCGGCACTTGAAACTTCCGGCCATGCTGAAGTCATCGCACGGCCTAAAGTAATTACCGCGGACAAGCAGGAAGCGACCATATCTTCCGGTGTTGAAATCCCCTACCAGGAAGCGTCTTCTAGTGGTGCAACTTCAGTGTCATTTAAGTCTGCGACGTTGGAACTGGCGGTGAAACCGCAGATTACGCCGGATGATCGGATCATCATGGAGCTGTCGGTTAAGCAGGATACCGTCGGTGCTGTGTTCAACGGCGTGCCAAGTATTAACACCAACAACGTGAAAACACAGGTTCTGGTTGATAACGGTGAAACCATTGTCCTGGGTGGAATCTTCACCACCCAAACCACGGAATCTGTTACCAAGACGCCTTTCTTTGGTGATTTACCGTATGTCGGTGCCCTGTTTCGCAGGAGAACTCAATCTGATGACAAACAGGAATTACTCATATTCATAACCCCGAGACTTATCCAGGAATCACTGACCAGCCGATAAGTCATCAATCCGTGTCCGGGCTAGAAAATCGACGCCACCTTGGCTAGAGTGCGGTCATGGATGCAATCGATCACTTCAAGCAAAATTTGTTTCTCGTCGGCCCCATGGGGGTTGGCAAAACGACTATTGGGCGCTTACTTGCACAGGAACTTGATCTTGATTTTGTGGATTCGGACCATGAAATTGAAAATCGAACGGGTACAAACATCGCATGGATCTTCGATGTCGAAGGTGAGGACGGATTTCGTGCCCGTGAGTCGGTCGTTATTGACGAATTGACAAGTAGAACCGGGGTGCTTATCGCGACCGGTGGAGGTTCTGTGCTGAAGCCGGAAAATCGAAGATGGTTGGTATCCCGGGGCGTCGTTGTGTTTCTAGACACATCCCTTGAACTACAAATAAAGCGTACCCAGAAAGACAAGAAACGACCCCTGTTGCAGAATGTGGATCATGCAGCGGTGTTGCGTGATTTGAAGTCGAAACGACATCCGATCTATGTCGAGATTGCGGATATTCGAGTCTTCGTTGGTGAGGAAAGTGCCAAACAGGTAGTCACCAGCATAATCAAAAAACTAAAAGCACAGGCTTTACTGAAGGAATAACGTAGTGGAAGTTGTTCATCTCGCTTTGGGTAAACAGAGTTACCCGATCTATATTGGGTCCGGTTTGATATCAAATAGCGGCTTGATACGAACGGGTGTGGCTGGTAATCGTGTATTGATTGTTACCAATGAAACCATCGCACCTCTTTACGTGGACCGATTAAAAGACACCCTGTCGGGGTTGGATGTTGATACTGTCGAACTACCCGACGGTGAACGTTTCAAAAACCTTGAGACCCTCAATCTTATATTTGATGTACTACTGACGAATAGTCACAATCGAAACACAACGATCATCGCCCTCGGGGGTGGAGTGGTTGGAGATACTGCGGGTTTTGCGGCAGCCAGTTATCAGCGTGGCGTGGCATTTATCCAGATACCCACGACTTTGCTGTCACAGGTTGACTCTTCCGTGGGTGGAAAAACAGCAGTGAATCATGCGCTCGGCAAAAACATGATTGGTGCATTCCATCAACCACGGGCGGTTTATATAGACACGGATACATTGCAGTCATTACCCAAACGGGAACTTGTCGCCGGTATGGCAGAAGTCATCAAGCACGGTGCGCTGGCAGACCGTCAGTATTTCGACTGGCTGGAAGAGTCGGCAGAGAAGTTGTTGAGTCTGGAACCGGACGTCATCACCAAGGCCATAAAGCGAAGTTGCGAAATCAAGGCCCGGATTGTTGCTGAAGATGAGCGAGAAACCGGCGTTCGCGCTCTGCTTAATCTGGGTCATACCTTTGGTCACGCGATAGAAAACGGCCTGGGTTATGGTGAGTGGTTGCATGGAGAAGCCGTGGGCGCAGGTATGGTGATGGCAGCGGATCTCTCGGTTCGACTTGGGTTGTGCGACCGGGCAGACGCGCTACGGCTCAAATCGCTGATTAAGAGGGTCGGTTTACCTGTCACTCCACCCACTGGGCTGCAAAACCAGCTTCTCGAATTGATGAGCCGTGACAAAAAAGTATCCGACAAGGGTATGCGGCTTGTGTTGCTTGAGGAACTCGGCAGGGCCAGGCTTGTTGAAGATATTGACGAAAACAGCCTTCGATCAACGATAAATGCGGGGAAAGATCTGTTGAAGTAATCCCCATTGCGCACTATCAATAGTGAATTAAATATTCTGCTTACAGCCAAATACTGTTACCGCCCCCTCCATGTTAGCCGCCATTAGTCGCTCACCCCCATAATCTACCCTGTGATATTGCAGAATGTGAATTGAAGCACATCATAAGATCCATTTACCGATTATTCTTCATGTTGTCTGGTAGCTAGTCGTGTTAAAGTTATGGTTTTAAATGATATTTTGGATTGGCTACTCTAAGGTTCATTGAAGTTAAAGCTGACTTACAGACGGGGGCGACGAGCCTCGTAAAGTCTGATGAAGAGTTAGCGTAGTGATTTACAGGAGACAAATAATAATGCGCGGGTATCTCCCTAAGATTGGCATTATCACAGTGATTACATTATTCCTTACTGCCTGTGGTGGTGGGGGAAGTGGTGGATTTAGTACCGGTTCCAGTACGGGTGAACCCGCAGCGGCACCTTCGATGACCTTGTCGATATTGGACAGCAACGGAGCCGCTACAACCCAGGTGAATGGCGACATTCCGATAACAATTCGTGCAGTGCTCGTCGATGATAGTGGTGACGCCGTTGTCGATGCGGTGGTCAAATTCACCTCTACTATTGGCCAACTCACCCCCGCGACGGGCAATGTCCTTACATTGGCCGGTGGTATCGCAGAGATTCAGTTAGGCGCGGGCACAGTGCCTGATGCAGGGACAATTACCGCGACCGCGACTGTTAACGCAGTCAATGTGACGGCTAGTACAACAGTCCAAAGTGATGGTCTGTCTACAGCGGGTGACGATGAAGACACTGTCATTGTCCTGGAGTTGACGTTTACTGATTCCACACCAGGGAACTCTTCAAATATTATTACCAACGTTGATAATGCGACGGTAGGGATTCTCGTTACCGATTTTTTTGGTTTTGCACTGTCTAACAGAACTGCCACCGTGACTACCTCGCTTGGCACTGTCTCTGTTGTGGGTGGCACAGCTGCGCCTTCTATCACTGCAGCTTCAGACTCAGAGGGCAGAATTTCAGTGACTCTTACCGCTGGTGCCGTCCTCGGAACAGGTGACTTTACCGTGGTTGTAGAGGATGTGACAGAGATACTGCAGTTTGACGTGGTGATTGGTGGGTTAAAAATTGGCACGGGTACCGGTGCATCGTTTGTTGAGGGTGTCATGGATATTGGCTTAACGCCTCTGTCCGCTGGAGGAACCTCGTCGGTCAGTGTTACCGTTGTGGATTCCAGTAATGTAGCCGTCCCAGGTATCGAAATTGAGTTCTCTTCAAACTGTTCTACAAAGGCGTCGCCGGAAGCGTCCATCAGTGCGCTGGTGACATCCAACACACTGGGCATCGCTGAAGCCACTTATGAGGCATCTGGATGTGAGGGACCCGATATCATAACGGCCACTGAATCCAGTAGCGGAAACACGGCAACCGGGACCATCGAGGTATTCCCTCCGGCCATCGGGTCCATTGTTTTTGACTCGGTCACTGATGCCCTCGGAAATGGAATTGAAACCATATCCTTCAAGGATTCAGGCGGAATCAGCACCGCCAAGGTCATATTCCAGGTATTGGATGTGCTCGGTGATCCTGTGAAAGACAAGCTGGTGGCATTTGAACTATCGACGACTGTGGGTGGAATAGAACTGCAAAACTCTTCAGCGCTCACCGATGATCAAGGCAAGGCGGTGGCAGTGGTCAATGCCGGGTTCGTGCAAACGACCCTGAAAGTCAAGGCTAGCATCTCGATTGATACCAACAACGATGGTAACGAGGATCGGATCATTGACACCCTGTCAGGCCAGTTGTCTATTAACACGGGTGTAGCCGATTTTGATAGTTTTACTTTGACCGCCAGCGAGCTTAATTTTGAAGGTGCGGTTCTCAATAACCAGAGTGTTACCTTGTCGGTTTCCCTGGCTGATAAATTTAACAACCCGGTGCCAGATGGTACGGCGGTTTCCTTTCGGACCGAGTTTGGTCGCATCGAGCCTTCCTGTAACACGAATGATGGTGACTGCTCCGTTGTCCTGGATTCAACAAATCCAAGAGCCCCGGCCGTTGGTACTCTCCAGGAAATCGGAGTATCCGGGTGCCCCTCTGATATCGTGTTTGAGGAAGTCATGCCGATAGTGGGTGACAATGGAGATACAGAATATTTATCACGCAGTGTGCTGCGGGTTGAAAAGAGCGCGGCTGCAGGGCTAGCAGAAGACACCCGACTGACTGAGGGCACCGACTACGAGGTAGATGAAGATCTTACTGGTATCACCTGCCTGATTGACGATTGTCGCAACGAACCCAGCCTGAAAATCACCTATACCCGTTTTCCTGATGAAGACAACACAGGTGATACGACTCATGTAACCACCAATCCAGGTATGGCCACCGAGCCATTCCGGCAGGTGACGTTTGTACCTTGCAGGAGCAGCTCTGTCGCGCAGGGTGAGACAACATCTTCCGGCTATTTTGGTGGCCTGGGCCAACAATATGGTATTCGTTCGACGGTCCTTGCTTTCGCTCAGGGTGAAGAGAGTTTTGTTGACTCTAACGGTAATGGTATCTATGACTTCGGCGAGACCTTCAGGGACCTCACCGAAGCATTTGAAGACCACAATGAAGACAATGTGTTTGGTAATGGTACCGTGGGCGTTGACGACTCTCGTGATGTCACGGCGCAAGCTTGTTATGGTCCCACTTTACCCATTGATGATCCGCTGGAGGCACTCGGTAAGTGTTTTCAAGTGGGCGGTGAGTCAGAGATACCGGTTGATTTCAACTCCAATAGTCAATTTGACTCGGGCAATGGCATCTACAATGGCACACTGTGCCCGAAAGAGATTAATGACAGAACAGCGACCTGCGATAACTCGGCCGCCAGTCCCTGTGTTGAGGCCACCAGCCAGTATTGTACCCGCGCTCTGCTTCACATCAGCCGAGCAGCTGTGATTGTGTTCTCGGGCTCCTCTGCGGCGATGTCACTCAGGGATGCAACTTTCGGCGAGTACATTAGCTCGGTTGATCTCACCAACTCAGGATTGTATGCACCAAACGATATAGTTAAAGCAAACAATGGTGCCAATATTACCGCGGATACGCCTTTGAGTATCGGCCACGGAGATAGCCAGGTCGCCCCTCATATCGGTGACACGGTTTCCCTTGAGACAGGTAGCAGTACTGTGATTGTCGATTACGCGGATCCGTACAATGCGAAAATGCCTGCGGGGACAGCCGTTTCTGTCGCGGTCACTGATGGTGGTTGTCTGATTGGTGGTACATTCGGTTCGACGGTGGTGCCGAGCACCAATGGTACTGGCGTGAGTTCTATCAGTGTTGCCCTGTTGCCGAACACGGGCGTGGTTGACGGCTCCAACATCGTGACGGTGACTGTTACAACGCCGAGTGGGGTTGTGTCATCCCTGAGTTTTGGTTGTAGCGAATAGCGAAATACTGTGTTGGTGGAGTGTCCCTTACAGATGACACTCCACTAGGGTAGTTGCGTCGCGCCCATCAGGTCCCGGTCAATTTCCCTGGCAACCTCTCTGCCTTCATTGATTGCCCGAACTACCAGCGATTGTCCACTGCGACAGTCACCCGCCGCATAAACTTTTTCAACCGATGTTTTGTAACTGTCTTTATTTGCAGAAAAGTTACTTCTCTCATCGTACTCGAGCTTTAAAGGGTCTGAGACATAGTGTTCAGGACCAAGGAAACCCATAGAGAGAAAAATCAAATCCGCTCGCCAGGTTTTCGCGGTACCGGGGATTTCCTGGAATTTTTCATCGATGTTGACCGTCGTGACACCGGTTAGATTATTGTTCTTATCACGGACAAATTCCTTGCTCATGATCGAGTAGACCCTGGGATCATCACCATACTGGTGGGCAGCCTCGGCATGACCATAGTCAACACGATAAATCCGCGGCAGACCAATGGGCCATGGACTCTCGTCTGGTCGGTCCATCGGCGGTCGGGGGAGTACCTCGAAATTGACCAGGGACTTGCAACCATGACGCAAGGAGGTACCAATACAGTCGGTACCCGTATCCCCGCCCCCGATTACGATGACATGCTTGTCCTTCGCTGAAATAAACCTGCCGTCCGCGAAATTGGAATCCAGCAGGCTTTTGGTGCTTGGCATCAGGAACTCCATCGCGAAGTGCACACCGGTACCCTCGCGCCCCGGTATGGGCAGATCCCTGGGCAGGGTTGCACCGGTTGCGAACAACACGGCGTCGTGATTGCCGGTCAGTTTATTCACCGCGACGTTTTTACCGATATCCGAGTTGACGACGAATTCAATCCCTTCCTTGCGTAACACATCCACGCGGCGATCCACGATGTTTTTGTCGAGTTTCATATTCGGGATGCCATACATTAACAGGCCGCCGATTCGATCAGCACGCTCATAAACCGTTACCTGGTGCCCGGCCTTGTTGAGTTGATCTGCCGCCGCAAGGCCAGTTGGCCCGGAACCGACGATGGCAATTTTCTTACCGGTACGTTGCGTCGGAGGCGCGGGTTTTACCCAGCCTTCTGCAAATCCCTTGTCTATAATTGCACACTCGATATTCTTGATAGTTACCGCAGGGTCAGTGATGCCCAGGACGCATGAACCCTCGCAGGGTGCGGGGCAGACCCGGCCCGTGAATTCGGGAAAGTTGTTGGTCTTATGCAGCCTGTCTAGCGCGTCTTTCCAGCGGCCGTGGTAAACCAGGTCATTCCACTCGGGTATCAGGTTATAAATAGGGCAGCCATAGGAAACCGGTGGTGCTTCGCTGGCGGTGTTGTTTGACTGGCAAAATGGAACCCCGCAATCCATGCAGCGTGAACCCTGGGTTTGCAAGAGTTCTTCATCGTGCACGGTATAGATTTCATCGTAGTCGACCAGCCGTTCACCTGGATCACGATAGGGTTCTACCTGTCTGTCGAATTCTTTAAAGCCGGTGACTTTACCCATAACACTCTCTACTGCGTTTACCTGATATTGCTACTACTTGCCGTACCATTGCCTGCTGTGCCGTCGCGATGCTAACCGGCCCCGGCGGCCCTTACTTTTTCCTGATCGGCTAATGCCGTGAGCACCCGTTTGTAGTCGGTGGGAATGACTTTGACGAAGTGTTCCAATTCCTCTTCCCAGTTATCGAGAATGTACCCGGCCACAGAGGAATCAGTATGTTTCTGGTGGTTTCGTATCATGGTCTTCAGCTCTGCGATATCGATGTCGCTGGACATGCTTTCCAGCTCGAACGTCCCCATATTGCATTTGCGCTCGAAATCACCAGTCTTGTTCCAGACATAGGCGATACCACCACTCATACCGGCGCCGAAGTTGCGCCCGGTTTCACCAAGAATGGCAACACGCCCGCCGGTCATATACTCACAACCATGATCACCGATGCCCTCGACAACCGCGGTCGCACCGCTGTTACGTACACAGAATCTTTCAGCGGCGATACCGCGAAAATAGGCTTGACCACCAGTTGCACCATATAGCACGACGTTACCTACCAGGATATTTTCGTGTGCGTTGAAAGAGCTGTTTTTCGGTGGATAAACCGACAGTTTCCCCCCGGATAACCCCTTGCCCACATAGTCATTGGCATCGCCCTCTACCTGGATACTAATACCCGTTGCGAGCCATGCACCGAGACTCTGTCCTGCGGAGCCGCTGAATTTTATGTTGATGGTATCCTCTGGCAGCAATTTTCCATTTGTCGCCTTCGCCAGTTCATGTGAGAGCATGGTTCCGACGACACGGTTGGTGTTGAGGATAGGCAAATCAATATCAACTTTTTTGCCATGTTGCAAGGCTGGCTGGGCAAGCCGAATCAGTTCATTGTCCAGGGCGTTTTCGAGGCCATGGTCCTGATTGATAGTGCGATAGGTTTCGGTATTCTCGTAGATAACCTGGGCGGGCGTTAAGATTGAGGTAAAGTCCAACCCATTTGCCTTCCAATGACCGATAGCTTTGTTGGATTCCAGCGCATCGACCCGGCCAACCATGTCATTGACCGTCTTAAACCCAAGTTGCGCCATGATTTTTCTCAGGTCTTCGGCCACCATAAAGAAATAGTTGACGACATTTTCTGGTTTTCCCTTGAACTTCTTTCTCAGATCGGGATCTTGAGTAGCAATACCAACGGGGCAGGTATTGAGATGGCATTTGCGCATCATGATACAGCCGAGGGTTATTAATGGCGCCGTGGCAAAACCAAACTCTTCGGCGCCCAACAAGGCAGCAATAGCGACATCACGACCGGTCTTTAATTGCCCGTCGGTCTGCAGGTAAACCCGGGACCGAAGGTTGTTCATCACCAGGGTCTGGTGTGTTTCCGTCAGGCCCAGTTCCCAGGGCAAACCGGCGTGTTTGATGGAGGTCAAAGCAGAAGCCCCTGTGCCGCCATCGTGACCAGCGATAACCAGATGATCAGCCTTTGCCTTGGTTACCCCTGCTGCGATGGTCCCGATGCCGATTTCGGCGCCTAACTTGACGCTGATCCGCGCAGAGGGGTTGGCATTTTTCAGATCATGAATCAGTTGCGCCATATCTTCGATAGAGTAAATATCGTGATGCGGCGGTGGGCTGATAAGTCCGACACCGGGGGTTGAGTGACGAATGCGCGCGATTTGTTCATCTACCTTGCCACCGGGGAGTTCGCCACCTTCACCTGGCTTTGCACCCTGAACGATCTTGATCTGTAATTCATCGGAATTGGCCAGGTACCAGATGGTGACACCAAAACGGCCTGATGCGACCTGTTTGATGGCGGATCGTTTTGAATCACCATTTGCCAGCGGTGCGAATCGCTTCGAGTCCTCGCCGCCTTCGCCGGTATTGGATTTACCGCCAATTCGGTTCATGGCAATGGCCAGTGATTCGTGGCTTTCTTCGGAGATGGAACCAAAGCTCATGGCGCCCGTGCAAAATCGTTTGACGATTTCACTGGCTGGCTCCACGTCTTCAACAGGAATAGAACCGCCATTGACATCTTCAATAAAACCTAACAAGCCGCGAAATGTACAACGCCTGGTGGTTTCTTCATTGGTGTGCCTGGCAAATGCGTCGTAGGCATCCTGGTTATTGTTTTTCGTGGCATTTTGAAGATGAGCAATAGCGGTAGGATCCCACATATGGGTATCGCCCTCACGACGCCAGTGAAAATCGCCCGGGTTGGGTAAAACCGGTATCAGGTTCTCGGATCGTTGCGGATAGCCCAGTTCGTGGCGTTGTTCCATTTCAGTAAACAGGATGTCGAAATTGATTCCCTGGACTCGACTGGCCGTACCGACGAAACATCTGTCAATGATGTCTTTTGCCAGGCCGACCGCTTCAAAAATTTGTGCACCCTTGTAGGACTGCAGGGTTGAGATACCCATTTTCGCCATGACCTTCAGCACACCCTTTCCAACAGCCTTTTTATAAGCGTCTACAATACTGGTGTCGGTTGGGTAGTCACATTTATCTATTAAACCATCGTCTTTCGACTGCCAGAGTGCTTCGAACGCAAGGTAAGGATTGATTGCATCTGCACCATAACCTACCAACAGACAATGTTGGTGTACTTCTCGTGCTTCTCCCGTCTCCAGCACGAGGCCAATTTTTGTTCGCTCAAAGGTACCGTTGAGGTGATGGTGAACCGCGCCGCATGCGATCAGCGAACTGATGGCCATACGCTGGCGGGAAATATTTCTATCCGAGAGAATGATCAGTGAGAATCCGTTGGCGATCGCAGCGGATGCTTCCTGGCAGATCCGGTCCAGGGCGTTCAAAAATCCCTGTTTGCCTTCAGACTTTTCAAAGGTGATGTCGATCAGCCGGGATCGCCAACCGCGATAGTCCATGTTTTTGATTGAACTAAGTTCTTCATTGGTCAGGATTGGGTGAGGAATCTTTAGCCGATTTACCTGTTGCTCGGTTGTGTCGAGCAGATTACCTTCCGGGCCAATAAAGCACTCAAGGGACATCACCACTTCTTCACGAATCGAGTCGATTGCCGGATTGGTCACCTGGGCGAACAATTGTTTGAAGTAGTCATAAATCATTCGAGACTTATCCGAGAGACAGGCAAGCGCGGAGTCATTACCCATTGACCCCAGCGGATCCCGTGCTTCGGTCACCATGGGAAGCAGCATGAACTGCATGGATTCAACGGTATAACCAAATGCCTGCATGCGTGGCAGGAGTGTTTCAGGTGCAAAGCCATGATCGTCAGTAACCCTGGGAACTTCCGACAGCTTGATTCGCTGATTCTTGAGCCAGGCACCGTATGGCCGTTTATTCGAAAACTCAGTCTTAATCTCTTCGTCTGGAATCATTCGACCCTGGTCGAAGTCTATCAAGAACATCTTGCCCGGCTGCAGGCGACCCTTGGACTCAACATTCTCAGGAGCAACGTCAAGGACACCAACCTCGGATGCCATAATGACCTTGTCATCCCTGGTGATGTAGTAACGACTGGGGCGTAATCCATTTCGATCTAGAACGGCGCCAATATAACGGCCATCGGTAAAGACGATTGAAGCGGGACCATCCCAGGGTTCCATCAGTGCAGAATTGAACTCGTAAAAGTCTCGTTTTTGTTGTGACATGTTGATGTCCGATTGCCAGGCTTCCGGAATCATCATCATGACCGCTTCCTGCAGCGTTCTGCCTGACATCAGCAGAAATTCCAGGACATTGTCGAACGTGCCGGAGTCAGAGCAGTCCGGCTCGATGATGGGGAATAATTTCTGCAGGTCATCACCGAACAGTGCCGATTCAACAACACCCTCACGGGCGGACATCGAGTTTTTGTTACCGCGGAGGGTGTTTATTTCACCGTTGTGACTCATGTACCGATTGGGCTGAGCCCGGTCCCAAGAGGGGAATGTATTGGTGCTGAATCTCGAATGCACCATGGCAAGATGAGACTCGAACCTCGGGTCTTCAAGATCTGAATAAAATGGAAACAACTGACTCGGTGTCAGCATGCCCTTGTAAACGATAATGTTGCTGGACAGTGAACAAACGTAAAGCAGATGACTCTGGGTCAGATTGGACCCCCGTCGAAGGATTTCGGTAAAACGTCGGCGGATGATGTACAGCGATCGTTCAAAAGCGCTCTCATCCGCTGCGGTTGAACCAATAAATAATTGTTCGATAACTGGCTGCGCCGTTAATGCAGCTGGTCCCACGTTTGCTTTGGCGGGATCAACCGGCACCGCCCGCCAGTGGATAAAGTCCTGGCCTTCGTCGGTGATCACATTTTCGATGGTCTGTTTGCATATCGCGCGTTCGGCATTATCCTGGGGCAGAAATATATTACCCACGGCGTAATTGCCAATTTGCGGCAACTGGAAGCCTTTTGCGTTGGCAATACCGGAAAAAAATGAATGTGGTAGTGCCGTCAGGATACCCGCGCCATCACCCGTGTTTTTCTCAAATCCGCAACCGCCGCGGTGATCCATCCGCGAATTGATTTCATAGGCATCCTGCATGATCTGGTGGCTGGGTTTGCCTTTGATATTGGCAACGAACCCAACCCCACAGGAGTCCTTTTCGTTAGCAGGATCGTAGAGCCCGATTTTGTCCGGGAATTTGCCTGGCTTTATTATCTTTTCGTCTATCATCAATAACCAAATTTTTTGTACTGGCCCATTCTTTCGGGGACACTTATCCGCCTGGATCAGTAAGGCTCCAGGTTTATTTCTCACTTCAAAAAGGGGGTGCAGAATGACGCCAATTCTCTGCAAATACTCGATACTCAGCACTCTGGATGGGTATCAAAACTCTCGTGGAGTTTCCGCCTTATGCGAGCCTGGCTGGGTAAAGCCGCTCTTAGGCAGCCAGGAACAATACCAAAAGCGCGCTAAAAGTCAAGTTTGGCACAGTATGAATCGTGGGAATAGCTGTTATAACGTATTGTTTTTAAAGCAAATTTTTCCTTGCAAGGATAGCGGTGCGGGAAAAAATCAACTTAAGCGTTAAGTATCCTGGTCAAGGATGTTGTTAAAGGTGTCGAATAAAGCTCTGTGGGTCATTTAGAAATGAACGCGTGATTTCGACATGCTCCACATCGTTCCACTCGACGGGTTGGATTGTCTGGTCAAATTGCAGAATCAGGGCTTCAGGCAGCGCCATCAGAATAGGGGAATGGGTAGCGATGATAAATTGGCAGTTGGATCGCAGCATTTCCATGATTAGCGAGAGTAATGAGAGCTGGTGGATTGGAGACAATGGGGTCTCGGGTTCATCGAGCAGGTACAGACCACCCGGTTGGAGTCGACCCTTAAGGATTTCCAGGAACCATTCTCCATGGGACCTGGCGTCCGGGTTTTCTCCATAGCGATCAACGTATGCTTCTTTTTGACCATTTGACACACCCTGTGCCAATTGCCTGGCGTAACCCTTGAGTGATTTTTCATAACCCGCTGTCATTTCAGCCAGATCCTTCATATCCGCCTGCACCCGGCGGGTGAATCCGATGGCATCCTCAGCCCGAAAGAACATTTTTCGTTTTGCATTAATCGAACGTCCGAAGGTCATGCATTTAGCCAGTAATCCGGCCTCAGAGAGCATGGGGTCAGACCGGGCGTCGGTTGCGCCCACGGTGGGACACTTCATGCCCACGGCGATGGCCTCAAGCAGACTGGATTTACCGCTGCCGTTTTCACCCACGAAAAAGGTCACCCCTGGGTCGAGGCGTATGCTGTCAAAGGATTCAATGACCGGTAACTCGAATGGATAACCACCCGGCAACGTTTGATTAGCGGCAATACTTACTTCGTCCAGATACGCCATATTGATCCCAGATTTTTCAACCGGTTTTCCCAGTGTTGGTTGAAGGTTGCTTAATGCTCTTTGATGAGGGGATTGTTATACTCACGCCCTTTTTTGAACCATAACAAAATAAACCTCGGAAGGACTAACAATGAAACAACCCGTACGAGTCGCAATCACTGGTGCCGCCGGTCAAATTAGTTATTCTCTACTGTTCAGGGTTGCTGCAGGTCAGATGCTGGGCCAGGACCAGCCAGTCATCCTGCAATTGCTGGAGATTCCACCCGCCATGGAAGCATTGAGTGGTGTGGTTATGGAAATAGATGACTGTGCGTTTCCACTGGTACAGCAGATAATCGCTAGTGATATTCCTGATGTCGCCTTCAAGGACGTTGATTATGCTCTTTTGGTGGGTTCAAGGCCCAGAGGTCCGGGTATGGAACGGAAAGATCTGCTTGAAGCCAATGCGGCAATTTTTTCCGTTCAGGGTAAATCGTTGAATGATCATGCCTCGAAGCAGGTGAAGGTGCTTGTGGTGGGTAATCCAGCGAATACGAACTCGCTGATTGCGCAGCGAAATGCACCGGATCTGGAGCCCCGTCAGTTTACCGCGATGACCCGGCTTGATCACAACCGCGCAGTGAGCCAGCTGGCCCAGAAAACCGGCAAGCATGTAACGCAGGTTAAAGGATTGGCAATCTGGGGAAACCACTCCGCGACCCAATACCCGGATATTACCCAGGCGACCGTAGATGGTCAGACAGCGATGGATCTTGTAGACCAGGACTGGATCGAAAACGATTTCATCCCAAGTGTTCAGCAAAGAGGCGCGACCATTATCAAGGCCCGGGGTTTGAGTAGCGCGGCATCTGCCGCAAATGCCGCCATCGAGCATATGCATGACTGGGCGCTGGGTTCGAATGGAGAGATTGTGAGCATGGGCGTCTATTCAGACGGGAGCTACGGCATTAATGAAGGTTTGATCTACTCATTTCCCTGTCGGTGTGCTGACGGCGACTGGTCGATAGTTCAGGGGCAAACTGTTTCTGAATTCAGCCAGCAGAAGATGTCTGAAACAGAAACCGAGTTGCAGGAAGAGCGTGATGCTGTGAGTGACTTGTTGCCTTCCTGAGGACAGTTGCAACCTTCGTCAAGTTGTTTTGTGTCATCCAGACGTACCAGCACGGGAAGTGGAAATGAAACTACGGCAAAAGCTACGTATTAAAATCGGCAACCTTGTGTTTACGTCAGTTTCAACTTTCGAGCGGTTGGTCCATGGCGTCAGCCTGAATATGTTCGACCCGACATTCGCCCGCAATCCATACCCGCATTTCAATGCACTGCGTGAAAAACAACCTATTTACTACTCACGCGCTTTCAGGGGCTGGTGGGTGACCAGTTTCGATCTCGTTCAGGAGGTACTAAGAGACAATCGTTTTGGCGCGGATATTCGACAGTATGAAGAGCGAATGAAAAAGATTCTGCCGAACCTTGATGAAGAGCAACTGGAACAGTTTAATAATCCAAGCATGCTAAGCCTTGACCCTCCGGATCATACCCGGCTGAGAAAGCTTGTCTCCCGGGGATTCCTATTTAAATTTATTCAATCACTAGAACCACGGATTCAGACCATCGTCGATGATTGTCTTGACAAAGTAGACAATGAAAACCGTTTTGATGTGGTTGATTGTCTGGCTAAGCCGCTGCCCGCTGTTGTTATTGCAGAAATGATGGGCTTGCCCGAAAGCGACCATCAGCAATTCCAGGATTGGTCCGAAGACTTGATCGACGGCACCGGAACCAGTGATCCGGATGTGGCTGAGCGAGGGCAGACAGCGAGCAACGAATTGATAAAATATTTCAAACGGATCATTGAAACCAAAAGGAGTGATTTCGGCGATGACCTGATCGGCCAGCTGATCGCGGCGGAAGAAGCAGGTGACAGGTTGAGTCCTCAGGAACTGTATAACACCTGTTTACTGTTGCTGGTTGCTGGTCACGAGACAACGACCCGGTTGATCGGAAACGGGCTTTATCTATTGTTGCAACAACCGAAACTGTTTCAAGCGTTGAAAAGTGATCCGGATTTGATCCCGAATGCCATAGATGAAATGTTGCGTTTTGAGCCTCCCGTGCAGGCCACACAGCGGTTTGCGAAACAGGATATGGAATTTCACGGTCAGCAGCTGAAACGAGGTGATATCGTATTTGTAGGCATTGCCGCAGCCAATCGTGATCCTGCTGCTAACCCCGAGGCTGAAACATTTGATCCATTCCGAGAAAAGGTCAATCAAGTGTCATTTGGCTATGGTATTCATCTGTGTATCGGAGCAACACTCGCAAGACTGGAAGCAAAATTGGCATTTGAGACGCTGCTGAGTCGTTTTCCTGATATGTCACTCAGCGATGAGCAGGCAGCCTGGGGAACCAACCCTTTCTTCCGGGGTTTGCATAATCTGAATATAGAACCGAGAGGCAGCAACTAGATAAGTGAGCCAAAACAGCGGGTATGAACCCATGACAAGCGCCTTAGATTGGTCGTTATTATGAAAACACCAGGCAATCCGTTAGACGGTCTACGGGTCATTGATCTGACCGATGACTCGGGCCGATTTGCCACCAAACTGCTCACCGAGATGGGTGCTTATGTGGTACGAATTACATCAAAGGGTGCTGCCGGACATACC
This sequence comes from Pseudomonadales bacterium, assembly GCA_029941905.1. Taxonomy (GTDB): domain Bacteria; phylum Pseudomonadota; class Gammaproteobacteria; order Pseudomonadales; family Azotimanducaceae; genus JAHRVQ01. The sequence continues at coordinate 57,986 of JAPYTQ010000010.1, read as the reverse complement.
ATGACGGATGATCAGGCGGCGGAAAGGGGCGGCGTGCTCGACTGGTGGTATGACGGTGGGAAACGGCGTCATCTGCTCGATCTGGACACTGAAGCAGGGCGTGACGGTTATCGACGCCTGGTGGAAAAGGCAGACCTTGTGGTCGAGACCGAAACTCCCGATCGTCTCGATTCACTCGGTATCGACCATGTACAGATGCTGTCTATCAATCCATCGTTGGCACAGGTCTCGATTACTCCATTTGGCAGAACCGGACCTCGCAGACATTGGGTTACGTCAGACCTTGTCTCAGCCGCAATGGGCGGCAGCCTGTCGGTAACGGGATTGCCTGATCGACCACTCAATATCTGGGGTCGTCAGGTCTACAACTTCGTTGGCTTTTTGGCTGCGGTTTGCGGACTTTCTGCGGTGCTGGCGGCGCGTCAGGATGGAAAAGGCAGGCACGCCGATGTTTCCATTCACGAGACACTGTCTGGATCCATTGAACATATTCTGATGCAGTTTAATTTCGATGATGTGCTGCCCCTCAACAAGGTTGCGGAGCGCCAGGGGGCACTTCACTGGCTCAGGGCTTATGATCTCGCTGCCTGCCGAACGGGTTATACAATGATCACACCGACCCCTGACTCCAGTTTGCTGATCAAATGGATGGTCGAAACAGGCGTTCAAGATGCGGAACAGTGGCTGAATATCGAAACGGCCGACGCCGTGTCAAGAATTGATGAAATCATGGATGCGGTCAGGAGCTGGGTTAAACAGTACGATGCGAAGGATCTCTGGTGGGAGGCCCAACAACGTCATGTGGCCTTTGGCGGTGTGATGGACATACCTGCTGTGGCCCGAATACCACAGCTTGAACATCGGCAGTTTTTTGTTGAGACCGACTGGCTGGGCACGTCTGTGCGACAACCTTCGAAAATGGTCCGCTTCAGCAACGCGCCTGACGATGCTCCACGACCACCTGCCATTGATGAAAGCGCACTCGATGAAATACTCTCAGACTGGCAGGCAAAAAAGCCCGGCAACGCGGAAACATCATCAGCACAAAAAAAACGCCCACTGGAAGGCGTTCGCGTTGTCGATTTTACCTGGGTGCTGGCTGGCCCTTTTTGTACCAGAATGCTCGGCGACCTGGGCGCTGATATCATCAGGATTCAGAACGAGGAGAGATCGACCCTGGTAAATCTGCCAGACTTCCCCTACTACTTTGTCTGGAATCGAGAAAAACGCAGTGCCACACTTAACATGAAACATCCGCAGGCGCTGGCGACAGTGCGCCGCCTGATTGAAAATTGTGATGTGCTGATCGAAAATTACAGTGCAGGTGTGCTGGATTCATGGGGACTGGATTGGGAAACGGTTCATACTTGGAATCCACGTCTGGTATACGTAACCATGTCTGGCTGCGGCCACAGCGGACCCTGGAAGCATGTCATATCCTACGCACCAACGATTCACGCGCTGAGCGGCGTTACTCACCTCACCAATTTCCCTGATCGGGGGGATGTGGGCCCCGGTTACTCACTCAATGACCATCTGGCCGGATACAGTGCGGCAACCTCGACGGTTGCAGCGCTGTATTCGCGCGAACAAACAGGTCAAGGCCAGAAAATTGACATGGCTCAGCTCGAGACCGGGACTTATGTGATCGGCCCGGCGCTGATCGATTACTTCGCCAATCAACGTCAGACACAGCCCGCGGGAAACGCGGATGGTCTTCATGACCATGTACCCAACGAAGTCTACAATTGCCTGGATGGTTACCTTGCGGTGAGTGTTACATCAACCCAACAATGGCGGGCACTCGTCGCGACAATTAACGATGAGGGTCTAACCGATATCGCCTGGGAAGATGAATTAGTCCGGGCCGATCATCGTCAGCAAATCGATACAATCATCGCTAGCTGGACTGCCGATCAACAGGTCGATGCAGCCATGGAAATGTTGCAACAAGCCGGTGTACCGGCAGGCAAAGTGCAGGATACCCATGACCTGGTTGAGAATGACATACAACACAGAGAGCGAAAATTCTGGCAGGCGGTGACCCATGATATTTTCGGGGAACGTAGTACCGATACTTTCCCGGCATTCTGGGATGGCGAACGCCTTGCGGTTGAACGGTTATCGCCCGCTTATCTGGGTGAACACAACTTTGAAGTGTGGACGGAACTGGCAGGGCTGGAGATGGAGGAAGTCGCTGCAGGGATGTCTGACGGGTTGTTCTCATAAACGACTACGTTCGCAGTTTCTTCGCGTGCTTCGTTTTGGTGCTGGCATCCGGCTGCGCCAACAGATCTTACCTATACGAATCGATGGCTAACGTTGATTTCCGTGGACGTGCACAGGTCCAGGGCAAGGCCGGTGTGAGGGTCGCTGCGGCTGTACCCAGTGCAGAAGAAACCAGGTTATATTCGGTCTGCCGCTGTATGACCAGGGTGTGCAACCGGTGTGGCTGGAGATAGAGAATAACGGCCTGACCCGATTGAGGTATGCACCTACCGGAACGGACCGGGAGTATTTCTCTCCACTTGAGGTGTCCTACAAGCACCGTAAAGGGTTCTCAGCGACGGCTCGAAGGGAAATGGATGTACGATTTCATACGCTTGCATTAAAGCGTTACCTTGATCCCGGGGAGACCGTTTCCGGTTTCGTATTTACACATGTTGAACCGGGCACCAAGGGTTTTAATGTGGATCTCTTTGGCTCCGGGGTCAGTTTCAGTTTCACATTCTTTATCCGGATACCGGGCTTCCGCCCCGACCACGCTGAAGTTGATTTCGAGAGTCTCTACACGGCTGATGAGGTGCAGCACATCAGCGAGGTGGATTTTTACAGCACGCTATTGTCTTTCCCTTCTCATACGAGCGATAGCAGCGGTACTTCAACAGGCAGCCCTGCGAATGTTTTTTTTGTTGTTGATGGAAAGTCGTTACTTTACGCGCTGATACGGGCCGGTTGGCAGGAAGGAGTGGTGGATAATGCAACTGGCCAGTTCGAGGATGACTATTTCTATTTTAACCGCAGACAGGACACAGTTTTTCGATACGCTGGAAGGAACAAATCTGACGGATTTTATGAGTTGCGTCTGTGGTTGTCACCACTACTGGTCGATGGGACAACGGTTTGGTTCGGCCAGCTAAGGCAGTTTATCAGCCATCCATGGGTTGGTCCGCGACCTGATCCCGATGTCGGTGATGCCCAGAGTTTTCTTGTTCAAAATCTATGGTACTCGGAAGCGCTGCTGCAGTATGGAACAGTTACGGAAAACGACGTGGTGGTAAAAGGAGAGACGCAGAAAGATTTTCTTGGTGCGGAATACTTCACCAACGGGCAGAGGTTGGTGCTATGGGTGACCGACGACCCTGTGTCGATGCGGGACATGGTATTCTGGAACGGAGAACCAACAAATGGTAGTCGCTAGACCAGATCATGGCACGTTTGCGAAGGTTGTTTCAAAGTTGCTGTCAGTTACTTTAGCACTGCTCGTGTGTGGCTGTACTTCTGGTTGGGCACCTTTGTCAATAGATGAAGTACCATTTCGAGATCGCGCAGAAACTCAGGATATGGGAGGCGTTCGAGTCACGGCGTCCGTGCCCAGTGCCCGGGAGAGTCATGAAATATTTGCGGACGACCTGTACAAGCGAGGTGTTCAGCCGGTCTGGCTGGAGATTGAAAACCGACAAGATGAAGCCATTGTGTTTCTGTCTGTTGGTCTTGATGCTAACTATTTTACACCTCACGAAACTGCTTCACTTTTTGAAAAAAAGAAATTCAGGCGCAAGAAAGAAGTTTATTTTTTTTCCAATGGCGTGGAGTCCACGATACAGCCAGGAGAAACGCGCAGTGGTTTTGTGTTTTCGCATCTGGATGAGGGGACCAAGGCATTCAACGTAGATATTGCGGGCGAATTCGAAAGCTGGCATCTGACTATTTTCATCCAGGTCCCGGGTCTGAAGGTCGATCATTATGACGTCGACTTTCGCAAACTCTATTCACTGGATCAGGTTGAGAGTGTGGACGAATCGTCACTGGTTACCGTGATCGAGGCACTGCCATGTTGTACGAGAGACAAGAAAGGCGAATCTGAAGGGGACCCACTCAATCTGGTTGTGGTCGGAGCTCCAATGGATGTTTACTATGCGTTTATACGCGCCGGGTGGGATGAAACGGAAGTGGTCGCTGCCTCGTCCGGCTTTAAGACCGCGATATCATTTATAACTGGAGGTGAATACCGGTATTCTCCAGTGAGCAGTCTTTATGTATTCATCCGCCCACAGGACGTTGCGTTTCAGCGAATCCGGACTCATATTCACGAAAGAAATCACCTGCGTTTGTGGATGTCTCGCTGGCTTTATGAAGGTAACCCGGTATGGATCGGACAGATTAGCCGAGACATCGGCGTCCGATTCACCACAAAAACAATAACCACGCATAAGATTGACCCGAATGTCGACGAGACCCGTGAATTTCTGGTCGAGAATCTCGCCTATAACCAGGTTCTTGCCAGACTAGGCTACGCAGACGGTGCCGTCGCTGCTTCCATCCAGGCGCCACGCAGAAACCTCACGGGCGATCGGTATTTCACTGACGGGCGGCGCGTCGTTCTATGGGTCACGAAGGATCAGGTCGAACTGGACGATATTGAAATTGTTGAATGGAAAACTCCGTTAGACTGACTTAAGGGCTGGCAGAGAAAGACTAAAGCCCGTGCTTTATTTAGCGACAGCCAAAAGCAAGACCGTTCCCTTCTGCTTTGTCGTGACAATAATTTCTGAAGCATAAGCCGGGAAAAAGTACCCTTCCTCGGCTGCGATGGTTTGGCCATTGGCGACGGCGAGTCCTGAAACGCCGATCAGAAGCGCGTAGGTGTCGAGCGGGTAGGTAAACCTCGCGTCTGGATCCAGTCTGATTCGCCAGCTGAAAAATTCGGGAAAATCTGCGACGGATTCAACCAGACAATCTTCTCGTTTTTGCAGGACTTTCAGAGTTTTGTCGAATTGTTGTTCAGCAGATAGCTCTACGATAGCTTTCGCTACGGCAGCTTCTGTGTCCCAGTGATTCTGGGTCATTACTTTTTGAGTAAATGAGAGAATATGCCGTTCGTAATGCGCGGTCTGAAATTCAATAACCCTGACACCGTGTTGGAGCGAATGAGGCAGATAAGGTTTGACGCGAATTACATCACCAATCTGCAACGGTTGTAACGCGGTGAATGAATACATATTCTGCATGAGCGCCGCTTCTTCCTGAACCAGGGGTTGCGGCAGGGTGGTCATCCACTGATGCTGCAATTCCGGTGCGACTGGCTCAGTTGAAGGTAGACCAGCCTGAGATTTCTTCGTCTCAAGTAACGAATCGATCTGGTTCCGAACCTTCTGGTATTGATCTACTGAATCCAGATAAGCGGCCTTAAACGTTTCTACGTTCGAATACTCCAAACGTTTGATTTGATTGAATCCATATCGAATGTAGCCGGTTCCGTCCGGCCAAGCATTTTCATCGATATGGGTAACAATATAGACCTCGATTTTTTGTTCATGAAGTTCAAAATACAGGTCGCCGAATCCAGCATCGGGCAGTGGGTCCAGAATTTTTAGCAAGAGAGGTTCCGGGCCGATGTGAGTGCCCATGATTCTTCCCGGAGCCAGTGCAATAAGCCAGGGCAGGGGTATGCCTTTGACGGTGCATACGCCGCGTTTCTCAATACCTGTGTACCAGATCTCTGCACCCCAGGGTTTAGGTATCCTGCAGGTTTCCAGACGCCAGGGCATGGACAAGCTGACGCTCTTTAAGCCCCACCTGCGAATGGTTTCGTGGTACATGGTGGCTGGGTCGTCGCTCGAATCGGAGACGTCTGTTGATGATAAATCAGCTCTCGGCAAAACCACAAACTCTTTGTCTGTATCTGTGACCAAACAGAGTGCGGTCAATAGAATGAGGGGTTGGCCATCGAGGTGGGATTGACGATGCTCGAAGTCGAAAGTGACACAGCAAGGCGTGCGCTTTGCCAGCTCTGAAAGAGATTCCTGAGGGTCCGGGACAAGTCCCAACGAGTAAATCATGGCCAGGATTATATCGTGATTCGATTGCCAAAGAGCAGGGTCCCGATAAAAAGACCAGGTCCGATTCTGGCTAGCCAACACCCTGTAGCTTGATTAAGCTTACATTTGTAAATCACGTTAGCGATTGGATAGATTATGGACGTCCAACTTTTTGAGCAGGCCAGACAAGCCAGGGACCCACGCTTTGACGGTCGGTTTTTTATCGGTGTGAGAACAACCGGCGTGTATTGCCGTCCTGTCTGCCCGGTAAAAATACCCATGGCGAAGAATGTTACATTCTTTGAATCAGCTGCAGCTGCATCGGAAGCAGGATTCCGACCGTGCCTTCGTTGCAGGCCCGAGACGTCACCGGGAACACCTGCCTGGATGGGTACATCCACCACCGTTTGCCGTGCTCTCCGACTTATTTCAGAAGGCGCTTTAGATGAAGACAGTGTTGAAGCCCTTGGTGACCGACTCGGGGTTGGTACGAGACATTTAAGTCGGCTTTTTTCCCAACACCTGGGCGCATCGCCCAAAGCAGTCGCGCAAACACGACGATTGCATTTTGCTAAGAAGCTGCTGGACGAGACGGATCTTTCAGTCACAGATATTGCGCTGTCGTCCGGATATCGCAGCGTGAGAAGATTCAACGACCATTTCAAAAATGTTTATGATCGGACGCCCAGTTCGGTGAGGAAAAAAGCCCCGGCTCGACAGACCTCCGGGTTCCAGCTCAAGCTCACCTACCGGCCTCCCTTTGACTTCACAGGCGTATTAGCGTTTCTCGGTGTCCGGGCAGTTCCGGGTGTTGAAGTCGTAACCGGGGAACAATACTCCCGTACAATTTGTGTGGGCGATGAGGTTGGGTATCTGAATATCACCGATAACGCAGAAGGTAGATGCCTGAATGTTCATATTGAACTCGGCGAGGCAACCTATTTGTTTGTTGTGCTAGAAAAGGTCAAGCGATTGTTTGATTTGACGGCAGATCCAATTGAAATCAGCCAGAGTTTCAACGACGATCCGACGATGGCGAAGATAGCTGCCCAGAATCCCGGGCAGAGAGTGCCGGGGAGCTGGGACCCGTTCGAAATTGCCGTCAGGGCTATTGTAGGTCAGCAGATTTCAGTAAAAGGTGCCACAACAGTGATGGGCCGAATTGCGAAGATGTACGGAACCGAAAGCGGGATGGGCTTGTGTTTTCCAACCCCGGAAGCGCTATCACTGCTGGACATCACAACATTATCCATGCCTGTTAAACGAGCCCAGGCGATAAAAGATATGAGCAGGGCAGTCGCAAAGGGAGAGCTTGATCTCGGTGCCAGCCATGAACCGGAAGTGTTGGTTACGCAATTGGTTGGGATAAAAGGCATAGGTCCATGGACTGCCCAGTATATTGCCATGCGTGCTGTTAATGATCCCGATGCTTTCCTGCATGGTGACCTGGTTTTGCTCAAAGTAGCCAAGGCAGTGTTCAATATTGATAACGACAAGGATCTGCTTGACCGATCGAATATCTGGCGACCCTGGAGAGCATATGCCGGGATGCACCTTTGGCGTCAGGCTACTTCTATTTAACTGACAACCATTTAACTTATTGCGCGAAACAATTTTGTTGGGAACAAGAAGGGTACGAATATGGATTACAGAACCATTGATTCGCCACTGGGAGAGTTGCTGCTGGCTGGCGACGAGAGCGGGCTGCGTTACATTGGCTTTCCAACCGGCAAGGGTAGGGTTGAGCCGAAGGATGACTGGCAGAAGAAAGAGGGTTGTTTTTCTGAAGCCGAAAAGCAGTTAAAGGAGTACTTTGAAGGCACAAGGAGCACGTTCGACCTGCTATTGGCACCTGACGGTACAAGCTTCCAATTGGCGGTGTTAGATGCGTTGCAGGAAATACCCTGTGGTGAAACCCGGAGTTATTTACAGATAGCTCAGCGGATTGGTAATCCGAAAGCGGTACGAGCGGTAGGTGCGGCGAATGGGCGCAACCCGTTGCCGATTGTGATTCCCTGCCATCGCGTCATTGGTTCGGATGGCAGTTTAACGGGATTTGGTGGAGGCATTGAAGCCAAGATATTTCTGTTACAGTTGGAGGGTAGTTTGCAAACAACGCAGAGCAGCCAGAAGAGCCTGTTCTGATTTCGGAACAACCCGAAACAGGAACAATCCGGGACAGTTTACTTATATGACAACCCGGGAATATTTGTAATTAAGTAAACTGTCCCGGAAATAGTTGTCCCGGAAATAGTTAAGTAAACTGTCCCGCGGATAGTTTGTAGCTATTTAGTTGATTAATTGCAGATCGAAGCGAAAACATCGAAATAGTCCGGGAATGTTTTGGCGGTACATTCAGGGTCGTTGATCGTAATGGAAGCATCACCCAATGATGCTAACGAGAAGCTCATGGCGAGACGATGATCACCATAGGTATCGATGCGAGTGGATATAATGGATTCTGGCGGGTCGATGACGATATAGTCCTCGCCTGTTTCAACCGTCGCTCCCAGCTTTCGCAGCTCGGTTGACATTGCATACATACGATCTGTTTCTTTCACACGCCAGTTGTAAATGTTTCGAATACGCGTCGTGCCTTCTGCAAACAGTGCCATGGCTGCGATCGTCATGGCGGCGTCGGGAATATGATTTAAGTCCAGGTCAATACCAACGAGTTCTCCCCTGGTAACCTCGATCCATTCGCTATTGCGAGTTACCCTGGCGCCCATTTGTTCTATCACGTCGAGAAATCCGATATCTCCCTGTATACTGTGTTCGCCCAGGCCGTTAACTCTCACGGTGCCGCCCTTGATTGCTGCAGCTGCAAAAAAGTAGCTGGCCGATGACGCATCACCTTCGATCAGGTATTCACCTGGCGTCTGGTACGCCTGCCCACCGGGAATGTGAAACGAGTGGTAATTGTCGTGGCTGGCGCTAACACCGAACTTCTGCATAATATCCAGCGTTAAATCGAGATAAGGTTTGGATACCTGTTCACCAATCACCTCTACCTGCGTATCCCTTGGCGCCAGCGGTAGCGCCAGGAGTAGCGAGGTCAGGTACTGGCTTGAGATATCTCCCCTGATTTTCACGTTCCCGCCTCTAATTGTGCCGCCAACAATTTTGATGGGTGGACAATTTTTCTCGCCCAGGTAGGTTATTTTCGCGCCAAGCTGCTCCAGGCCATCGACCAGATGATTGATAGGGCGCTGCCGCATATATTCGTCACCGTCAACGATAAATTCACCCTTCATCAACGCCAGGATACTGGTTAACGGGCGAATCGCGGTTCCCGCATTACCCAGGAAAAAACGCCTGTCATTGGGTGCCATAAACAGGCCGTCATTGCCCCGGACCGTACAGCTTTGCCAGTCTTCGGAGAGGGAAATGGAAACACCGAATTTAGTCAGGGAATCAACCATTGCCCGGGTGTCTTCGCTCTGGAGTAAATTGTGCAGTTGGGTTTCATCCGGCGAGAGGGCGGCCAGCAACAGGGCACGGTTGGACAGGCTTTTTGAACCGGGCAGTTGAATCTGCCCATCCACGAGGCCGACGCTGGGAAGGGTAATTTTGCTCATCGGGAAGCTCCAGGGGAGATGGGTTCCGCTTCCAGTCGGTTGAGAAAGCTGGTGATGTCGGTATCAAGCTCCCGGATGGGAGTCTGGCCCGGTTCTTCCAGCAGGATTTTACCTGACTCGTTATCTATACTTAGAAACAGTTCTGAATCGGGTTCTGTGGTTGCAAAAAAAACGGTAAACGATTGCTTTGCTCTTTGTTTCATAAACAGGTGACCCACCAGATTTTCGATTAGTCTGTCGAAATCAGCGGAGTTCCACAATTGAATAAGATCGACGGGACCTTCACGGGACTTTAGTTTCAGACCACCTGACCAGTACGAGCCATAGTAAGCCTGGATGTCAGGGTGGATATCGGCTTCAGCAGCGTTTGCCAAACCGGAAAAATTAAGTGAACTTGACTGCAAACTGGGTTTCCAGTGGGTTGAGTCTCCGACGGTACTGATTTCGCACTCGGATCGCCAGTCAGGATCGAAGTCGTTGGTAAAATACTCAACGCCATTGAGTGTCAGGATCTTGTTGTGAAGATGGTCCAGGGCTTCAGAAACGTGACTCATTTGAAAATGCTGTTCGAAAACCGGGATTATACATTGTGATCGGTCGTTTGGTTATGGCTTATGTGGTGTTCGGCCCCGTTGTGGGCGCGGATGCCTGGGTTCACGACGATGCATATAGTGAAGTGCCCGGATTCGCTCTTCTGGTTTCAATGCTCTCATGATGCTAATCATCTGTAGATGTAAATTTGATTGGTTGGCCGAAGAAACCTGTTGCAGCTTATTGAGTGCTCGCTGAACGTCGTCGTCGTCCAGAGGCTCTTTCGTCAACGCGGCTTCAAATTCTTTTTGAGCCTGGGCCATCTCCCGGCGTAATGGCCTTGCATGTTCGGCGTACTGCCTCAGAATTGGTCTCAGATTCTTCCGCGTGTCTTCATCCAGGTCCGAAACCATCCAACCGAGATGAGAGGGAAAGGGGCGGCTGCCGGTACCGAATCTAAAATGTCCGACAATTCCGCCAATAACTAACAGGTTTACCGCAACTGAGCAGACCAGAGCGATAATCAACGTGCGACCTTGCCTGCTACTCATAAGGGTATTCCTCGTTGAGTGATGTGCTCGATGCGATTGCCATAATTTCCAGTTCGTCTTCCCAGTAATCACTGGAATCGAACTGGCTGGTATCAATAGACATACCCAGGAGCCCGCCAACGATTAAAGGCAGGCTTGCAGCCAGCGCGGGACGCCAGAACTGAATCGGTTCGACCGGTAAGAGCCAGTCCAGAAGATGGTCGAGAAATCCAGAGAGGGTTGTGGGCTCATTCTTTGGTTGAGGCTCTGATTGAAGTTCTGATAGAAGCCCTGATTGAGTATGTTCAACGATAGCCGTGACAATACTATTTGTTAACCGGCTAACGTCGATGTCCCCGGGAGAATAGTCATCGAGTTGCTGGTCCAGCAGCATTTCCGCCTTAATCAGCTTCTGTGCTTCTCTATCGCGTTGCAGAAACTCCGCTGCCTCATGTCGCTCCTCAATGGGCCAGGATTCTATTTTGGCGCCATAGGCATTGATAATTTGACTAAATCGTTGCAGATTCATGACATTTCTCCTTCCAACAGGCCGCGTAGTCTCTTTCTGCCCCTGGATAACAGTGATTCCAGTGCGTCAACGGAGACTTGCAGAATCGCTGCGGCTTCTTTATTTGACTGGCCCTGGTAATGGCACATGACAATGGCGCTACGCTGTCGTTCAGGTAGTGACTGAATCGCCTGCTCGATATTGAGGGCACTTCGTCGTTGGCTTAGCTCGCCAGCGGGTTCTGTGCCTCCGGTTAACTCGTCGGGATCGAGCATGTCATCCGGCTGGTGTTTTCGAAAGTGATCAATACACAAATTGTGTGCGATCTGGTGTAACCAGGTGCTTAGTCTTGCCTTTGCGGGATTAAAATTCCCGGATTTGTGCCAGAGGCGAAAAAAAACTTCCTGGATAATGTCTTCGGTCTCGTTGGCATTGCCCATCATTCTGGTCACGTAGCGACTAACAGCAGGGAGGTGGTTGTCCAGAAGTTGCCGGTATGCCTCGGTATCGCCATTGTTGAGTTGAACAACCAGTCTCGTTTCATCGTCCTTGCTCAATCAGTCCATTCCCCGCTGTGTACGCTGTTTGCGAACCGCCTGCCTAACCTTCGTTATGCCTGTACTGTTCTTGCCGGTCGTCACGGCGGCGGTGAGGGGGCCTGATTTCGTCGACGGAAATAAATCCGTCATCATTCTCATCCATTCGATGGAACGCGGCCAATCTTGCCTCATCGGCAGTAACCCAGCCGTCATCGTTGATGTCTATCTTAGCGAAATGTGCAGACATTCTACTCTCCATTTCTTCCCTGTGGTCTTGCTGAGATCGCTGGTGTTTGTTGGCGATGTCACTGAAATGGGTTTGCCACTCCGTCAGGGTTACAGTTCCGTCCCCGTCCAGGTCCGCCCTATCAAAAATGTTCCTTTTCCCTGGACCTCTGAATTCTTCAATAGAGATCAGTTCATCTCCGTCCTGGTCCATATGCTGCAGCATTCTGCTGGCGTGTCGGTTTTCTGCCAGGCTTTGATTCGCCAACAGTGAAAGGGTGATGGGTAAAATCAGTGTTGTGATGCATGTTCTCATTGGTGTAGTCCTTGTTTGTGCAGTCCTTGTTTGTTTGGTTCTTGTTTGTTTGGTTCGGGTTTGTTTGGTTTGGTTTGGGTTTGTTTGGTTTGGGTTTGTTTGGTTTGGGTTTGTTCTATTGTGGCGTCAGTTTTTAAAAATCTTGTTTGCTCGTTTCCTTGTACGATGCTTTTTACAGAATCCGTCGGTTTTCCACGGGGATTGCTTTTTTGATACGGGGCTTCTTCGGCAGCCGTTTAGGCAAAGGGTTTGACGACGACCATGACAAGGATGGGAACGACGATTAGTAACGCTGATTCGTTATAGATTCGAAAAAACACCGAGGTAGGGATTGGCTCATCGTTAGCCATTTTTCGGATGTAACGGTAACTCTGCCCATGATAGAGCAACAGCAGTATTACAAAGCCGAGTTTTAGCCACAGCCAGGTACCTTCGAAGCCATATCCCAACCACAACCAGAAGCCCAGCCCAAGTGCCAGGATTGCCATGATGCTTGAAAATCTGAATAGTTTTTCACCCATCTTGACCAATCGATGCACGTCTTCAGATTCAGACTTTCCCTCAACATAGTGCACGAGAATTCTTGGCAGGTAGAACAACCCGGCCATCCAGGCCATGACGAATAGAATGTGAAAAGTTTTTATCCAGAGCATGGTGTAATCAGCGGCTTATGTCAGGTGATATCCAGTGCGCCCCCATCGACGCGAAGGTTTTGGGCATTAACGAAACTTGCGGCTTCGCTGCAAAGAAACAGGACGACATTGGCGACTTCCTCACGGGTTGCGATACGACCCATGGGATTTGGGAAGTACTTCCGGGTAATTTCAGCTTCTGCCGCCTCCCAGGTATCGCCCCAGTTTTCTTTCACGGCACGGGCAAGGTAGGTGGCTTCTACCTCTGGGGTGCGAATCAGCCCCGGAGACACCAGGTTTACGGTGATGCCGGTGTTGGACAATTCTTTTGCCAGACTTACCGTCATATTGGCTAATGCGCCTTTTGAAGCATAATAGTGGGGCATTCGACTGTTTGGCCGGTCTGATCCTATCGTGCCAAGGTTAACAATTCGACCATGTTGTGACTCTTTCAGGTCGGCAGTAAATGCCTGGATCATTCGCATGATCGACAGGGTGTTCTTCTGGTAGACGTCAATCCAGTCCTCGGTTGTCAGGGAAGCCCAGCTACCGGCAACGCCAGTACCATAATTATTCACCAGAATGTCCAGTTTGAGGGATTTTTGTCGAATCTGCTCGACGAGTTCGAGCGAACCGGCATCGGTTGTGATGTCGCCAGAAACTGCAATGGCGTTGGGAATCTCCCTCGCAGGATCGGTAGATTTACCCGCTTCGAGACTGTGGACCAACACGACAGCACCTTCTTCAGCGAGTGATCTCGCGATCACGAAACCAGTGCCACGATTACTCCCGGTAACCAGGATTATTTTATTTCTTAAGCCTAGATCCATTGCTTTTCCTTAGTGGCCTTTACTGAAAAGGTGCATGTAAGACCAAAGGTGAAGATAATAAGCTACTTTATCGACGACATCATCAACGCGTTAATGGATTACAGCAGTTTTTACTTTCTGCTCCTGGTTGCCCTGGGCGCCATGGTGCAAACGATTACCGGTTTTGCCATGGGCTTGATTGTAATGGGAGGCGTTACTGCCATGGCACTGGCGGATATGGGAGCATCTGCTGCCGTGGTGGGATTCATTAGCCTGGTTAACGCGCTCATTGCGTTACGCCATTCCCATCGTTTGATTGACAAGGACTACTTGCTATGGATTTCAGTCGGCCTGCTTCCCTTGATTCTGGTGGGCGTATGGACACTTGATTACCTGTCAGCGTCCTACTCTGGGTATCTCAGGATGTTTTTAGGCTTCGTCATTGTCTCTGCCGGAATATTGCTTATGTTGAAGCCGCATCCGTTCAGCAAACCATCAAGCCCATTCATGAGTACCCTGGTGGGTAGTATCGGTGGTTTTATCAGTGGCCTGTATGGAGCGGGCGGCGCACCATTGGCATTCTTCATGTATCGCCAGCCCCTGGACATCAATATTGTACGGGCAACCCTGTTGGCCATTTTCGCGGTATCGACCTTTTCCCGTACAGTCACGGTAGCTCTGGCGGGCGAGATCGACCGGGAAGTGCTTACGCTGGCCGGGCTCTCAGTACCCGTTGTGGTTTTAGTGACAGTGGGCACCAGTCGAGTGACAGGTAAATTGCCTGATGCGATGGTCCGCAAGTGCGTGTTCGCACTATTGATTCTGTTGGGGCTCTTTCTGATTGTATCCTGAAGCTGATTTTTTTGGGGCAGGAATTATCCTGTCGCGTTCGGCATGGGTTTTTCAAGCCAGACTGTGTCCCAGTACTTATCGAATTTGAAACCAACCTGCGTTAGTGTACCAATCTCCTTGAAGCCGAATGACTTGTGCATAGCTACACTGGTGTCGTTGGGTAGTGCGATTATTCCGTAACAGCGGTGAACAGGTTGAGTTTCCAGGTGGGAGAACAGTTGTTGATACAACAGTTGGCCATATCCATTGCCGGTTGCATCGTGGCGTAAATAAATCGTTGTTTCAACAGATCTATCGTAGGCTGCCTTCGGCCTCAATTTTGTGGCGCAGGCGTAACCCAGAATATTTCGATCCAGCTCAGCGACAAAACAGGGGTGTGGTGAATTGAGTCTGAATTGCTCGAACCAGGGCATGCGATCTTTTGTCTCCCAGGGCTCAAGATCAAAAGTGATGGCAGTGTTAACAACGTAGTGGTTGTAGATTGCCGTGATCTGTTGCAGGTCATCGACCACCGCGTGGCGTATGTGTATGGGATTGTTCATGGTACGATTAGCCATCCTCGACAAATAGAAAAACAATAACTGCTGCTCAATGGACAACTTTGATGAAATACGACCTTATCATGATGATGAGGTAAAAGGGGTAGTCACCCGACTGCTTGCAAACGAGGACTTTCTTGAATTTCTGGGGCGATACTATTCACCCTGGCTGAGCAAATATTTCCCCGTGGTGGCGAGATTCGCTGCACACCGTGTACTCAACAAGCAATTGGGAAAGGTCACGACGATCTATGAGTTCCAGCAGGTTGTTGCCGCATTTGGCACGCGAATCATTGCTGAAACCATGACCTGGTTCAAGTTTGAAGGCATTGATAAGCTGGAAGAAAATCTTGGGTACCTGTTTATTGGCAACCATCGTGATATCGCGGGAGATTCGTTCCTGGTCAACTATGCGTTATGGTCCAGTGATCTGCCAACCGTTCGAATTGCCGTGGGCGACAATCTTGTACAAAAAGATTTTGCCACCGCCATTATGAAACTCAATAAGAGTTTCTTTATTAAACGATCTGAAGAAGGGGCAAAGAAAGTCTTCGCTGCCTTGATGGAATCCTCGCGATATATACATCAATCAATCGATGACACCCAGTCGGTCTGGATCGCCCAAAGCGAAGGTCGGGCGAAGGATGGCATGGACGTGACGGACCCGGCGATTATCAAGATGTTTGCATTAGCAACAAGAAAGCGCCCTTTAACTGAAACCATTGAAAAGCTGCATGTGATGCCTGTTTCAATCGCTTATGAATACGATCCCTGTGACTACCTGAAAGCCAAAGAGCTGTACATCATACAAACCGAAGGGGAATATGAAAAACCTTCCGGTGAGGATCTATTGAGTCTTGTTAAGGGTCTGGGTGAATTCAAGGGTCGTGTGATTCTAAGATTTGGTGAACGCCTGGCGGGCACCTTCGAAACAGCGGAGGAAATTGCCGGCGCTGTTGATCGACAGGTGCTGGATAACTACCAGTTATTTTTTGTTAACTACTGGGCGCTAAGAGAACTGGCTTCTACCGAGGATGCGGATGACCGGGTCGTCACCACCTGGGAAGCTTTGAAGGACTCCGTTGAGTTTACCGAAACAGAAGAATTCGAAGCAAGGTATCTGGCGTGCCCTGAAGCCTGGAGAGTCAACTGGTTGGAAATGTACGCCAACCCGGTGGTTAATAAATACCTGAGCAAATCATCGAGACTGGCACCTGTGTAAGACATAGGTGGTTGATTAAACCAATCATTGTTCGGTGTTCAGGTTAACAGCTGGGTTCTGCGACTATCGGCGCGAATAAATTCATCCCATTCAGATAGCTGAATTGACTTGTCCCGGAAATCTTTGGGAACATCGAGGATCTGCAAGTCGATTTTCTCACCTAACGGTACGGGAAAAGTCCGAATCCGAATGTCAATCATTTTTGTTTTGGAAATTCCCAGCATGATATGACCTGACTTTGGCTGCTCGCGATCAGCGATGTCCATGGAGGCCCTCAACTTAAGGTTTTCCGCGATTTGTGGTCCCAGTCCGACAGGGGGTTGGGCAACCTCATGCATAATGCCGTCGTTTTTGTAACTCACGCCATAGGTCTTTTCACAGGGTTCGAAATAAAGGTCGGACGAGCCGCCAAAAATCGCGTCCTTTAGCATCTTGTCGACAAACCGGCTTACCGGGTCTCTTTCTACTGGAACGCTGCTTCGGATGGCACTGATCGAATGTCGCAGTGCTTGCCAGTTGTGGAAACCGTAACTGATTGCCAGGGCATGTTGTACTTGCTGTAGAGAGATCTTTTCAGCAAGCAGGTCCTGGTTCGATTTTTCGGCAAATTTTGCCAGCGATTTTAATATGTCGCAGGCACTTTCGTTACCTGACTTGAATGCCTTGTGAATATCCTTGGCCTGGTTTTGGAGTTGCTCAAGGCTGGGATTAACAGGTAGTGATTCGGTCATGACGACCTCCTTTCGTTATCGCCCGGCGTCTGCAGTACGGACAGAAAGAAGGTGTAAGAAAACCTGATTCCAGAAACACGAAGGTGGACTCAGTCCTTCCCGCAGACGAGGAGGTGTCCTTCAGCAACCTTGTGGAATCATCGCGCGGAGGATGTAGAGTGTCAAGGATATGCTTGGTTGGGGTGACAAGCGGCTGTTAAGGATGCGTACCGTCCCTCATGGCAACCATGATGTCGGAGAGAACCCGGTGGTTAGATGAGCGGTCCGGCGTTGTCGTCGGAATGCGTTCAAAAGGTGGCGGTACGGTCTTTTTGCTCATCTCCGTGGCGAGTGAGGATTCGATCTCCGACATTGATGATCCTACAATCCGATCCATAGAAAGCGTTGGGGTTTATGATTGTAGTGTTCGTGACCACTGTCAATTTCACCAGCGATGAAGCTACGCAACTGTAATGTGGGTAGACTAAAATTAGTCTACTGGTGGATACTACAGACTTAACTTGGGTCCGCGAGAGGCGGTCAATCCGTCCAGAATAGACATTTTCACGACAAGCGTTACGGTCGAGGTACGGCGTTCACCTAGTGGAGGAGCGTTACGGCAATTCGGAACCACTTCACCGTCTCGTTAACGTGGTGCAATCTCGATCGTATCCAGATCGTAAAAAGATGGCTCGATGTGAATAGAGTGGCTCAGGAAAAAGTCTATGACGTTGTCTGGTCTGGCTATCGGAAACCCGACGCCAACGGCAAGCTAACTTTTGTCGGCAGCAAAGTTGATGTGGGGAAAGCGACATGGACCAACACGATCGGTACCCCGGATCTTATGACCACAGAAATGCGTGATGACGTTGTGATGACGATAACGGAACACGCCTGCCTGTACATCACCAATCTGGTACACGCCATAGATAAATAACGACTAAAAGATCCGCTCACAGAGGATCCTTAATTCTAAAACGGAGGAAGAACCAATGAGACAAGGAATACGCGCCACCGTAGTGGCAGCAGCATTGACAGTTGCGATGGGCACGGCAGTCGCATCAGACCCTGTCCCGGCGGAAGCGTCGCTGATTGACGTATACCCAAAACGTGACGACTACTCGCCATACGCAAACCGTAATTTTCCGACGAACGTTTATTGGGGCGATACGCATGTGCACACCGGCATGTCGATGGACGCCGGTGCGTTCGGTGCGCGGTTGCAACCAGCCGACGCCTATCAGTTCGCGCGTGGCGCAGAATTGACCTCGTCGACTGGCCAGCGCGTTAAGCTCAGCCGTCCTCTCGATTTTCTGGTTGTGACTGATCACTCCGACAACATGGGCTTTTTTCCAAAGCTGCTGAGTGGTGATCCGTCCATGCTGGCCGACCCAACCGGCCGGCGCTGGTACGACATGATCAATGCCGGTGGACAGGAAGGCGTGGAGGCCGCGGTCGAGATCATTCAGTCGCTGACGGGCAATACGATGCCGGAAGCCCTTGCTTCGCTGCCCGGGACTGCGCTGTTTCGGTCGACGTGGGAAGCTACGATAAAAGCCGCCGAGAAAGCCAACGACCCTGGTAATTTCACCGCGTTCATCGGTTACGAATGGACCTCGACCGACAAAGGCTACAACCTGCATCGCAATGTCATCTATCGCGACGATGCCGTACGTGCACTGATGATGGAGCCCTACACAACGCTGCCACCGCTCGGCAGCCCCGATCCACGCGAATTGTGGAAGTGGATGCAATCCTACGAGGACAAGACTGGTGGCCGCCTGCTGGCCATCGCCCACAATGGCAACATGAGCAACGGCACGATGTTTCCAATGGAACGCACGCTCACCGGCGGACGCGTGAATCGCGAATACGTCGAGACCCGGGCACGTTGGGAGCCACTTTATGAAGCCACGCAGATCAAGGGCGATGGCGAGACGCATCCTTACTTGTCGCCGGACGATGAGTTTGCGGACTACGAGACCTGGGCTGTGGGAAATCTCGATCTGAGCGAACTCAAGGAAGACCGCATGCTCGCCGGTGAGTATGCCCGCCGTGCATTGCAGGCGGGGCTGCAGCTCGAAGAAAAGTTGGGGACCAACCCATACAAGTTTGGCCTCATCGCTGGGACCGACACTCACACCGCGTTGTCCACTGCTGAAGAAGAAAACTTCTTCGGCAAACATTCCGGCGCGGAGCCGAATCCGAAGCGCGTTTACCACCCGATGGCAAGGGTCGGTGACAATGAGTATCCGGGTTGGTCTATGGTCGCGTCAGGTTATCAGGGCATTTGGGCTACTGAAAACACGCGTGAGGCGCTGTTTGACGCCATGATGCGCAAGGAGACATACGGCACGACGGGTCCGCGTATGTGGGTTCGCTTCTTCGGCGGTTGGAACTTCGAGGCAGCGGATGCACAAGGCCGCCTACCGGCAGACATTGGCTATTTAAAGGGTGTACCGATGGGTGGTGATCTCGTCAGTGCACCGTCAGGCAAGTCTCCGTCGTTCCTAGTCGCTGCGCTCAAAGACCCGTTGTCGGGCAACCTCGATCGCCTCCAGATCGTCAAGGGCTGGGTCGATAACCACGGCGAACGTCACGAGAAGGTCTATGACGTTGCCTGGTCCGGCGACCGCACTCCCGGATCCGACGGCAAGTTGCCGCCGGTGGGCAACACCGTCGATGTCGCCAGCGCGACCTGGACCAACTCGATTGGCAGCCCGGAGCTGATCACCGTGTGGACCGATCCCGATTTCGATCCAAAACTTCGCGCCGTCTATTACGCCCGTGTGCTCGAGATTCCGACGCCGCGCTGGACAGCCTATGAGGCCGTGCGCTTCGGCATCGACATGCCATCGCCCGACGTACCGATGACGACACAGGAACGCGCCTACACTTCACCGATCTGGTACACACCGTAGCTAGGTGAATCTATGAGAAACCGACCCCTAGCCTTTACGCTGCTCGCATCGCTCGCGATCTTGCTATGCGCATGTGCCTCATCCCAACGACCCACGCCGCCGGTCGCAGGCGCGCCACTCGCACAGCCCTGGGGTTCGGTTCCTCTTTTGGCCTCCGGTGGAGATATCGAGCAGGTATTCAGCGATAACTTCATCCGGTCATTGCGGGCCAAGCGGGATCAGCATCTGCAGGCCGGTGGCACTGGTAAAATCCCCTATCGCGCCTTGACGCTTTCCGGCGGCGGTTCACGCGGCGCCTATGGAGCCGGTGTCCTGAGTGGTTGGACGGTACGTGGCGGGCGTCCACAGTTTGATGACCCGGTCTCCAGTTTTGACGGCAGCAATGTACTGTCCTGGCTGAACAGGGAAGACCAATGAGGGCCGCCCAGCAAAGGCTAGTTTAAACGCGAGTCGTACCTGCACGGGAACCCAGCAGTAATTTTTCATTTACGCAACAGGAGTCAAGCGATGAACAACGACGATAATAGGAATTCTGCTGCGTCAATCATTACGGTCGTTTTGATCTTCGGATTGGCATATGCGATTACTCGCTACCATATTGTGGGTCCGGTTCCCTGGAAAGATTTTCCACTTTTCATCCTGAATAAAGGTGTTTCGTTAAGTGCCTTTATCTTACTGGCCTGTAATTTCGGATTCGGCCCACTGAGCAACCTGGGTGTCACAATTCCCGAAGGTTGGCTTAACGCTCGCAAGTCGATCGGCATGACGGGTTTCTTGTTGGCACTTGTCCACGTGCTAATGAGCTTTGTGCTCTTTAGCCCGTCGGTCTACGGGAAGTTCTTCGTCGAAGATGGTACTCTGACACTGTTGGGCGGTCTCAGCATGCTCGCTGGAGTCATCGCCTTCGTCATCTTGTGGGGCTACAATCTGAGCTTTCAGACCTTTCTGCGTGAAGACAAGGCATTCATCCAGTTCATCACGTCGCGAAAATTCCTGCTTGTTGCGTTGCTGTTCGGCGCGCTACATCTGATTTTCATGGGCTATGAAGGTTGGTTGAATCCTGGCGGCTGGCATGGTGGCCTGCCACCTGTCAGTTTGGTGGCGATTGTGATCTTTGCAGTCTCATACCTGGCCAATCTGCTAGGCAGGAAATAATCAGTGAATGTGAAGGGAAAGATGAACGTGAAGACCGCAACTATGAAAAGTAATTTCATTGTAGTAATTGCAATCGTATAACCTGCCCGCAGCTTTCCGCTTGAGAACCCGGGCACTATGTACCCGGCGTAGCAAATATTCGAGACCTGACGACACCGACCGCTCCAGGCTTCTACTACCTGCAGTACAATGCGTACTATTCGACCGACACCTACAAGGATCGGCATGGTGATTCGGTAAGCAGCGTTGCTGCAGGCCCGGTCAATTTCGATATTGAAACGGACATTGACGTGCTTGCGATAACCCCACTTTTTTTCTGGTCTACAGAAAAGGAAATCCTGGGTGCAAAAAATAGTTGGTACCTTGCGCCTTCCTTTGCCAAGGGCAATGTTGCAGCCGGTATATCATCGGTGAATCTGAATGGATCATTTGACTCGAACTCCTCTGGAATGGCTGATCTCTACGTGCAACCCATTATGCTCGGATGGAAAAATCCAGACTACGATTTCAATTTGGGACTCGGTGTTTACCTCCCAGTCGGTAAGTACGATGTTGATGAGGATGACAACGTTGGACTGGGATTTTGGACAGGCCAAGTTCAGGGGGCGTTTTACTACTATCTTTATGATCAGGCGACTGCTTTGATGTTGGCTGCAACCTATGAGGCCCATGAGGAAAAAGACGGAACTGATATCACGCCTGGTAATCATCTTACACTGGAGTATGGCGTTAGCCAGTATTTGAGCCAGAGGTTGGAAGTTGGCCTATCCGGATACTATCAACGGCAGGTTGATGATGACAGCGGAAATGACGGTTTTCTCGATCTGGATGTTAAATCCAAAGTCAGTGGATTTGGTGCCCAGCTCTCTTATTGGACTACGCCTCGTTTAAGCCTTTCGCTCAAATACATGAAAGAGTATGACGCTAAAGCAAGATTTGAAGGTGACTGGATAGTGTTCAACTTAACCTATCTACCCGGGCCTGTATTTTGAAACATGTAGCCCTTTTACCGATATGCAAGCTGGTGAGGATACGGGTTGGATATTGCAAGTGCGAGTTCAGTACAACCGTTTGTGGCAAAAATCAGAAAGGATAGAAAGGCAGAGAGGAATCTGGCTAATTGACAATGGCTGACCTTTAATCGGTAATGATGAGCCATAGATGGATCCGATAGTATCCGATAAGGTTCTTGGAGATAAGTGAAGCAACCAGCATTGGATTCGATGCAGTTCGTCGAAAGCTTCTACTTCGATTCCCGACTGGCAATCACAGCAATATAGTCACTCTCTTCGACCAGTGATTCGCCGCTAAGCCCCGCTGTCATTTGATCAACAGCGAAGCCCGCGCGGCTTAACTCATGCTCGATACTTTTCGGCGTAAAGTGCTGAAGCCAGTTGAATATTTCCCAGGATTCGTTGGGTTCCACGATCATGTAGCGATCGAGGGATAGGTTGATATGGGGATACAAAAAACTACATTGAATGCCAACATATTCATCTTCTGACCAGAAACCGTTCATTAATTGATTTTCAATCAGCGTTAGCTCCTGTTTCTTGTTGAATAATCCCATGCCAGCCACATCAATGACGATCTGTCCTCCGGGATTGAGCATTTTACGCATACGAGACAAAAAAGTGGCTCTTTGTTCTGGCGAAAGAACGCAGAGGTCCGTGTATATCAGTGTGACCAGATCGAAGCCGGAAGGCAGGTCATCGGTCAGGTAATTTGCGCTTATATATCTGATGGAAAGGTTCTGCCTTACTGCATCCGATTTGGCGTATTGCAACGAGTGTGCAGAAACATCGACACCCGTAACCGAAGCTCCTTTGCCAAAAAAGCGCTGGGTATAGAGTCCCGGACCGCAACCGAGATCACAGACAGACTTTTCCGCAAGATTAACCTGTGAATCAATCCAATTGACCATTCTGTCTATCGTCTCAAATCTTCGGGACGCACGATCAGATGCCTGATCCAGGTGGAAGCTCAACATTTGACGGGCCAGGTGTGGTCGCGTCCAGAGTTCTACTGCCGTGTAACTGCAAAATGGTTCTGGCCGTTGAGCGAACTTTTTTAATAAGTCATACATTGTGAAAGTTCTTGAAATCGCATTGGCTTACCGCAGTCAATCAAGTATCTGAATCGCAGGTTCCGACAACTTGGCCCATTGTTCCCTCAGTTCGAGAATATGATCCGACCAGTATCGCTGGGTATTGAAAAACGGGAATGCTCTTGGAAATGCAGGGTCCTCCCAGCGCCGGGCCAGCCAGTTCGCATGGTACATCATTCGAAGTGTGCGCAATGGTTCGATCAACCTGATCTGGCTGTAATCAAAGCTGCAGAAGTCCTTGTACCCCCTCAATATTGCCGTTAGCTGTTGAGTTTGCTCTCCATAATCACCTGACAACATCATCCACAGGTCCTGAATAGGTGGCCCGGTTCGGGCGTCATCGAAATCGACAAAATGAGGCAGGTCATCTCGCCAGAGTACATTGCCCATATGACAGTCGCCGTGCAACCGTATTTCCCTTACCGAACTGGCGCTGTCAAACACTTGAGTTAACTGTTCCAGCAACTGTTCGGCGACGGAGCTGTACGCGGGTATTAATTCGTCGGGGATGAAGTTGTATTCAAGTAGAAACTCTCTGGAGCTATGGCCGTAGGTGTCAACGGATATTCGCGGCCGGTGCTTAAACGCAGCCTGGGAACCATAGGCGTGGATTCTGCCAATGTGGCGGCCAAGAATTTCCAGCGTACCAAGATCATCCACGTTCGGTGCCCGACCGCCACGGCGTGGCGAAAGGGAAAAGCGAAAATCTGCAAATTCTGCCAGGGTTTCGTCGCCGACGATTTTCAGTGGTGCGACCACAGAGACTTCGTTGTCGAACAGATCCTGGGTGAACTGGTGTTCTTCCAGTATTTGCTCGTTGGTCCAGCGACCGGGGCGATAAAATTTACCAATAACAGGTTCGCCATCTTCGATACCGATCTGGTGGACCCGATTCTCGTAGCTGTTTAACTCGAGTATGCGGGCATCACAGTTAAAGCCAACGCTCTCGACCGCGTCCATGACGAGATCCGGTGTCAATCGAGTAAATGGATGAGTATCAACTGCCATAATCTGATAGCAGGCCAACACTTTTAATCTGTGCAAACACCTGCTGGCCTTCCTTTATTTGTAGTTTGTCCAGGGAACGTCGGGTAATGCGGGACAGGATAACCTGTTGCCCGACTTTAATCCTTACCAATGCGCTGGTATCTTCCGGGCTCTGGACTATCTGCTCGACCTGGCCGGAAAGGATGTTAAGAATGCTGCTGTCTTCACTTTTGCCAAGTGTGAGACTCACATCACGCGCAGGGATCCTGACCTTTAACGTTCGGTTATGACCTCTTCGGTTGCCACTGACCAGAATCCGCTGTCCTTCAAAATCAAGCTGCGTGAGATTGTAGGAATAATCGAAACTGACGATTTCACACTGGACCATCGCCGCTGCGGCATCGCCCTCCCGTGCATTGAGTTCAATGGATGAGCTGATTTCGAAGGTTGAGCCGAAATTACGTACGGACCCCTCTTCGAGCAGATAAATTTTGTCGGCCAAATACGTGACCTCTTCAATGGCATGGCTGACATAAAGGAACGGGAAGTCCAGTCGATCATGTAACTCGTCGATATAAGGCAGGATTCTTCTTCTTGCCTGCTGGTCCAATGCGCCCAGGGGCTCGTCCATCAACAGGGCCTTGGCACCATTTAACAGTACTCTGGCGATGGAAACTCTTTGCAATTCACCGCCGGACAATTGACTTATCGGTTTTTTTAACAGGGAGTCGATACCGAGCCATTGTTTGACCTGTTCGAGTTCAATGTCGGTTTGCTGATGCCGACGGGCGATAGCGTACTGCAGGTTGCCCTCGACGCTCAAATGGGGGAAAAGCTGTGCGTGTTGAAATACATAGCCAATGCCTCGCAGGTGCGTCGGTACAAATACATTTGAATCGTTCCAGGTTTCTGTGTCAGTTTTCACAGTCACACCGTTTGATAAGTGGTCCAGACCGGCGATAATGCGTAAGACAGAGCTTTTCCCGGACCCGGAAGGACCATACAGTGCGGTTATCTCGCCGTGTTTTATCTCAATATCAGTTTCGAGATGGAAGCCTGAGCTGCGATGGATGTCAATTTGAGCATGGATACTTTTCATCGTCGCTGCCATTGTCTGTTCAGGGAATAAACCAACAACAGCAGTAGGAAAGAAAACAGCAGCAGACCACCGGCCAGCAAATGGGCATTCTCATACTGACCGGATTCGACGTGATCAAACAAGGCGATGGACAGGACCCGTGTCTCATCAGGAATATTGCCACCAATCATCAGCACAATGCCGAATTCGCCGACTGTATGGGCGAAGGCCAGGCAGATGGCGACTACAAACCCTCTTCGCGACAGGGGAACGATAACGGAAAAAAACCTGTCCACGGGACTTGCACCCAGAGTTGCTGCGGCATCCAGCAAACTCTGCTCGACGTTCTCGAAGACAACCTGTAAGGGCTGTACGTAAAACGGTAACGAGTAGATAACAGACCCGACGACCAGCGCAGAAAAGGTAAATGCCAATGGCGAACCCGTAAGGCTGATCCAGAAACTGCCAACTAACGTATCCGGCGAGAAGGCAATAAGAAGGTAAAATCCCAACACGGTGGGCGGTAATACAATGGGCAGGGCAACAATCGGCTCAATGACCATGCGCCACGGTTGGGAGGTTCTTGCCAGCCACCAGGCCAGAGGTGTGCCTAACAGCATCAGTATTAAGGTCGTCAGCGTCGCCAGTTTTGCGGTAACAAACAGCGCAGATAAATCTCCCTCCATCACGGTACTTCAGGTGTTGGATTTAGATTGAGGGTCTCATCATTGACAACCGGAAGCAGATAACCCGCTCTGGAAATCAACGCTCTGGATTCGCTGGACTGAATATAATTCACGAACAATTTCGCCTCGGTGCTTTTTGTGAGCAGTATGCCTCGCTGTTCAATTAAAGAATACAGTTCTGCCGGAATTACCCAGTAGCGACTTTTATGACCTTGTTTTAATTGCGATAACGCCAGTAAACCGGCGGCTACATTTCCCGTATCAACAAACTGAAAAACCTGGTTTACATTATTGCCTCTTACCAGTTTGCGGTGGTTTGGCTTGAGCCGTTGCAGCACTTCCATCGCAGCGGCACCATAAGGTGCGATTGCGGGATTCGCGATCGCAATTCTCGCCTCGAACCTCAGGAATTCCTCCCGGTTGACCTGACTGTGGCGGGGTAGCCAGAAAGCCAACTGACCAATGGCGTAAACAAAACTGTCAGTGTGATTCTGATTTTCCAGTTCTACGGGTCTTGAGGCATCGGCAGAGAGAAAAACATCAAAGGGTGCGCCATAGGTAATCTGGGTGTACAAAACACCGGAAGATGCCGTGATGACTGTCACCTGGTTTGCAGTCGTATCTTCAAACCGGGACGCCAGAAGTTCGAGTGTTGATTTAAAATTCGCGGCGCTGGCGACGGTGATAGATTTTGCTGATGCACCGGCACAGTTGCCAAGCAGCAGGCAGCAAAGCAGAAAAAGCTTTGCATGCACATTCACCAGGGTCTCCTCAGGATTCGTCGGACTCGAGTCGTTTAATATGTTCGTCCACTAACCAGCCGGAAATTGAGATCATCGCAGGTCGGTTAGGCATGTTGGTGTAGTGAAACCATTGTGCATCAGCGATCTCTGCCTCCTGCAGAACGATGTCACCACTATCGTACTCGGCGTGGAAACCCAGCATCAATGAGTTTGGAAACGGCCAGGACTGACTGCTGAAATAGCTTAAATTCTTTACTTTTACGCCAACTTCTTCAAACACTTCGCGGTGTACCGCTTCTTCAATAGATTCTCCCGGCTCGACAAATCCGGCCAGGGTTGAGTAAAAATTGGCTCTGGCGTTGGCATTTTTGGCGAGTAGTACTTCTTCGCCCCTGGTAACCAGCACAATGATGGAGGGTGACAAGCGAGGATAAAACAGATTGCCGCAGTCCGTACATTTACGAGAGCGGTCTGATTCAGCGTCACCTGTTGGTTTGCCGCATTGCCCACAAAACTTATGGTTTTGATACCACTCGACAATTTGCTTGGCACGGCCAATCAGGTAAAACACGGTTTCGTTGACGGTGCCGAGAAACGACCATAAGGTTTCGAACTCATACCCTTCTGGATTGTCAGCTTCCGGGTCAACCTCGTTGGCAAATATGGGCACACCGGCAACACTGCCGAGGTAATGACTCGCGACTTCGTCAACACCCAGCCATCGATATTCGTCCCCGGTCAGCGGGCGCCAGGGGCTGGCACCGTCGATGGACAAGATCTCGTCATCCGAGACCACGATATGAAAGCTCTGATCGAATTCGGTTGGGCACTGGGTCCCGGACAGAAAATCCTCGTCGAGGTTTGCGTACTCCCATTCCATATGCTGACTGCTTGATGGCAAAAAAACACTTTATCACAGACGGTCAATCTGTGTGCGGGCTAGACAGACAATCTGTACATCAGTCGCACCATTGTCGAGTAATAGTCTGCTCAGTTCCGTTATCGTGGATGCAGTCGTTACCACATCATCAACAATGCCGACGGATCTGCCGTTTAAATGCTGATCGATAACAAAAACATTTTTGATATTCCTGGCACGCTGTTTTGCAGACAGAGACTTCTGATCATCTGTGTACTTTATCCTGCGGGCTATTCTTGATTCCACCGGAATATGAGTTGTGTCTGCCAGTACTTCGGCGATCTCCAATGCCTGATTAAAACCACGGGATTTAAGCCGGTTTTTATGCAACGGTACGGGCAACCAACTGTCCGGCAAGACTAGGTGCCGTTGCATGTATTCCTGGCACATTACCTGCGCGAGCACTTTACCAACAATGATCTTCTGGTGGTTTTTGAACTGATTTATTAGCCTGTCAACCGGTGCAGTGTACGCGAAAGCTGAAAAACAATGTGAGAAAGGCGGGGGATGCAGCAGACAGCTACCGCAGATCTCCTGGCCCTGGGGTATTGTCAAACCACATTGCCAGCATGGGTTGGTTATTCTGGGGAGGTCGAGTTCGCAGTCGAGACAAAGGTCGATAAGCCGATCTGTGTTCTTCAGGCACAGAATGCATTTGCCGGGCAATAGCTCGTAGAGAATTCTGTTTAACCAGTCGTTCATGATAATCACTTAAGGAAACAGGCGCATTTTGCGATCTGGCGCTACCTGGTGCTAGGCGAAATCAAAGGGAAAGGACGTAGGTAAATGGCTATGGGCTGATGGGCAGAGTCGACTGAGGGCCGGTCTGGTTCCTCGAAACATTGTGGAATCAGGTTGGAAACAGCCGTCAAGGCTCCACTGGCTCGGGTGAGGAGCATTCGTGGTCTGCGGCATCGTCATCGCAAAGGCTGACGCGCTTGAGAAAGCTCGACCAATTGGCCACTTCCTCGTTGGTAAATTCAGCCTTACCTTTTTCAAAAACGGGCACATTTTTCAGGAATCGAACGATATAAAAGAAGTCATTGCCCTGGATGGCTTTGATCAGGCTTATTTCACCCAGTTGCGAATGGGCATTCTCACCACACTGGATCAGTCTCACGGAGGTCGGGTAGTTGTTTTCAAACCCGCTGAACAGATTGAAATGATCAATATGAGTACACATTCCACGCTTGCTTTTGATTTCACCCATGATGATAGAGATTGGGTCACTGTCCGCGAGTTGGGTATGCGCCTCGAAGCTGAGCTTTGTTTGCCACTCTTTTTCTGTCTCGTCCGGGGGAATGAAATCGGAAAGTCGAATATCACCGCTGTTGAGCTGGTAGATCAATTGCCAGTCTTTGGGGGGAGAGGCTATCAATCTTTCTGTGGCCACAACAGGTTCTGCTTCGACCTGGGGCTCAGAAATAGCGGGTTTGGTGGTACACGATACGAATATTAAAAGCGCCAGGCCGATGATAATAATTCTAGGAGGCTGACCGAGAACAGAAGCCGTCGCGAGGGGAAGTCTAGACATGCTGATCCTCTATAAAAAACCGCTTGCTTCTCTTTCCAGAGAAATGAGACGTCGTACCCAGTTATCGATAAGCTGGAAATCATCATCTGAAATTTCAAATGCGGTACTGAGGTCCTTGAGAAAACACTGTTCTTCGATCTCAAACGCACCGTCGGCGTAGGCAAGTCGGATCAGTGAAATCATTGAGATTGAACGAGACCGCTTTGATGTAAAGATGGACTCAATACCGTCAATGTTAAGATAGTAAGGTTTAAACCCAGAGTCGAGATCCATTTCACGGCGCATATCCTCCATCATCGCTTCCTCGTCCGGGGTCAGGTCTCCATCGGATACCACCACATTGTGCGCCAGGCAAAAAAAGGCTTTCTTTTGTTCTTCTGTCAGTGATGTCAAAAACATGGGTAATTTCAGGGTTGTATTGTTGTCTTTTTATGAGTTATTCCGGGGCTGTGAGCGTAACCTCGTAGTTCAGTATCTTCTCGTCCTTGAGTGTCGTAACTTTCACCTTGTCGCCAGGTTCAAAGCTCTCAAGTAATGACAGCAAGGAGTCCTCATTTGTGACAGATGCGTCATTGATCGCAATGATGACATCACCGAGATGAATATTACCGCGAGAATCTTCCCGCACGCCAACCATACCAGCGGCTTCTGCTGCGAGACCTTTGCTAACGGAGAGAATGACGATCCCTTTGCTACGGAGTCTTTTTGCCCAGTAGTCCGACATGGTTTCGATGCCGAGGATCGGTCGATATAAACCACCATGGGTTACCAGTTGGGGTATGATGATTTTCAAGGTGTTAACCGGGATGGCGAAACCGATACCTGCGCTGGCGCCGGAAGGGCTGAAAATAGCGGTATTCACACCTACCAGCTTGCCCATTGAGTTCAATAATGGTCCTCCTGAATTACCCGGATTAATCGCAGCATCGGTTTGAATCACATTCTTGATGGTTCGATTGTTCCTGGATTTGATCTCTCGGCCAAGTGCACTCACTACACCCACAGACAGACTCGTATCCAGGGCAAAAGGATTACCAATTGCCAGGACCTTACGTCCTACTGCCAGTCTTGAAGAATCGCCAAGGGGGATAGCAGTCAGGGATTCGTTCGGTGCGTCGATTCTCAGCAGGGCGATATCTTTCTCCGGTGCGACACCTACAATTTCCGCTTCGAAATTTTTACCACTACCCAGGGTGATTTCGATTTTGTCGGCTCCATGGATGACATGATAGTTGGTCAGGATGAGGCCGCTCTTGTCCCAGACGAATCCGCTGCCGCTACCACGGGGAATTTCCATAACATTGAGCGAGAACCGGCTTTGGCGGCGTAACTGCTTGTTGGTAACGAACACAACTGAGGGACCGACATTTTTGAATACGGCAATATTGTTGCTTTCATCATCGGTGAGAAATGGCAGTGCGACGTTATCTGCTGATTCGTCGGTTCTCTCAACCACGGATTCTACTGCGGCAGATACGCCCGTGCCATGCACAGCCAGTACCAGAATCAGTACGACGGCAACACTAATGGCCAAAGTTGCAGCGACCGCCAGAATCCGATTAATCATAGTAGAGGTTCGCTGTTGCCCATGTTATCCACAGAAGGTTGTCCAGAGAAGGTTGCTCAGAAAAGCTGTTCAGAGGCTTAACGGGTCGTTGGGGTTATTCTATCAACAGTCCTGTCTTGTGTAATGAACTTATTCAGATCGTACACATCCTGCGGGCTCAGGGAACCAACAGTTTGCTTCAGTCGCAGGGTATCACGTATATACTGGTACCTGGCGCTGGCATATTGGAACTGTGCCAGGTAAAGACGTTGCTGTGCGAGCAGCACATCGACGATATTTCGAGTACCTACCTCGTAACCTGTTTGAGTTGCCTCCAATGCGCTCTGGCTGGATTCAATGCCTCGTAGTCGGGCTCCAACCCGGGCAACATCCGTATTGATCGCGGTGAACAGGGTGCGGGTGTTCTCAACGGTTGTTCTTTGGGCCAGATCGTAGTTCTCCATGGCTTCTTGCAGTTGATATCCTGCCTGTTTTGATCTGGATCTGATGCTGCCACCGGCATAAAGGGGTATGTTGAGCAGCAGTGCTGCTGATTTTTGTTCGATTTCCGCACTGATGGGATTGAGCTGCGCATCTGAGACGTTTTCCGCATAGGATATCTGGGCATCCAGGGTGGGCAGATGACGGCTCTTTGACGCTGAAAGATTACGCTCTGCGGCTTTCACGCCTTCCCGGGCTGCAACAAGGATGTAGTTGCTGGCCAGGGCCCGTTGTACCCAGGCTTCTTCATCATTGGGTTCCGGGTATTCAATTGGAAAATCTGGATCAAGTGCATCAATACTGTCAAATGACTGCCCGGTAAGTCGAAGCAGGGTGACGAAGGTAATGACCTGCAAACCCTCCGATTCGATCACGTTCACGGTCGATGAGTCGTAAGCAGCAGTTGATTCCAGGACATCGGTGATGGCAACCAGACCCACGTCAAATCGTTGCTGGACCTGTTCCAATTGCCGTTTAACCGCATCTCTCTCCGCGTTGGTGGCGCTCAACTGGTCGTTTGCCTCCAGAATACTCAGGTAGCTGTCGGCTACCCGAAAGATCATTTCCTGTTGTTCGGCAGTGAATTGGGCCAGTGCCTGTGCCTCTATATTCTTTGACTGTTGGAACTGGTACCAGTTTTCAAGTCGGAAAACAGGTTGTTGCAGTACTACCTGCCAGGAGTGATCACTAAATTTGTCGGTTAAATCCAAGGCAACGACGGTTCTCTCGGTTCTTGATGTGGTTCCGCCAACAGAGAAGTTTGGCAGCAATCCTGCGCGTGCCTGTGGAACCGTCTCCCTGGTGGCCATGTAGGATGCCCTGGCAGCGGCAAGCTGCGGGTCGTTATGGACTGCCAGATCATAGATGTCTGCCAAGTCTGTCGCCGTGACAGGTTGAACCAGGCTCAAAAAAAGGCCAGCGAATGCCAACCTGCTGATTAAAATCGATTTCATATTGGATCCTTTACAACTAATAAAAACGCATAAAACACGCAACTTTTGAGTACTGGTTGAATCCCTTTGTTGCCAGTTGCAAGCCATGATTCGGTAGACTCATGCGACTAAATACACGAATCTCGAGCGAACCTTTGCTGTTTCCAAGTGCAGTATACCTATCTTGAGCTAGATTTGGAGTGTTATTTCCCCTGTAAGTATTTGATTTGTAGAGCGAACTGTATGCCGCTCATTTAAAATTCGATCAAAAATTGATCGAAAATCTTTTCACCCCATAACTTACCACGGGTTGAAAAACTTCCAGCAAGCGTATTACTTCGAGAATTAACTTATCTACTCGGTGTTGAGACGTTCCCAGGCAGACTTTGGTTTAGTCAGTCGTTGACACAGTGGATCGAGGGTTTTGGAAACGTGCCGAGATGGGCTTCCAGCCAGCCTGCGACTGCCAGGCAGTGGTCCTCCCGAAATGGTCTGGCAAGTATCTGAATACCAATGGGAAGGCCGTTTGAGTCCGTACCCGCACGAATCACGGTGCCTGGCCAGCCAGCGAGGTTGTAAGCACTGGTGTAGGTATAGGCAAGCATATCTTCGGTCTCTCCGAGGGGTATCGCGGTGCTGGCGTTGACCGGGCAGATAAGTACGTCAAAGTCCTCAAAAAAGCCCAGCATTGACGAACGGAAGTTGTCCCAGAGTGTGATGACCTGGGCAAACTCCCTTTGATCGATCTCCAATCCGCCTTGATCAAGGTTTTCCTGAATCTTCGGGGACGGCGTTGTTGTTCTGCAATCCTCCAGCAGTGCTTCCACAAGGTCGCCTCCATCGGCGCTAAATACACGCCCGAGAATAAAACTAGCCATCTCTACCCCTGCCGGTCGGGCCTCGGTGGCGGTCAGTCCATATTCGGACAGGAGGGACACGACATTTTTCACTGTATCCATGATTTCGACCATGGGGGTCTTAATACCATTATCGGCGTGATAAGCGATTTTCAGGGACTCCATTTCAACTTCTTCGGGTTTGTGCCAGACCGCAGGCACCGCATAGGGGTCCAGTTGGTCCGGGCCAGACATCAAAGGTAACAAATAGGCCAGATCGGCAACACTTCGGCCCATCGGTCCAGGCTGGCTTAATGTCGCAATCAAGCCGGAACTGGGGAGTGCATTACCCGTGCAAGGCACGCGCCCGGTGGTGGGTTTGATGCCCGAGATGCCACAAAAGTGGCTGGGTAGTCGAATACTACCGGCAGTATCTGTACCGACATCGAACAGGGAAGCACCTGCGGCAATAATCGCTGCAGCACCGCCACTACTTCCGCCGGGGGTTCGGCTTAAATCGAAAGGGTTTTTGGTTGGCCCGTAAACAAGATTGTCAGTTTGAAACCAGAGAGTAAATTCTGGCGTGTTGGTCTTACCAAGCAGAATTGCCCCCGCATCTCTTAACCTGGCGACACAGGTCGCATCTCTGCCGGGACGGAAATCTTTGCGCCCGGTTGTGCCCCAGGTAGTAATGGTATCCATGGTATCCAGGCTGTCTTTTATGGTCATCGGGATACCATGCAAGGGACCATGCAAGGTGCCGCTATCCTGCTCGGCGTCTGCCTTGGCCGCTTGTTTCATGGCTATTTCTGCATTGGAACAAACCACAGCGTTGAGCTTGTCGTTTACCTTCTCGATGCGGTCAAGGTAACCCCTGACCAGTTGAACTGAACGGATTTCCTTGCTGCGTATGGCAGCGGCGAGCTCGTCTAGCGGGCGGTCGAGAATTTCCATAGAAATCAGCTGTTGTGAAAAGAGCTACTATACAATGTTTATTGGAGAATGTTTCCCGGAAGCTAACCTAGCTTCTTGATAGAAAGCCCCAGCGTGTGGTCATCAATCACAAAGTTGAGATCTTCGGTTCCCTGTCCACGAATCAGTTCCGTTGCCAGGGTTTCCTTTTTAATGTATTCCTGATGTGAAAACACGGCTGCTTCGAGTTTCTCGCTGGCGGTTATCGTGATGGTTACCCGATCGACCACATCGAAACCAAGATCCCGGCGTGATTTCTGGATCCGGTTCACAACCTCCCGGGCTAATCCCTCATTGATGAGGTCGTCATTCAGCTCACAATCCAGGTCAATGGATATAAAACGATCGGACACGGCGTTGGTGCCTTGCCGTGCTTCCCGAAATACCAGAATGTCATCAGGGGTGAATAACTCTCCTTCCAACCGTAATTCTCCACTGTCCTGGAAATCATTGATGGCTTGTGATGAGAGAGCTTCGATGGAACTTTTGAAATCCTTGAACCGTTTGCCCAGGCGCTTACCTAAAACCGGTGAGTTTGGTTTTGCATAGAGATTAATATAGTTCGACTCCTCGGTAGAGTAGTTAATCTGCTTCACATTCAGCTCGGTTTGAATAGTGCCCTCAAGTTTGGAGATCTCATCCAGCAGGCCGGTATCCTCATGGATGATAGTCAATCTTGCCAGGGGATATTTGGTTTTTATCTTCTGCTGATTTCTTTTTTGACGACCAAGCAAGATGATGTGTTTCATGCGCGTGACTGCCTGCTCAAGCTCTGGCTGGATCATTGTGTTTTCTGCTTCCGGGTAACTGCAGAGGTGTACTGATTCAACAGCATCCGGTGTGAGGTAACGCTTCATCTGCAGGTAGAGCGATTCAGACAAAAACGGGGCGAAGGGCGCCATGCTCAGGTTTAATTCGTAAATTGCGGTATACAAGGTATAGTAGGCCGCCTGCTTGTCATCGGTCATTTCCTCGGACCAGAACCTTGCACGGTTTAACCGGATATACCAGTTTGTCAGGTCTTCAATGAACTCAAACAATGCGGGAACGACATTGTAGAGGCGATAGTTTTCCATTTCTGTGGATATACTCGATTTGAGTGTTTGCAATCGGGACAGAATCCACTGGTCCATGATGTTACCGGATACAACCTGGTTTGATGAAGGTTGCCAGGCATCAATGCGAGCATAAGTATTAAAAAACCGAAATGCGTTGAGCCAGGGCAACAGGGCGCGTCGCACCATATCTTTGACACCGGCGTCTGAAAACCTCTGTTCCTCTGCCCGGACCAGCCCGGAATTAATAAGATACAGGCGCAAGGCATCGGCACCGTACTCTTCCATGAGTTCGTCAGGCGGGGTGTAATTCTTTAATCGTTTTGACATTTTCTTGCCGTCTCCTGCCATCACAATGCCGTTGACGATGACATTCTTGAACGGGTGAGTATCGAACAAAGCGGTGCCAAGTACGATCAAGGTGTAGAACCAGCCGCGGGTCTGGTCTAATCCTTCAGCGATGTATTCTGCCGGGAAGCCCTTGTCGAAGACTGACTGGTTTTCAAAAGGGTAGTGTAGTTGTGCATAAGGCATGGAGCCGGACTCAAACCAACAGTCCAGGACTTCCTCAATGCGACGATAGGTGCCTTCTTCACCAGCGACAGTAAAGGTGAGTGGGTCGACGTTCTCCCGGTGCAGGTCGTCAAGTTCAACGCCGGTGAGCTGCTTTAGTTCTTCGCGGGAACCAATGCAGAGTCGGTTATCTGTCACGTCGTTAATCCAGATGGGTAAAGGTGTGCCCCAGTAGCGATTTCGGGAGATCGCCCAATCTATAGCGCTTTCCAGCCATTTTCCCATGCGCCCCTGCTGCAGATGGCCCGGTACCCAGTTGATCTGCCTGTTATTCTCAACCAGGCGATCACGCATTTGTTCGACCCTGACGTACCAGGAGTCGATGGCTCGATAGATGATCGGCGTATCGGATCTGGGGCAAAATGGATAGCTGTGAACCAGGGTTTCGTGACGGTACAGGGCGCCCAAGTCCTTCAGGTACTTAATAATATGTTTGTCGGCTTCCTTAACATGTTGTCCGGCAAAGTCTTTAACTTCAGCTGTGAACCTGCCTTGCATGTCGACAGGGCAAACCAGGGCTGTGACGCCTGCGTTTTTCAACACTCGGAAGTCGTCTTCTCCGAAGGCTGGTGCCTGATGCACCACGCCGGTGCCGCTTTCGGTGGTGACATAGTCATCCGCGAGAACCTGGAAGGCCCCCTCGGAGCGTAGGCCTGTAAAGTAATCGAACAGGGGCTGATAGGTCAGTCCCACCAGGCTCGAGCCTTTTGTCTCAGAGACAATAGTCAGGGTTTTACCCCGGCTCATATCTTCCAGGCGATCTTTGGCTACATAAATATTGATATCCAGCGTCTCATCGTGGACTTTGACATAGTCGATATCCGCACCGACACAGAGCGCCAGGTTGGAAGGTAAGGTCCATGGGGTTGTTGTCCAGGCAGCGATGCTGGCATCTTCGTTGTCGAGTTTAAACAACACCGTCACTGCGGGGTCTTGCACATCCTGGTAATTTGATGCGATTTCAAAATTGGAAAGGACGGTGCCTAGTGCGGTGGAAAATGGAACCACCTTGTAACCGCGATAAATCAGGTCTTTTTCCCAGAGTTGTTTTACGACCCACCAGACAGATTCCATATACCAGGGTTCCATGGTTTTGTAGTCGTTTTCAAAATCAACCCAGCGGCCGATGCGGGAAATAGTGGTCTCCCATTCCGAGGTATAGCGTTGGACGATACTGCGACACTCGTCGTTGTAGCCTTTTACGCCTAACTTTTCGACGGCCTCGGCGGAAGACATGCCGAGAGATTTATCGATCTCATGCTCGATGGGTAAACCATGGCAGTCCCAGCCAAATCGTCGTTGTACGTAGCGGCCCTTCATAGTGAAGTAGCGGGGAACGGCATCTTTCAGGATCGACCCTACCAGGTGCCCATGATGGGGAAGCCCGGTGGCGAATGGTGGTCCATCATAAAAAATATAAGGGGTCGAGTTCTCCGTTTGCTGCAGTGAACGCTTGAATATTTGCTTTTCTTTCCAGAAGGAGAGAATGTCGTGTTCACCGGCAACAAAAGAGAATTCACTGTTTGCCGGATCTGATTCTGTCGTCACGGTGCTCACCTTGTATGTCTGATCTTTAATAACACAACTTCATAATTTCAACTGCTAAATCCAGGGGCAAAAAAAAACCCGCTTTGAGCGGGTTTCTTATTCTTGTTGCCAAGGGTTAACCCACCACAAATTGTTTAATGCCAATGATGCTACAAATCTTGTCGATAAGGGTCTCGTCGATAAGGGTCTCGTCGGTAGTGATAGCCGGGTAAATCTGTTCCTGATTCATATTGAAAGTCTCAGGTAATTTGATCCTTTTGTCAACTTGCTCTGCTCTTTACTCACGATCCTGCTGGACCTTGGTGACACTGCCCCTGGAGTTAATTTTCTGGATAATTGTGGCCAGTAGCTTCTCGATTCTGAAAGTGCGATACCAGTCTGGTGTATTGGCATGCTCTACCGTACTGGTTCCAACGAAGTAAAACTTCCAGTTTTCTTTTTTAGCCCGGGTGCTTAAGGCGGATAGATTTTGCCATGCCCGGCCGGACATAAGCGCGTGGGTGCAGGCAACGACAATATCTTTCGCACCATGTTCCTTGAGTTCATTCACAGCGGCGACGACAGAACCACCTGAGTCGACAATGTCATCCACCAGCAGTACGTTCTGGTTGCTGACGTCGCCAATAAGGCTGGATCGAACCACCTGGTTTGGTTTGGAATAATCTCTCTCTTTGGAGAGCACGGCCAGATCCGCCGACAATTCTTCAGCGTAGGATCTGGCACGTTCAAGATATCCCACATCCGGTGATACGACGGTATCACCGATTAACTTTTCTTTTTTTAACCACGCCGCCAGGTGTCGGGTGAGGAATACGTTTTCCAGATGGGTCATGGATGGATTAAACATGCCTGCAATAGCGTCGTTGTGAATTTCCACGGATACCACCCGGTCAGCGCCTGCGCTTTGTAGCATTCGCGCAAACAGACCAGCACTGATACCTTCACGGGTTCTGCCTTTGCGTTTGTCCTGTCGTGCTCCCGGGTAATATGGGGTGATCGCGGTGATGTACTGCGCATCGGACAGGGCTGCTGCTTCCACCGCATGCAGCAACATAATAAATCTGTCGTACACGGATAGTTGGTCCTGCTGACCCACCGGCGACTGGAATATGTATACATCGTGGCCGCGAACATTCGCATTGATTTCCATTTTGCCTTCACCGCAGGCGAACCAGGTTTCCTCGGTCGGAACCAGGCTCTGGTTCATATACCTGGCGATGGTTTCAGCAAAGTTTCTTGCTGACTCACAGGTCATCAGGGCAATGGGGGCGCGGGGACTCACGTTCATTATTGGACTCTCATTTTTCAGCTTTCATTTTTCAGTGCCTGAATTTGACCTTGCGTTCAGGACATTAATTCCGCCAGGGTTTTGATTAACAGTTTGTGTTCTTTGGATAACATTCGCTCAGCCAGGCTTTCTGCCGTATCGTCCGGCAGGACCGGCTCTGTTTGCTGCGTAATAACGGGACCAGTGTCGTAGTCTCCATCCAGCCAGTGAATGGTAATACCAGTTTCCGTATCCCCGCTTTCGATAACTGCACGATGGACATTCATGCCGTACATGCCCCGACCGCCGTATTTTGGCAGCAGGGATGGATGGACGTTAACAATCCGGCCGGAAAAATGTGCCAGTGTTTTTGGACCCAGTTTTTTCATATAGCCAGCGGTGATCAGAAAATCCACTTTTTTTTCGATCAGGGAATCCAGCATTACCTGGTCGAGTGCTTCCGGGTCAGGATGGGTATGGCTGGATAGATGTAAGGCCTCAATACCACAGCGACGGGCACGGTCCAGAGCAATCGAGTGGCTATTGTTGCTGATGGCAATAACTGGCTCTGCGTTCACATTTCCGTCTCGACATGCGTCAATAATCGCCTGAAAGTTGGTGCCCTGGTGAGAAGCAAGAATACCGAGTCTCTTCATTTTAACATGCGATTCGTAAAAGACTTTGCTGGACGGCGCGCAGTGTAACAGATTTATTTGTACATCTCCCTCAAGACATTTTTCTGCACCTTGCCCATTGCGTTTCGAGGTAACTCATCGACGAAATAGACCTGTTTTGCGACTTTAAATCCAGCGACCCGGGATTTCATGTAGGCGATGATCGATTGGTCATCCAGAGGATCTTCCCTGGCACTTTTTACAACGACGGCACTCACAGCCTCGCCAAAATCGGCATGGGGTAATCCGATCACTGCAGATTCGAGTACGCCGGGCATGTCATCAATGACTGCTTCGATTTCCTTTGGGTAGACGTTGAGACCACCAGTAATAATCATATCCTTGTCCCGACCGATAATGGCAATGTAGCCGTCGTCGTCCTGGCTTGCGATGTCACCGGTTTTAAAATAGCCGTCCGGGGTAAATTCCTCTGCTGTCTTTTCCGGCATGCGCCAGTATCCTTTAAAGACATTCTTACCTTTAACAAGGAGGTTGCCGGGCGCAGACAACTCGACTTCGTTGCCGGATTCATCAAGTATCAGCGTCCTGACGCCGGGCAGGGCTGGTCCAACCGTACCGGGTTTGCGATCACCAGCAATGGGGTTGGAGGTGTTCATCCCGGTTTCGGTCATTCCATAACGTTCAACGATAGTATGTGAAGTGCGATCCTGGAATTCAGCGAAGGTTTGCGCCAGCAAGGGTGCAGAGCCTGACGTAAACAGCCGCATATTCCTGCAGGCAGCTTCGGTAAATCCGTCCTGGGCGAGTAATCGCACATAATTTGTGGGGACGCCCATATAAACGGTGGACTCGGGTAGTCGCTGAATAATTTCCTGTGGGTCAAACTTCTGTAAAAAAAGAATAGTTGATCCATTCATTACCGGTAAATGTGTTGCAACAAACAGCCCGTGAATGTGGAAGGTGGGTAGTGCGTGCAGCATGACATCGTCCTGCCGCCACTGCCATGCTTCGGTGAGAGTTTGCCCATTGGATACCAGGTTGCCGTGGGTAATCATCGCGCCTTTTGGTTTACCGGTCGTGCCGGAAGTATAGAGAATGACTGCGACATCATCCTCGTCACAGTCTACCTCCGTGAACTCAGCGACCGTTTCTATATCAACGGAGCAAATACCCTTTGCGTCGAGAAGAATGATCGGGCACTGGTTGCTCTGTCTGTTCTGATTGTTCTGGTTAAGAGCAGCCTTGAAGACGGTTTCTTTTTCAGGGTCACAGAGGACTAATGAAGGTTCTGCATTATTCACAAAGTACTCAACCTCGTGCTGCAGGTAAGCCGGGTTGAGTGGCAGGTAGATTAAACCGACTCGCAGGCAGGCGAAGTACCAGAACAGGTTCTGGGCTGATTTTTCAGCCTGGACCATCACGCGATCACCTTTTTCAAGATCGAGGCCGGTCAGGTAGTTTGCGATTCTGCCGCTCTCACGATGCAGATCGGCGTAGGTGAATTCCCTGTTGTCAGTCGACTGACGAATAAATACCTTACTGTCCGTGAAACGCTGCTGGCAGTACGAGTAAAAATTTTTCTGAGGCATCGCAGACCCTGAAGAAAACACCCACTGAAGGTTGCGCAGTTTACTGATCTTTTGAGCTAGTGCCCATCCATAAGTGATTATGCGTGCTTTTCCAGTCACGTTCTGCGCTATAAAAATAGACTCAATATGCGCAAAGTAGGGTGCTGAAGTCGAAACTCACCTATTTATGGATAAGCACTGGCTAGGAGATAGCCATCACAGAATCAGTTTCCAGCAAGGTTTTCAGATTGCATAAAATAGCAATCCATCCTTCACTGATCTGTGGGTACACCACACTCCCGGCAGGAAATTGATCATGGATAAGCGTGAGTTTGGTGGCGTCTTCAACCGTTTCGAGTAAATAAGTAACCCGGCTGGGTTCCTCAGCCATTGCGACGGGATTGTAATGTACGTGCCAGGTGTAGCTGAGCTTGTTGGGTTTGTCGGCTTCGAGCACTTTGCCCTCAACAGCGATAGACTGATCCTGATTGTAGAAAGTAACTTTGGCGTCTTTGGTCCAGTCAGACTTGATGTCCGTTGAGTGGAAGTACTGCCTGGTGAATTCTGTGCTTGTCAGGGCTTGCCAGACGCTGTCAAGGGACGCCTTGATGTAGATGACGGATACATGCTGGTCACTCATTTCTCTTTCTCCAAATCTTGTCTAAGTTGTAATAGTGCTCTGGTTTGTACTTGCCTGAACTCGCCTACCCATCGGTCAACGACGTCCTGGAGAGGCACCGGGTTGAGGAAGTGGTGTTTTTTTCTGCCTCTCTGCATGGCGATGACGAGGTTAGCCTGCTCAAGAATTAACAAGTGCTTGCTGACTGCCTGCCGGCTCATCAGTAGTTCTTCGCAGAGTTGATTCAGCGTCAGCCCATCTTCATGCCGTAATTTGTCGAGTAGATGTCGCCTGCTCTCATCGGCCAGTGCTTTGAATACGTCCTGCATGAAATCCATTATGCAACTATATGGTTGCATTTAAAGCAAATGTTATACTCGAGTCTTTTAAATAACATTGCTGTTGTGGGTGGTAAGGGAAAAGAAATTGAAGACCTTTTTTCGAGTATGTCTGAGACTGGCCACCGTCAGTTTGTTCAGCCTGACGGTTTCTGCTGATGCCACCGGGCCGGGTCTGGTCATCAGCGATGCTTGGGCGCGGGCAACCCCACCCGGTGCGCCGATGGGTGCTGTGTATTTACAAATCGCCAATCCGACGATCAGGCCGATCCAGGTCACGGAAATTACAACAGCCGTAGCGAAAATCAGCGAGATTCATGAGAGCATTGAAAGAGACGGCATGAGTCGAATGCGCGAAGTTGACCCGTTCATCGTAGAATCCGGAGCCACGGTAAGCCTCGTGCCAGGAGGTAAGCACATCATGCTCATGCGATTGCATGAACCGTTAATACAAGGTGGTAAATTCCTGCTCGTGTTTTCTGGCAACGATGGTTACCGGTCAGAGGTTGAAGTCATCGTCGGGAGTTTTGGCCAGATGGAAATGCCGCAGGATTAGCGCGACTGTGCGGGTCCGTCAGACAAAATGACCTGCTGTTCCTGAAATGCCAGGATTTCATCTGCCTGCATCCCCAGCCAGGTGGTCAGAATTTCCTCGTTATGCTCCCCGAGCCATGGTGCGCCGTTCCTGACCCCGCTGGATGCGTCTGAAAATCGATACGGGCTTTGGAACGTGGGGCGTGTGCCGCCTTGCCTGTCGTCAATTTGCTGGATGCTGTTTCGATGTTGTAGGGTTTCTGAATTTTGCAGGTACTCATCGGTGTTGTAGACACTGCCCCAGGCAAGGTTTGCCTTGTTCAGTTGTTGAATCAAATCGCCACGACTGTCAAATGAAAGCATAAACTCGGCAAAGGCCTTGCGGCGAAATTCTATTTTTGTTGCGAGATCAGAATTTGGCGGAGTTGGATCCGCCAGCTTTAACTCAACTGTAGCCTGATGCCAGATATAGCGGAAATCGCCTGCCAGGATGACTGGCCCTCCCGTCGCCTCCCAGACCTCGCTGGCATTGTTGCTGACGACGGACTGCTCGAGATGGTAGTGGGTCTGGTCATCGGTGGCGATCATGGCATCGACCATGGCGATATCGATATGCTGTCCCTTGCCGGTTCTTTGCCGTAAGTGCAGTGCCGCCAGCAACGCCACGAGTCCATGCAATCCTGCGTTGGTGTCAGCGAATGACATACACATTTCTACGGGACGGCTACCGGTTTTTTGTGCCTGACGGTAAATACTGCCGGTCTCGGCGTGAATAATAGGCGCGTAGGCAGCACGACCGGCTTCAGGTCCTTGCTGGCCAAAGCCAGATATCGATAACATGACAAGCCCCGGATTTATCGGTTGCAGGGTATCCCAGTCAATGCCAAGGCGTCGCATAACATCCGGGCGGAAGTTCTCAATCAGCACATCAGCCTTGGAAACCAGCGATTTCAACAGTTTTGCGCCGTCGGCTTGCTTAAGATCAATACACAGATTTTTTTTGCCCGCATTCTGTTGGTGGTAGTAGCCAGAAATTGAACCGACTTTTCTGCCCCAATTGCGAGTGACATCCTTCTCGGGCGGTTCTATCTTGACAACATCAGCACCAAGGTCGGCAAGCATTCGCCCTGCGAAGGGTCCCGCCAGTACCCGGGACAGGTCCAGCACCCTGATATCGGAGAGGGGAAAATTGTCACTCATGGGCAATTCGATCCATTGTTTTTTTCGTTTTTAGTAGAGAAGATAGTAGAGCATTATGCATTGAATCTGAAATCAGCAGTTAACACCCGTGATCTCTGAATGTTAAAGTGCGCCTAGAACCTTCGTATTTGGGATGTTGTGTATTTCACTCACATTCTCGTTAACTAAAAGGAGATCCTTTGAGCGTTCTATCCTGGCAAGCGATGGCCCTCGAAGCCCCGGAGGTAGCGGAGTTTGGTGAAAGTCGAATTGACGGCAAGGTCTCCTATCTCGCGACAATACGAGAGAATGGGTTTCCCAGAACGCACCCGGTGACGGCGATTGTAGGAGAAGGGCGGTGTTTCATGTTTGCAGAACCCAACTCATCCAAGGTAAAGGATTTTCGGGTTAACAATCAGTTTTCACTGCATTGCGGCATGTCTGACAGTTCTGGCAGTAGCGGTGAGTTCCAGATTACCGGCA
Source organism: Pseudomonadales bacterium (assembly GCA_029941905.1). Taxonomy (GTDB): domain Bacteria; phylum Pseudomonadota; class Gammaproteobacteria; order Pseudomonadales; family Azotimanducaceae; genus JAHRVQ01. The sequence continues at coordinate 14,238 of JAPYTQ010000010.1, read as the reverse complement.
CCGTGGCACAGGTGACTGATGAGGAAATTCGCGCGGCTGCCGAATCTATTTGCAGCTACCGGCCTTCCGGTCGTTATCTGCTGTACGAACTCATGCTCGGCGAAGCAATAGCGACATCTTATCGAGGTGGTCGGGCTGACCGGCGGCGATGGAACGCCACAAAATGAAACCGCTGTCTCGGTGAATCCGCTCACAAGAAGTATTCAGGAAGCATTGCAAGCGGAAGCGGATCCGCGCAAGGCGCCTGAAATGAAGCGATACATGAAATCTGAGATGCGCTATCACGGTGTCCCCGCACCCATACAAAAAAAGGTCTTTCGTACTGTATTTAAACAGCACCCGATATCTGAACAGGATGTCTGGCACGAAAGCGTGCTCGACCTGTGGCGCGAGGCCGGTCACCGGGAAGAACGTTATGCCGCAATCGCCCTCAGTGGGTTAAAGGCGTACCGGCCCCTGCAGACAATGAAGACGTTGCCGATGTACGAAGAAATGATCGTAACCGGTGCCTGGTGGGATTATGTCGACAGCTTGTCGAACCGGTTGGGAGAACTGTTGCAGGATTATCCGAAACCCATGACCAGCAGGATGTACCGCTGGGCGAAGGATAAAAGCATGTGGAAGCGACGCGCCTCGCTTATCTGTCAACTCAAGCTGAAGCAGAATACAGATACCGGTTTATTGTTCGGTAACATTATCGACAACATGGCTGACAGGGAATTTTTTATTCGCAAAGCCATTGGCTGGGCGTTGCGGGAATTCAGCAAGACCTCGCCGGATGAAGTCATTCACTTTATTCACCAGCACAAGCAGGAACTTAGCCCGCTGAGTAAGAAAGAAGGGCTTAAGGTCGTCCTGAAACAAGGCAGAATTAGCGAGATGCTGGTGTAACTGATTTCTAATCCTCATCTTCGATCACAGGACGATAGGTGACCTGCCTGAAGCCCAGGCCTTTGACCATCATGACTTTATTATCCGGGTAAACGACGACATTCTGGGGGTTTCTCTCACCGAAAACGAGGAATTGGAACGGCGCGTCGGAGCTGTTCTCAATATGGTGTGCCTCCTCTTTCCCGGCGGCAAACCAAATGTGGTCACCGGCCGTCAGGGAAATATGCTGCTCACCAAGCACTAGGGTTGCTGAACCTTGCAGCGCAAGAACATGTTCCTCTTCTGAAGTGTGAAAGTGATGAACGCTCGACCTATCACCGGGTGAAAGTTCCTCTAATCGGACACCCAGGCGTTCTCCGCTAAGATCTTTGTAGTTCCAGATCCCGCCTCTTTGAGTCTTCTCCTCGGTCCAGTCTGAATGATAGATATTTGATGTTATGGATATGGCGATTCTCCACTTAGGTCATCCAATAATTGATCTGCCGGTCCAGTTTCGCTGACATCAACACAACGTTGTTCTGATCGCTTCGCTGCCTGTGTCAACTGTTCGTCGTAGAGCAGACTGCGATGAAGGAATCGATCTATCATCAAACGGTCTTGCTCAGACCGCTGGTGGTAGTCACTATTTCTATGAATTCTATCTGTAATCACATCTTTTGTTGCTGTCAGCCATACCGAAACAGTCTTCTCGAAACAGGCGTTGACCACCGAATCGGGCCAAATGGCCGAACCCTCCAGGACGATACCGGTATCGTACGGATTTGAAATACGACTTTGGATTAGCGCCTTCGCGATTGGCCAGACATTGTCATGGTAATGCCGCAACACTTCATCAACCAGTTCCTCAGCTCGGTGAGAAAGATAATGACTCTGGACATCTGGTGGTACCTTGCCTTTCTTTCGCCATGGACGACCTGGATGGCGTGACAGGCTATCAGTTGATGTATGCTGCCAGCCCAGCCTTGCCGCCAGGGTTTCCGCCAGGGTGGATTTGCCCACATGCGAAGTGCCGCCAATAAGGATTGCCCTCACGGTGCAGCCGATTCCTCAACCAGCAGAATATTGCTATCCACGGCCCGCTGCCATAGTTCATACAAATCCTGAACCAGGTTCTTACCCGCCTGTTTTTTGATCAGTTCAGAGGTCCTTCGGACATATTCCAGGAATCCTTCCAGGTCGGATATGGTCAATTCTATCAGCCGGTATGCTTTCACCCTGAAACAGGCCAGCTATCTTTGGTAATTGTAACATTTGTCTTACCTTGATGAGGTCACCGGTCAGAACTCTTCCTCCAGCAGGTCTCGTAAATCTTCCCTCAGGTATTCAAGGGGTGCCGGGCTGTGGATCAGAACCATCGAGTGAAATTGCCGTGGGGAGAATTTCCCAGAACTGATTGCAAGAGTGTGCAGTTTCCGTAATTCCCGGGTGACCATATAACCGTTAAATGCCAGTCCCGGGTTAGCAATGATTTGATTAACTTCCCTTGTAATCAGTTGGGTTGAATAAGGTGTGTTATCAGCGATGAATTGCTGTGCTTCCATCGCGGACCAGTTTCCCAATTGGATATTCAAATCGGCTACCGCCTTGCAGATCGTGAGTCTGGACCTGACTAGTAAACCCAGCATGGACAGCTCATCTGCGAAGTATTCACCCCCGGTATCATACTCTCCAATTTTTCCGGGAGCGTAGCTGGACCAGCCATCCCGGTATGCCTGCAGTAGGGTAGAATTGTAGGGGATCTGACTGGTGTCCAGCAGGTGCTGACCCGGCACAACGTATTGGTAGGCCAGCGCTTCCAACTCGAATATCGGCACCTCGATCAGGGTCGCGAGGTCGAATAGCGTTACGCCATCATGATAAACAAAAGGAGCCCGGCCCGGGCGATCGTTTTCTGCGATAATCGCCTCGCTGGTGGGCTTTTGTGAGAACCACCGCAACAAGTCAATTTCTACATCCAGCACGTAAATCGATACAAGGTTCAGCACCAACTGGTATGCATTGATCTGGTTTTTTACTGAATAACGGGGGTCAGAGTAGATTTGCCGAAGTGTTAGAGACTGGTTGGTCTCGATATTCTGAATCCGTTGTTGTGAGGTCTTAAGATCTTTATGCAGGTCAGACAAGACCACGCGTGAGTCGGCATTCGAATCAAGCCCAGGTTCCAAAGATATGGGACCGCCGATCGTACTGATTGGGTTCGTGTGCTCGTTTAGTAGCGTATTCAGGTAATCCGACAGACCTAAATATGCCGGATAGGTCGTCTTAAAAAATGTGGTTTGAAATTTTTCGAACCTTCGTTGCTGTTCAACAGACTCCAGGTTTGAGTAGTCTAATATTTGCCGGTAGCGACTCAGCAAAACACTGGTACCCGGTTCGCCGATGTGCTGAATGTACTGGAGTGACTCTGCCAATAGGTTATCAGGGTAATGAATACCAGCTGCGTTTTGCTGTTCCAAACGAGTTTGCAGTCGGTTCAGGGCCCCAGCGCTATGGTGTAACCGATTGGTAATGTTATCCAGCGTTTCGATATCAACAATCTGAAAAACTGCTGGCGGTAACAATTCATCCAGGTGGTTCAGGTGGTTGGTCTGCAGCCAAAGGTCCAGCTCTCTCTGTCGAAACCCTCGACGCATGTTAATTTGATGGACCGCATGCTGGGTGTTGACCGACAACAATGACCGGTTCAACGATGACAACTGTGTGATCAGAACATCGAGGCGAGTCAGCTCCGTTTCGATCGAGTCATAAAGTGGTATCTGTGTTGTCGGCTCGGCTGAAAAGTTGCTGATGAGTGTCGAGGCGATCTGATTTTCGAAGTCCCTGATAAGCTCACGGGAATTTTTCGTGGTTTGTTGCCCGGCTTCCTGCTCTGATTTTTCCGCGACGTCTGGCACCGTCGATGTTGATTGATTCCGTGGCAAGTCGATTTTGCAGGACGAGACCATTGTGAGCAGGGCAATAACAAAATAAATCTTTCTCATGGGTAAGTTGTTAACTGGCTATCGCCCCAGTGATGTTGGTTATGACCCTTGTGAGAACCTGGCTACTGGTCATGGCCTCATCGATTTTTTTCCGTGCGTTTTGTTTGAAGTTTTCGTCTTTCATTGAAACAAGGTTAATAAGCACATTCACTTGGGCAGCCTGTATCGTCGCGGGGATAAGCAGAGCCGCAATGCCAACATCGGTTATCAGATTGGGGTTACCAATTTGTTCCAGCAATTGAATATCTGGAACCAGGCTGGATGCAAGCGTCAGTGTTTCAAGTGGTGCTGACGCGGCAGACAGTAATGCTGATTGAAGGCTCGCTTGTTGAGTTGCTTTCTCACTTGCCGACTGCCGGGGAAGTCTGTAGGCATTCATTACCCGTTCAAAACCTGCGATGTCAGCTTCGCCCAGTTCGATAAAGCGGATTCTAGCAAGCTCTGAGCGGTTAGTGACCGGCTTGAGCTCGTGATCTTTGTCTTTGGTCAGATTACATACCATGCTGATCAGGGCGGCTGCCTGGGCACCGGTCATTGCCGCGACCGCTCCGCCACCAGGCGTCGACGCTTTGCTGGCGAGTGCGTCGAGGTAAGCTTGAATGGTCAAGTCCTTCATGCTGTACCCTGGTGAAAGTTTGTAAACAGCCGCAGTGTATTTCTCATGCACATGGCAACGGTCATTGGGCCTACTTTGGGTATGTAGATATCCGTGTGGGTATTCACATCATCAAAAAAGTTAGGGGTACTGGAGAAATTGATACAGGTGGTGCCTTGCCTGATTTCCTTGCAGCTAATCTTCATAAATTCCTTGTTGGGGACGCCTGTGACAACGATATCAGATTGCGCCAGGGCTTCAGATCGGGTGATGTCGGTTTCCGAGGGCTGGGCGTGCACAAACTTCAGCGGCCCGTTCTCATCAAAGCTGTAGACCGTCGCGCCATCGTTGGACATCATGACTGCAAGAGGTCGCCCAATAACCTCGCTGCGATTAAAAATGGTCACGACTTTCCCGGCAATGGGCTTTTGCCGGGACATATCATAAACATTCACCTCGGTCAGCATCTTGATAATCGCCAGCGGTGTACAAGGCAACAGTGCTTTTTTATCTTTGCCATTCTCAACAGCAAAACGATCATTGGCATACAGTTTTCGTGTCCAATAGCTACTGCCTGCTTCTATATCCTTGCGAAAATCCACCAGGTTACGCAGATAGTCATCCTGCTGGTTATTGAACACCGGGAAGTAGATGAAAATGCCATGTACCGTTGTGTCTTCATTGAGCTCGTGAATAAGAGATTCAAGATCCAGCCTGGTGACAGACCTCAAGTCATAGTGGATGCCCACATCGTCAAACTTCTGTTTTGTCGCACGGCCATAGGCGAGTGAAGGTTTGTCCTCACTGGCTATGAGTCCGACAACATTGATGGTTTGATCGATTGAAGAAGCTTCCCGTTTGACAGCGTTAACATATTGTTCGGCAACTTTTGCCGGATTTAACTGCTGTTCCGTAATCTCGCTCAAGATTCTTCCTGGCTGTCATACTCATGTTTTTTTCGGGCGATAGTACCGAGATAACCCTTGTGATGCCGCCTGCCGTATTCCTCTTTCGTAAAACCGGTGAGTTCCACCAACGTCAGTGCAATGGCATCACAGATTGCTGACATGACTGCAATGGTGGCGCTGGGTGTGAGATTAAGCGGGCATGGCTCTTCAATATCCGGGCCCATATCAAGGGTGATGCTGCTTAAGTCTCGCAGTGGCGAGTCGGTATGGGAGGTGATGCCAATGACACTCCTGATGCCAAACTGGGTCGACATCTCCAGCATTTCTACCACTTCAATTGACTTGCCGCTGGTGGAAAAAGCGATGATAAGATCGTCCTCTGCCAGCATCCCCAGATCCCCGTGACCGGCTTCAGCCGGGTGTATGAAGAAAGCCGGTATGCCAGTTGAACATAAGGTCGCCGCAAACCGCTGGGCAACGAATCCTGCCTTGCCAATCCCTGTGGTAATGACCTTTCCTGTACATTGCCGGACCATTTCGACTGCTTTCTCGAACTCGTCGGTGACATTAATGTTTGCGATCGCGTCAGCTTCCATTTTAATGATAGAAGACATCTTTTCCTTGATATTCAATGCGTATTCCCGGCTTAGAGTGGAGAAGAGGCCATTATACTAGGGAACCTCTGATTAAAGTCTATTTCCGCCAAGTCGGCGTCAGGGCGGAATTCCAAAAAGTTGTTAATGTACAGCATATTAACAACTTTTCTCCAGTCCTCCCTTCCTTGCCCTGACGAAAATATCCACTTAATCAGAGGTTCCATAGATGATTGTGATTTTGTAGTGCGTCGAGGAACCGACGCTGCGGGGAGATCACCTTGTACAGTCTGGCGCGCCCTGACGCGAAGATAGTTCTACTTATCTCATTTTCAATGTAATTGTCGCTGGACTGGAACAGAATCGGCTCACCTGAAAAGTGTGAGCTGAATCGTGAATTTCACCAGATTGTCAGTCAAGTACAAAAACGCGGTTGCTGTGGTTGTCGGGCTTCTATGCCTGTTTGGCTATAGTGCCGTGCAGAATTTACCCGTTCAGCTGCTGCCTGGCATTACCACACCCCAGATAACTATTTTCAACAACTGGCGCACCGCTGCACCACAGGAAGTTGAGGAAGCCATTGTTCAACCCCAGGAAGAGTTGCTGCGATTTAATCCGGGTCTCGAGACCATGGTTTCCAGCGTGCAACGAGGTCAGGGTCGATTGACGCTGAACTACCAGTTAGGCTACGACATGAAGCAAGCCCTGCTTGATGTGGTTAATCGACTAAACCAGGCTCCGGATATTCCTAACGATGCCAGAGAGCCATTTATATCCAGCGGAGGAGAAAATGGGCTGCCGGGTGCCGCATCAGTGCTGGTCTATGCAGCACCGGGAAATCCCGTGACCGATATGATTGTCTACCAGGACCTGATTGAAGAGGTCGTTGAACCTCGCCTGAGCAGGGTCACCGGAGTCGCCCAGGTCAACCTCAATGGGCGGCGACCAAAAGAAATCAGTATTGTTGTTAATCCTTTTAAGTCCGCTGCTTTGGGATTACAGGTCAACGAGATTGCTGCGGCGCTGGCGCGGGCGCGGGATGTTTCCGGGGGATTTGCCGATGTCGGTCGACGCCGCTTTACGGTCCGGTTTCTTGGCGAACAGGAGGTAAATCAGCTGGGTGAGCTGGTCGTTGGCTGGCGTAATGACCAGCCGATCTACTTAGCCGAAGTCGCTGAAGTGAAGGTTGATTATGCGGAAAATTCAGGTGTCAGTCTCCGAAATGGTTACCCTTCCTACTATATCTCCATTACCCGACAGAACGACGCCAATACGGTTGAGTTGTTAGATGAACTGAATCTGGCGATCGAAGAACTTAACAATGGTCCGCTGAAAGCCGCCAATGTTCGAATTCAGTTGAGCTTTGATGCGTCGCTGCATATTCGCCGGGCGATCAGCATGGTACAGGGAAACATTATTCTCGGGATTCTGTTGGCAACAGGGGTTCTGTTTTACTTTCTAAACAATGTCAGGGCGACGATTGTCATCATGTTAACAGTGCCTGTTTCTCTGCTGGCAGCATTTATCACTCTAGATGTCCTGAATTTAACCCTGAATGTAATCAGCCTGGCCGGGCTTGCTTTTGCGGTGGGCCTGGTGATGGATGCTGCCATCGTTGTGCAGGAGAATATTTTTCGCCTTCGGCAAACAGGGATGCAGCCCGTGGCAGCAGTTATCGAGGGTTGTCGCCAGGTAACCGGGGCGCTGTTTTCCTCGACCCTGACAACAGTGGCGATTTTCCTGCCGGTGCTGTTTATGGTGGGTGTGGAAGGCCAGCTGTTCAAGGATCTTGCTATTACCATTTCTGTTGCTGTATTGGCCTCCTTCATTGCTGCGTTGACGGTGCTGCCCGCGGTGACATCGAGATGGTTGTCTGCCGAAATTGACGAGGATCGATTCTCGGGTGTCTGGCAGAAGTTCTCTGACCATGTGGTATTACTGACAGATACAGTCAGGCGAAGAATAATCTGGATCGGCACTATTTTAGTAACGGCGGGTATTGCAATATGGTTGCTGACACCCAAGGTTGATTTCCTGCCCCGGGTGAATATTGACGCCATCTACGTCGGTTTCAACACACCTGCCGGTATGAGTGTAAAAACAATACAGGATGAACTCGCGCCCACTGTTGTGGCGCGAATAAAACCCTATTATACCGGCGAGAAAACGCCGAAGATCCGTGCTTACAATTTTGCCTCGTTTAACGGCTTTTTTACCCAGCTATACATCTACCCGGAGAATCCCGATGAAGTACAGGAGCTTATTGCCTTGCTGCGTGGTGAGATCTTGGTTGGTATTCCCGATATCACACCGTTTGTAAATCATGCCTCGCTTTTACAGGTTGATAATGGTGGTGCACGTAGCATCAATGTTGATATTCAGGGCAACGATCTTTCCCAGCTGCTGACAGCCGCACGAAAGGGACAGGAGGTGATACGGGGTTTGTGGGAGAACACTAACGTTTTCACCCAGGGTGGCCTCAGCATGAATGAGCCTGAGCTCAGGATTACGCCGAATGATCGACGCATCAACACGGCAGGCCTTGATCGCTCATTGGTAGGCAGTGCGATTAGAGCCTACACGGGTGGGTTATACGCAGGGGAGTACTTTGACGGAAACGAGCGAATGGACATGTTCGTCCGCACCGAAAAATGGAGTACACCGGAAGAACTGTTAACCATACCCATAGCAACTCCGAACGGCGGTATACAAAAAATTGGCAACCTTGTCACAATTAACCGGGCTGTGGGACCGACGAGTCTAACGCGAGTTGACGGGCGAAGGACAGTCACTCTGAATGTTTCTCCGCCGCCGGACATAACCCTGGAGGAAGCACTGGAGCGCCTTCAGGCTGAAGCCACACCTGTCATTAAATCGCTGCTGCCCGTTAGCGCAAGTGTGAAGTACCGGGGTAATGCCGACCGTTTGAAGCAGGCCCTGGCTGAAGTGCGGAAAAACTTCCTCATGGCATTGCTCATTCTGTTTATGATCATGGCGGCACTGTTCCAGTCCATAAAAGATAGCTTTATTGTGCTGATCGTTATGCCCCTGGCGTTGGCAGGCGGCCTGGCCGGGTTGAAGATTCTAAATCTCTTCACTTATCAATCCCTCGATATGCTCACCATGATTGGCTTCATCATACTGCTCGGTCTGGTTGTCAATAATGCAATCCTCCTGGTTGATCAGACTCGTGGTGCGGAACGTGAAGGCTTGAGTAGAAGAGATGCGGTAAGCCAGGCGATTCGATTTCGGGCCCGACCCATTTTCATGAGTACCCTGACCAGCATTTTTGGCATGTTGCCGTTAATGTTGATTCCCGGTGTCGGGTCAGAAATATACCGTGGTCTGGCGACTGTTATTGTTGGTGGTATCGTCGTTAGTTCCGTATTTACGTTCGTCCTGTTACCTGCTCTGCTTCGGGTGGAACTGGTACATGGAATCTCTGTTCTAAGACTAAACCCCTTCAGGGTTAGGGAAGCGCTATGAAAAATTTGGTCCTGCTGGTGTCTATTCTGGTTTCGTTTGCAGTGTCAGCTGCCGACCAGCCAGCTTTGATGGTTGTCATCGAAAACGTTCTGGAGCTCGAGGTCGGGGAACCGGTTGTGTTCAATGGTGTGATTCGCAGTCGTAGTGATATCTCCCTGCCAGTGACGGTGGATGGTGAACTGTTGTGGGTTTTGGAAGAAGGGGAAAGGATTGCCCGTGGCGGGGTCATTGCAAAGGTAGATGATCGCCAGCTGAGACTGCGACGTGAAGAACAGCAACTATTGTCAGACCGGGCGAAAATCAATATTGACTACCTTCAAGGTGAAGTTGACCGCCTGACTCAATTGCAGGAAGCCAATCTGGCGGCTAAAACCCTGTTGGCAGAAATTACCTCAAGGCGGGACTTTGCCAGGAACGATTACCTGGTTTCGCTTTCTCGGCTGGCCCAACTCGATGAAACTTTATCGAGAACAGAGGTTGTTTCTCCCGTCGATGCCGTTGTCGTCGAAAGGCTGCTCCAGGGTGGGGAATTTGCTCGTCGCGGGGAGAGTATCGTCAGAATCCTGGATCCGTCAGCGCTCGAGGTCCAGATCGCGATTCCTGTTTCGTACCTTAACAGGCTGGACACGCGTGTTCCTGTCAATATCAGTGTGGGGGAATTGCAGTTTGATTCCCACATGCGCTCGGTGATTCAGGTCGGTGACCCAAGGTCACAGACTTTCGACATTCTTGTCGATGTAGCAACAGGTTTTTCAGACATGATGGTTGCCGGTCAGTTTGCCGATGCCATGGTTTCTATTTCAGAACAACGTAAATCATTATTCGTTCCCCGGGATGCCGTTGTGTTAAGGACTGAAGGCAACTACGTTTACCGAATTGGAGCTGACAATGTTGCGAAGCGGGTGAGCGTCACCATTGGCGAAGGTCAGGGAAGTCTCGTATCCGTGAGCGGCGATCTGCGTGAAGGCGACCAGGTTGCTGTTCGCGGGGTTGAACGATTAACGGATGGTCAGGCAGTTGTTGCCAGCAGGAGTACTTGATTAATCTGCCGGTACCATGCTGTAGCTGGGCGGAGATCACCCGGCAGACTAACAACAGCGGTAGTGATGGGAAGCAATCGAGTGCCTAACAGGCTGCTAGGAAACATGGGTGAATCTTGATCTGGCAATAGCTGCAATTTGCCCATCCAGGCTGCTCATTGGACGCCCCATTTCTTTTTGCTGATACACAAATGGGGGAGACGGAAGTGTCTTCTGTCTCTGGCCTTAAGATTGGTTAACTCTAATTTACAACCTCATAGATTCGCGAGCTACCAGTGCAACCAGTCGATATTGACAGCGTGCACGAAAAAATGCAGGTTTACTCTTATGGCTGAGATGGTGGGTTCACTGAATATCGCAGCGCGACGGGCTCCGGGTACAGCATCGGATGCTGGTCTTGTCACATTCGGGCAGAAGTCATTCCAAATTTTGCGGTGCTCGCACCACGAAAATCTAAATACAGAAACGCAACCATACTGAAGGTGGCAACAATCGAGGTGGCAATCAGAATCAACAGAAAACTCTGCCAACCGTCCGCCTGATCTGCCACGGAGCCTCCAACAAAATCGAAAACCATCGTCCCCGAATAGGCGATGGCGTCAATCAACCCAACTAACAACCCACAGTGTTTACCTCCAAAATCTATAGAAAATACGCTCATGGGCAAGTAGTACACGGGTGAGATTGCGAAGCCGAAAACAAAAATCGTGCTCATTGTGAGCATGAGCGCCAGTTGGGGGTTCAGATTGATATGGGCCAGTGACCAGAGCAGCAGGAGACAAGAAACCGCTAAAACCAATAGAGCTCCTGAAGCGAAAATCAGCGACTTCTTCGAAAGCCTGTCAAAAATAAATCCCCCGGTGAATACAGCAATGAGGCAACCGAGGGGAAAAACTGAGGAAGCGATACCCGCCTCAGCGGGCATCAAGTCAAAGGATTCGCTGAGATAAATAGGGATGAAAACCTGGAACTCAAACAGGATTGCGAGCGACATAACGGCAACGCTGATGAGCCAGAAGCGTGCACTCCCGAAAAAGAAAATCAATGCAGCAGAGGATTCCAGGTCGTTTAAAGGATGATTCTTCGTCCAGTTTGACAGTAAACGTAACGTCTTCTGAGATTCCGCCGATGGCTTGCCGACATCTGCCCGCGCCCCCCGAAGAAATTTAATCAGTACTGCAACGATGACTGCGGCGACGATAGCTGCCGCAAAAAAAAGTCCACGCCAGGACATCAGTAGCAATAAACTACCCAACAATAGTGTTGCGGCAACAGAACTCGCTCGAGAGCTGGTGGCGATGATACCCCATATTCGCCCATGGGCAGGGTGCGTAAACCAGACCTTGATGATGTTTGCCATTGACGGCCAGCCAGCAGATTTTGCAAAAATCGTGAGGAAATAGAACCCGCAGAAGGCAGTTATGCTCGACATGGTGCCGAACATGAAAGTGGCGATCACCGCGACCACGATAGCAAGAACAAAGATCTTTTGACCACCCGCCTTATCGGCCAAAATGCCATTGGTGAGTTTCCCCAGCAGATTACCGGCTGTCCCCCAGCCCAGAATAGCGCCAAAGGCAGTCTTGTTGAGGTGTAGATCGGCATCCATGAGCATCGCTGGTCCAGCGACACCCAACGTTGTCCGACAGAGCATCAGTGCAGCGTAGCCTAAGCACATACTGCCGACGATGGTAAATTCCCAACGCAGGGTGAGGTGTTTCCAGCTACTGACGCTCATACTGTATTACATCTGCCATTCTTTGGACGGGTTTCTGGGTTGTCGACACGCAGGGACAAATGTTGGTGTCTGGTATTCACGTTGTGTTCTTTGTGCTATTTCATACAACTAATCGTGAAACACTTTCGAATACTGGGGTTGGGAGATGACTGTTTGCTTTATTTTCGTAGATGAGGTGAGTGGGCTGTAGCGAATTTGAACAATCTGTTTCCCGGCTGCTTTTAAATATGCTTCCACTTCGAGATTATGGGGTTTGTTTCCCCAATCCCCTCCAATAACGAATATATCGACGTCTAGTTCCTTACACGCAGACACATATTCAAGCTCATAGTAGGGACGGACAATATCGACACAGCGTAATGCTTTGAGCATTTCCTGTCGCTGAATGAGAGGGACTATAGGTACATTGGGCTTATAGATGTTTACGACCGCGTCCGAAGCAACACCAACAGCAAAAATATCACCTAGCGTTTTGCAGTATTCTAGCAAGGCAAGGTGACCGACATGCAACAAATCGAAAGTACCTACTGTATATACGAACAATGTTGATAGCCCTTGCTTCGGTGGAATTTTGGTGCGTGTATACTAACCTATTTCCAGATCTATAATTGCTCGCACTGAAATATATTCGAGTGGAAAACGTTATTTGTAGTTGAATAGCGTAATTTATTTTAACTTCTCAAGGGATTACAACAATGGTGGATCACTCAGCGGCCCAAGAGCTGCGGCCTAACTCCATTCTCACTCACGTCAGAGATCTTCCCAATATCTGTTCACTTGCAGGACTGGCTTGCACAGTACTTGCAATCTACTACACTGTTTTAGGTGTTTACTCAGCAGCAATGATTGGAATGATCTGGGCTGTCGCTTTTGATTGGGCTGATGGACTCATTGCACGCAAGATGAAAGGCAGGACGGGTGACCACAGGGTTTTTGGAGGGCAGCTTGATGTACTCATCGACATAGTGAGCTATGGTGTCACGCCTGCCATTCTTCTTTTAAGCTACGGGGCATTTGACCCTGTTTTCCTCCCTGGAGCCTTTTTGATGCTTGCTGCCGCGGCGATGCGGTTAAGTTATTTTAGTACGTTCGGACTTGCCGATGGATCGAAATACACAGGGTTGGCGCTGGATAACAACAGCATTTTTCTCGTTTTCATATTTCTGTTTGAAGGTTATTTCAGCCACGGGATTTTTTCAGTGATTCTCTATGTAAGCAGTCTTGTGCTTGTGGCCCTGAACGTGTCCAAGATTAAGACACCAAAACTTTCTGGAAACCCCATTAATGTTCTCATTCTGGCTGCATATACTTTAGGAATAACCGCCATTTACGGCTGGAAACTTCTGTAGAATAGTACCCGGGTACTTTTAGGGTGTGAGAGTGTTGGGGAGTCCCCCAGAAGATCGCAAGAATGTGGTAACGATAAATTTCCAGTATGGAGCACTTGAAATGTACAAAAAAATAATGCGGATACATGGCGGTGTTTTTCGGGCGTTGGCGTGGCTCTGGTAAGCTTCACACTTGTCACTGGCGTACAGGCGAAGGATGAATTTCCGAAACTCACGCCCAAGTTAATGGATAGCCTGCGAGACCTTGATGCAACCTGGCCGCACGATCCGGCGGTTCCGGACCTTCCGCCGCTGCCGGTTACAGACGATCCGGGTTTGGATCCAAACAGTTTTTTGACCTCCCACTACAAGGACAACATTTATCCACCCAAGGTGGAGGGTGTACCCGCGCCGCGGACGGAAGTAGTGACAGAGTTGGACCCGCTCGAAGTCGATGTCTACTGGTCGATGCGCAGCCCCTACAGCTACCTTGTATTGAATAGACTCGTGTGACTGAACTCTAACTACAACGTCAACGTGAACATTCGACCGGTTATGCCTGTGGCTGTTCGCTCGACCAAAGGCGGTAAGGGCAAAGCCGGTGGACTGTTCGGTGTCGGCTACAAGGTACCCGATACGCTTTGGGACGCTCCTCGTCAAGGACTGTATCTGGGAGTT
>JAPYTQ010000009.1:0-147457 GCA_029941905.1 Pseudomonadales bacterium | reverse complement strand
ACAGAGTGTTCGACTACAGAGTGTTCGACTACAGAGTGTGCGACGACACGTTCAAGAGTATCAATCAGTGTAACCTGCAAAGGGTAGAATGAACTCAGGAATTCAACCAGGGCTGAAGATGGAATGATGATATCACCGGGCTCACTTGCATCGGATGATGTATCAGCACTGCCCATAAGAAATTTTACTTCTCGCTGATCACGGTCATCGACATCTGCGACGATGAATGAAAGCTTTCTGCCAACCATATCAAGGGGAATTTGCAGCTCGACATTGTATCCTGCGGATGTGGCAACCCAGACGCCATGGATACGAGGTTCCAGGCGAGGTTCGTGACCGTAGTTCGACACGCTGAAAGCGGTTACTTCCGCTGGCTGATGGGTAGATATGGTATAGCGGTGAGAGTCGTTATCCGGATCCGTTAACGATATTTGGATATGGTCATTTCGATGGATGTCCGGATCGTTTATTTCCCGGTAAACCGTTCGGTCGTCAGTGACTTCAAAAAAAGCAAAAAGAAATTCATTCGTCGAACTCAGGGATAATTTAAACGTCAATGAATCACTGGTATATGGGTAGTTGATTTCAACCAGGTCAGATTTATCAAAGTTTCTTGGTTCGATCGAGATCCATTCATCATTTTTTCCATCCACAAAGACATTGTTTCGAATCGATTGGCTATACAGATCTCCATCAGTCATCGAATTCGTGAGTACAGATAGCAGCTTACTGAACTCGTTATTCCTGACCAATACCCTGGCGATAGCTTGCGCCGAAGTTCGCATATTGACCTGTTGGGACTGTTCCAGTGCCGTCGTCCAATTGTTTATCCAGACCAGGCCGAGTATTGGTAGTAACAATAATAAAACTGTCGGCAGCAGGATCTGGCTCCTTAACCCGGGTCGGATGCCAGTCATCGCTCATCGCTCATCGATGAGATGCTCGTTCCAGCGATACCCCATGCCATAGACGGTATCAATGCAATTGAATTCCGGATCCACCTGTACAAACTTTTTCCTGATGCGCTTAACGTGGGACGTAATGGTTGCATCGTCGACCACTATCCGTGATTCCTGCATTAACTGTTGCCGGTTCTTGACATGACCCACATGTTTTGTGAGTGAGTAGACCATCCAGAATTCTGTCAGTGTTAAATCGATGACATGTTCGTTCCAGGTGCAACTGAATCGCTGCCCATCGATTTTCAACTTGCCGTATTCAATAATATCCTCAGAACCGGATTCCGGTTCTGCCATCACTTCGATTCGTCGAAACAAAGCGGCCACCCGGGCGATTAGATGTGGCAGGCTGATATCCTTGGTCAGGTAATCATCTGCGCCCATGCGCAGGCCACTGACAATGTCGAAATCGCTGTCCCGCGCACTCAGGAAAATAATGGGCAATGTCTGGGACTTATGGCGCAACCACTGGCATAGGGCAAATCCACCGTCGATCTCGTCTGCCAGGCCAATATCGATAATGGCTAAATCCGGCAGCCTGGACTGAAAGGTCTCCTGGGCATCGGGGCGGTTCTTGAAACTGCTGACCTGGTAGCCCTGCTTGCGGAAAACATCTGAATAGTTCTCTCGCAATGCCTCGTCGTCCTCAACAATCGCGATGCGATAGCTCATGGAGTCACTGCCCCTGAATTCCACAGCGGTGATTGATTCCAGATTGTCATATTTCTGCCATATTTCATCCGCACATTTCCAGAATTGCCTCCCTAAGATGCCTGAATTGAGCAGTTTAATAAACCTCAAGCATCAATGATGCGAATTACATTCACTAAGGGGATTAAGACGATGAAGACCAAACAAATGATAGTCATGTTAGTAGTTATGATAATTGGCAGCAGCAGCTTTGCAAAGCAGCGCGACACATTGACTGAAGAACGTCGCGGTGTTGCTGTCGGCGCGGTGATTGGTGGCGTGCTCGGCGGACCATTTGGCGCCGGTGTTGGCGCGATGGTTGGCGGGGGTCTGATTGGAAAACTGGTGGGGGTAAACCGAATCAACAGGGATCAGGAAGTCGAGATGAAGCAGCAGGCGTCCAGTCATCGGCGGGATAAGGCAGAAATGCAAGCTGTGGTTGCCAATCTTGGCGTGGAACTGGATCGAATGATCGATATCCAGACCGGCACCTGGAATCGACGTGAACACCCGATTCAATTTCGAACCGGTTCCAGCAGGATCGAAACCCATTACGAATCCCAGTTGTATGAAATTGCCCTGAATCTCTCCCAGAATCAGGAGACGAGTGTGCTCCTGTCGGGATTCGCTGATCGTCGGGGCAAAACAGAACACAACCAGAAATTATCCGAACAAAGGGTGGGCGCGGTTAAAGCCTTCCTCCTCAGCCAGGGGGTTCTGGAAAATCAGATCCAGGAGAAGGCATTCGGCGAAACCAGGCCTTTAAAAGAGCAGGAGACATCGGAAAACAACTTCTTTGATCGTAGAGTTGTATTGGAGTTTTCGACCGATGTTGCCTCTCAGGTGGCCACAAGATAGCTCCAGTTTTGTGGCTTTCATGGGGGGCGCAAGCCCCCTTTTTTTGTGCCACGGTTTCATCCGTGGCCTTTACTTCAATAGTGAGTCAGGCCTATTGCATTCGCTGCGTTGTTAATTTCTTCTTGCGAGACCGTCAATACCAGTTGCAACATCCCGCTTGAACGCATCGTCGGTAGTGTACAGGTAACCAATTCCACCATGTGTCGACCAGGCATCGATGTTGGCTTGTTTGTTATCGATTAACAAAGAGTGTTTGGGCTTATAACCTTTGGACATACGTTCAATGGCGATTCCGCAGAGCGTACCCTTGTCGATAGTTTTCTCTTCGCCGGACACAACAATAGTGTCAGTCACTTTGTCCATTTTAAGCGCCTGCGCCATCTGTCGAAATTCCGCGGGATTGGCAGTAACAATGGCTTGTGGAAGATGCCTGTCCTTGAAAAACTCGTAAGTGAATGGAAAGAACTCAAAAAGGTCAGTTCTCGAAAGATGGTTGCTTATCTGGGCTTCCGTTAAGGTCATCCTGCGAGCCAGCCTGGCTACAACTTCCCGGGTGTCGATCTGCCCCAGACTCCAGGCGGCGCCGATGCCGTCCTCATCATCGAACGAGCGGTAAACCTCCATCCATTCTGGGCTGGTTTTCCACAGTGACAGTTCATCACAGAGAGTATCACCGAAGTCCCAGAGCAAACTTTGAATCATCATTGGCGTCATTCCCTTGCAGCTAGAGGCGTCGATAGAAAATGCGAGGTTAAGCTCTGGCCTTTTACTTGGATTCAGGTTTGGTAAGTAGCTTACCTCCAAATGCGATGCGCCCTTCACCCGATGGTAAATAGATAATATGCACATTTTCCACTGGCCTTGAGAGTGTGTGCGCGACGGCGGCTGCGATTTCTCGTGCCTCAGTCGTTAGCATGTCCTGGTCCGGCAGTGATCGTTTGAGCACTTCAACGAAGGTTGGTTGAATGTCGGAATCCAGTTCCGTCTCATTCTCAGCGTAGAGGGTGCGATCGAGATATTCCAGCTTTAACCATGTGCTGCCTGGTTCACTATTGAAGATTGATCCAAGACTATCAGACAGTCTGGCAACATCCGTAGCGGAGTAAGTATCGTCATTACTCGACGTCACAATCTGGATAGTCACGATTGGCAATTGAGGCTCCTTGTCTCCGGGACAGTGTCTCCGGGACAGTTTACTTATCTTTTAGTCAAGTAGGTAAGATTGTCCCTGGTTCACTTTATGAGTCACCCGTTGCTTCCCGGTATAAAACAACCTCGCCATCTTCAATCTCGCCTCCAGTAAATCCACTACTTCTATAGAGATTCAAGGCAACTGCGTTTTCTGGAAAGGTTGAGATTCTAATGCGGTTTACGTTGGGAGTAAGCGAGTTAATCCAATTAATCGTCGCCTCGAGTAGTTGTCTCCCTAAACCCTTTCTTTGAAAACGAGAATCAACTAGCAGACGAACAATATTCACCACTCGGAAACCTGCATCGTCGTATGGGAAAATCATCACGAATCCCACCGGTACTTCATCATCCATAGCAACCCTGACCAGTGCGTCTTTCCATACAAAGGCATCTGCCAGCGATTTATCGACGCTTGCTACAAATTTTTCCTGGTTCCGATCTACTTTAAGTTTACGGGCGGCAATGTGATTCTCTGGAGTAATCTCTCGAAGTTCCATCATAAACGTTCCATCTGGGTCCCTGGTTTAGACTGCTCCTACTTCGCGAAATTCCGCGATCTCCTTTTTGGAATACCCCAGCTCGCTTAAGATGTCTTCAGAATGTTGTCCCAGTAGTGGTGGGCTGTGATGTACTCTGGGGCCATCTTCGTTGGTAATGTATCCAGCCTTAACCACTGTAACTGACGCTCCATCATCTACAGGGGAGTCGATGGTTTCGAATACGCCTCGATGCTCAAACTGCGGATCTTGAATAACTTCCGGTACCTCTCTCACTTCCGCCACGGGAACTCCTAACTTTGATAGCCGGTTCATCCAGTGTTGGGTGGTGTTGGCTTTCAATGCATCAACCATCAGATGACTGACTAATGGTGTGTTCTTGACTCTGGCTGCCGCTGTGCTGAATTTGGGATCTGAAAATTCATCACTTCGGTCCAGGGCAATAAACAGTTTTTCCACCTGGATCTGACTGAGTGCAGTAATCTGGATATGACTGTCTTTGGTGGGGAATACGTTTGCTGTGGGTTGCCTGGTTGCAGAGGCGTTGCCCAACAATCCAACAAGGTTGCCCTGATTCAAATAGTTACTATACTGGGCAGCTTGCATAACAATAGCCGTATCCATCATGGCAACATCAATTCTTTGCCCTTTGCCGGTGCTTGCTTTACGGTGCAATGATGCAGAGATTGCGAAGGCGGTATTCAGTGCTGTCGACATGTCGACTGGCATGAATCCGGTGCGGGTCGGGCCTGTTTCCGGGTGACCAGTCTGTGACATCATGCCGGACGATGCCTGAATTGCACCGTCATACGCGGCTTCACCGGCTTTTGGCCCGGTCTGGCCATACCCTGTGACAGAGCAGTAAATCAACTCCGGGTTCACGGCTCTGAGATCGTCAAAGCCGAGCCCCATGCGTTCCATGGTCCCGGCCTTGAAATTTTCAATGACAACATCAGCCCCCTTCACCAGTTTCTTTACAATGGCTTTGGCCTCTGGTGACTTCAGGTTCAGTGTGATGCTTCTCTTATTCAGATTCATGCCCATAAAGGAAGGCGACATACCCAAATCCTTGCCGGTATTCATCAAGCCCCGGGTTTGATCCCCGACGCGGGGCTGTTCGACTTTAATGACGTCGGCGCCCAGCAAAGCGAGTTGCATGGCAGCAAAGGGACCGGCGAGTACCTGGGTAAAGTCGATGATGCGAATGCCTTCAAATGCCTGGGGCATGGTGTCTCCTGGAAAAAGATCTGCTGTTCACTCAAAGGATAAACCATGTTATTGGGCTTGTGGTAGCTGATGTGGAAACTAACCCCTATCGACCCTCGAAAGAGTGACCACCATTCGAAGGGGCCCGCCAGGGTCGATTGCGTCAAACGGGAAACAGGTCATCAGTAGTAATTCATCCAATGCCGGATTGATTCGGTGTGTTTCAGTCAACCGGGTATCGATAATTTCCACCGTTAGAACCAGATATTTCTTCCAGGCGCCGTTCCGGCTTTGAATTTCCAGTGTATCTCCAGGGTTCAGCTGTTGCAGGAAATTAAAATGCGTATCCCGGTGACCTGCGATCACAGTGGTGCCTGGGTTACCAGGTAAGGCCGTGCCATCGACATGGCCGGGCCCGAAGGCGAGAGAACTACCCTGGGCACCAGCCAGCACATAAAGGTCGTGGCTGAGGTAACTGCTGCGTATTCTTGCTACTGGCCAGGTATCTGCCCAGGGCCATGGCTTAATGCCAGTCGATGAATCATCGGCGATGAGTGCTTTCTCCCAGGCGTCGGCTATCAGTAGCTGAGCGAATAGTGCCTTCGCATGAATATAAACTCCATTTCCCCAGGTTAACGCTGTAACCACCAGCAACAGGCAGGGATAGACTAACGATAAGGGTAGTGCTGACAAGCGCGCCTCCGCGAGCAATTGACCAGCACCAGGGCGATTAATAAAGCGATGGCGCCAATCCAAAACATAAGACCTGCGGGTGTCGCGGTATTGGGATACAGAACTGAAGCAAGTTGTTGTCCGCTGGCCACCAGGTTGGATACTTGGGTGGATGACGTAAAATCATGGGGCATACGACTGGTCCATTCTTCCACTGCCACCAGGCTGGTGTACGGCGTGACCAGGTTATGAGTCAGGGCAACATCGATGATGACTCGCTCAACATCGACCGTGGGACGACCGGTTCTTGCATCTTCTCTTTTAATGTCTTCGAGGGTTTCAATTTTTTTATGTGCCCACAGGGTACCTACACCAAGGTGTGATTTGTCCACCTCGAGAGAAAGACTCTCGTACCAGGAATTGTTCGCCGTATCAGCGGTGACCTCGACCATCCCCTGCAAGTTGTCTGCCCTGGCAACAATTAATAGTGGTTCGTGCAGGTAAAGTGAGGGGATGTTTGCAGGATAACTTTCTACCGCCTGGGGCCAGTTCAGTTGAATGTTTCTCGCCACCGGATTGTCTAACTTTCGATACAGGGTCTCCATTTGTTGTGCAACTTCAGAAAGATCACCAATATGGGTGTAGGTGCCAGCGCCGAATTCGGCGGCTCTTCTCATAAAGTAGCTGTTTGGCGCAGAGCCAATACCGACTGTGAAGAGCCTCGCATCTCCCAGATACCCTGATATCAACTGAAGCAGGGCAGTTTCGTTGGCTACTGCACCATCGGTAATAAATACAATATGTTTCAGATGAGCATCTGACCCGGTAGCCGTCATTGCGGCGTACAGTGCCCTGGACATTTCCGTTCCACCTCCAGCGGTAAGCGCTGAGACCCAGTCACCGGCCTTTTGAATCCGATACGGATCGGCTGGTTGCGATGCAGTGAACAGCAGGGTAGGTGAGTCGTTAAATTCGATCACGTTGAAGCTGTCTTGTGGGCGCAGATAGGTCAGGGTTTGTTGAAGACTTTGCTTTGCCTGCTCGATCGAAGGTCCTTGCATTGAGCCAGAGGTATCGATGATGAAGATCATTTCACGGGGCAGTGATGGCGGGTTCGTCGACTCATCGGGAGGTAGCAGCATCAATAACAGATAATCATCCAGCCCGATTCTTTCCCGGAAGATGGTTGCACGTGGCTCGCTACCCACGGTGGGCTGCCAGTTCATGACGAAATCCCTGTCCATCGGGACCCGTTGATCGCGCAACGTTATCTGGTGGTAGTTACCCGCCTTTTGAATGTCGATATCGTGATAGAGGCTGGTAATATCATTCAGGGATAGTCCGGTATTGAGGCTGATGCGAATGCTGATTGGGTTGCTGATCGGATTGATAGTTGAACCCTGTTGGACGGGGATCATTTGCGGGTTCGCAGCAGACAGCTTTTGCCCTGGCATATAACGGGGCGTCAGCGTCATGGGAAAGCGCATGCTGAACTCGCCACGGTTGTACAGTATGGTTTGCACATATCGAATTTCAACTTCGATGGTTTCAAACGGGGCGATGTTAGCAACTGACTGGGTGAACAAGTTGGAAGGGGACTGTTCTGTGATAGCGGCTTTTTTGCCCTCGTTCATGGCTTGCTCGTAGATCTGTCGAGCCACCCGCTTTTCCCTTACTTCGGACCTGATAATCCGCTCACCAATGACCATCTGCATGTAATTTACTGCGGCAGTATCCGGCAGGGGGTAAACATAAACCGCTTCCTGCCAGTTGTCTGTGTCGTTGGTAAATGCCTGTTGCAGCGTGACGTGGGCAATCATGCCGTTGATGGCAACATCCAGTTTGCTCTCGATATGAACCGCAGGTTTGAACGAACCATCGCTTTGCCTAAACAACAACTCGCCAGATTCCACCTGGTCTTTCTCGACAGCTGCGGCGCTGACAGCAAAAAACAGAGAACTGGCGAATAGCAGGATGATGATGAGCCAAAGCCACCAGCGTCTTGGTGGCCGAGGTTTGTCCCAGTAGTTTTCCCGAAGAACTAGATGCGGCGGAATACGTTTCTTTTTAAATGACACGACATGCTCCTGATCAAAAGCTATATTCAACCGAACAGACAAGGCGATTTTGTGTTCCAATTATGTTGATCAGCTGATCAATAGTGGAAAAGTGGTTTAGGGAACCCCTGACGAAAATATTACTTAATGAGGTTTCATAGCAGGCAAACGGAGTTTCAATGAAAATAGTCATCATTCCAGGGTTAACGCTCCCCAGTGTTTCTGAAGAAGACATCGAACGGATCAAGGCGGTCGCTGGACACAATGCGCAAATTGTCATCAGCTCTCCCAAAGAGGCCATCGACCATGTGTCCGATGCCGAGGTTATCCTTGGCTTTTTGCCAAAAAAATTATTTGATGCTGCACCGGAACTTAAATGGGTACATGCCATCGCATCCGGGGTGGATGCCTTCCTTTATCCTGAGTTCGTAAAATGTGGAATACCACTGACCAGCGAAAAAGGTCTTGTTGGGGATCATCTGGCAGATCACGGTTTTGGGCTATTGCTGATGCTAACGCGACAGCTGGCCACTGCATTGCGATACGGAGCGGATAGTTGGAATCATCGTCCTGAAATGCGCTTCAAGGAAATTGAACTTACCGGTTCAACAATGGGTATCGTTGGTTTTGGTGGCACCGGTCGGGCAACTGCAAAAAGGGCAGCAGCATTTGGAATGAACTGCCTGGCAATGGATCGGGATCCGGTGCCAAACAGCGAGGAAGTCAAAGAGGTCTGGTCAACGGATCGGTTCGTTGAGTTGCTGGAGCAATCTGATGTCGTGAGTATCTGTTGTCCCCTGACATCCGAGACAAGGGAACTGTTTGACGCGGCAGCGTTTTCAGCGATGAAAGAAAGCGCGTTTTTAGTCAATGTCACCCGTGGAGAGGTGATGGATGAAACTGCTCTGGTCAACGCACTTCAAACTAACGAGATCAGGGGTGCCGCACTAGATGTTGCACCCAGGGAACCCTTGCCAGCCGACTCGCCACTGTGGTCAATGCCCAATGTCGTTATGACCCCTCACACGGCGGGGGCAAGCCAGTTTCGTGCGCAACGAAACATTGATCGCTTCATCAGCAATCTTTCAAAACTCTTGAATGATGAACCCCTGGAAGGGGTGGTTGATAAGGAACTGGGGTATTGAAACCTGAACAACCTTGTTACAGGTCTGTATAGCTGGAAAACGGCTGACCCGGTTTCCATCAGGGCAGCTGTTAAAGTTAACTCAAAGGCCGAGTAGCATTTCCATCAAGTTTGGCTGCGGGAACAGATCAAACTTGTCTTTTCTTGTGTTCGTATGGGTCCACATGCCCTTGATACGGCCGTTGTATGCATCATCGTTGAATTCGAAGGCGACGGCGCCATTTTTCCTGATTTCGCTCACCAGGCCTGCTCGCACGTCGATGGAGTCGCGTTCTGCGATCCACAGAATAAACAGCCTGAGGGTTTCAATCTGGCTGTCTGAATACTTGTGCCAGTGACGATGACCACGAAAGGGCGCTGGTAGTTCTATCAACTGATCTTCATGAATGGGGATATTGACATAAGTCTTGCCGTTGACGGCGTAACTGAAATTACATACCTCGATGGCGACGGAATTTGTATGCATCGATTGTGATCCATTTTTGCCCAGATGCCAGCCATAGCCTCCCTCGGGCACACACTGAAGCAATTCCCCGTCGTAACGATCATCGTTTCCTTTTACCGAACTGCCCCCGAGCACAAATTCAGTGGCGATGGTGCCTCTGTCGTCCTTGGCCCAACCGTCAACGGTGTTGTAAGGATTATTCCAACCGGCGGTGTGGTGCAGGAACAGGTAGTCCTTGGTGGTCGGCCCGGGTTTGTATTCACCCGGTGGCAGAAAGTACTTGTTGACGGTCAGGCCAGGGTAGGGAGAGTAAACCTTCTCGGCGTTATCGGTAGTGGCATTTGCTTCGCGGACGGCGGCAAACGTTTGCGGGCCAACTATGCCGTCTACCACCAGGCCATTTTCAGCCTGATAAGCCTCAACTGCCTTTTTCGTCCCGGGGCCGAAATTGCCATCATCAGCAACGCCAAACGCCTGCTGTAGCTCGCGGACTTCCTGACCTTTTGATCCTTCTCTGAGTAACCTTTATTCTGTACCGTGGCAGGGTTGTCCAGCAGGCTTACTAGTCCTATGTGAAGCCAATACAATGGTTCAAATGCTTCGTTTACACACCGGCGTTGGGTGAATCCTGTAAATTCACCCAGCCGCCAACAAGCCCGGCGATGTAACCGCCGTCGACGGTGAGTTCAACGCCATTGAGCCATCGGCAGTCTCCGATAGCAAGGAATTCGATAATTTCAGCGATATCATCGGGTTTTCCTTCCCGGCCGATTTGTTGTACACCCCAGTCATACATATCCTCACCCACCAGCTGCCTGAAATCTCTGGTTAACTGGGTACCGGTAGAACCCGGGTTCACACAGTTAGCGCGCACACCTCTGCCAACCGCGAGCCCTGCAGCTCGATACGTGTAGGCAGCGGCACACTGCTTCGAGAATTTATAGGGGTTATCCGTCCAACTACTTTCATTTATCTTTAACCAGTTCAAACCGGCCTCAAAGTCCACAGTGTCAAGCAGCTCACCAACAATGTCCTTTCGCTGTCGCCAGTCGTAACCGGCAGTGGACGCAACATTAACGACGTTGCCACCATCGACGATGGTTGGGATCAGCGCTTCGGTAATAGACCTCAACCCCAGGAAGTTAACTTTCATCACCATTTCATCCGGATAAGCATTTGAAACCCCGGCGACATTGATAAGCACATCAATCTGTTCAGGCAGTTGCGATATAGCAGCATTGATAGAGGCTGTTTTGGACAGGTCACACTCAACGAACTGGCAGGTGTTGTCTTCGGGTTGCACCACGTCAAGGATAATGACCTTGCAGTCTCTGGCCATCAGTCGTGATACCGCTGCGGCGCCAATGCCGGTAGCGCCGCCGGTGAGGATAATTGTCTTATTCATTTAGTTATTTCCTGTCCGGGACTCATGCATTTGAGACAATTCATGCGACTACTTAATATAGCTGGTCTAATAATCAATCATATAACGAAGGAAGGGGCCGCCGAGGCATAACACTCACAATTCTGTGTCCAGACAAGAACTAGTTGCTTCTCGTTCGTCCAGAAAATGCCAGATTTGAGCAGAAAACGTGATCTATGTACACTTTCGTTCTACACCCGTCTCTCGCCCTCTTTCTTTACTATAAACCGGTGGAATGTGTATGCCAGGATTTAATTCAAAACCCGCAACAGAGCAGAAACAACTCAATCAAAACTCAGCAATAGATTCCCGGCTGCAGATTGTGTCAGGAAAAATCTCTTCAGCAGATTTGATTGAAAGCTGCCTTCAACAGATTGACCTGATTGACCCTGTCGTGAATGCAATGATCACGCGCAACGAAGAAGGGGCGCGGCAGCTCGCTCGATTGGCTGACGATGCGGTCAAGCAGGGACTTGAATTGGGCCCATTGCATGGCCTGCCCGTAGCCATCAAGGATATTCAGGCTACCCAGGGTATTCGGACCACATACGGGAGCGCTGCTTACAAGGACAATATACCCGCAGTGGATTCCGGTATCGTCAGCAGAATTCGCGCTGCCGGTGGGATCATACTGGGGAAAACAAATATTCCCGAATCCAGCATCGGCGCCAACACCGTCAATCGATTGTTTGGCGCCACGGGAAATCCGTTTAACGTTGATTTGACCTGTGGTGGTTCATCCGGTGGTTCAGCGGTTGCGGTGTCAACCAATATGGTGCCGTTGGCGACGGGATCGGATCATGGGGGAAGTTTACGCATCCCGGCCTGCTATAGTGGAGTTGTTGGTTATCGCGCCACACCAGGCGTGGTACCTAATGAGGGACGGACGACATTTCATACCAATTACAGTGTCCAGGGCCCGATGGCTCGAACTGTCGCTGATGCTGCATTGTTGCTTTCAGTGATTGCCGAACGGGATGAAAACGCACGCAGAGACCCCATGGCATTCCCGCTTGATGCAAAAATGTTTGCCAACCTGGCAGAAGTCGATGTCAGTCGGTTGCGCGTTGCGGTCACCAGCGATTTAGGTGGGGTGCTCGTGTCAGCGTCGATCCGGCGCACCTTTGCCGACAGAATGAATCGCATCGCAGATTTTGTTGATGTTTGTGACTGGCACGACATTGACATCTCAACCGCACCGGATGTGGACTGGCATATACGGCAGGATCTGTTTGTTACCCAGTATCATCAGCAGGCCAGCAGCTGGGATGAGGGATTCAACCCGAATGTACGGGCGACCTATGAATCTGCGTTAAAAACCCCTATGGAAGATATCGCCAGTGCAAGAAGGCAGCAGGTGGAACTGTTTCAGCGCTTTGCAGCGATATACGATGAATATGACCTGGTGATTTGCCCGGGCGTCAGCATTCCGCCATTTCCCTGGAAGGATTTGAATCCACAGATGATTGATGGCCAGGTTGTCGAGAACTATATGGCATGGCTGGCATTGACCTCATCACTGACAGTGGTCGGTCATCCGGTGGTCGCCTTGCCATGCGGCCTGGATGAACAAGGTACACCGTTTGGTATTCAGGTTGTTGGTGCGATGTTCTCGGACTATCGACTGTTGAGCGCGGCAAGGGCTCTGGAACAAAAGCTGGCGGTGCAAGCCGAGTTGTCACGGCCAGTACCGGACTTTGACGCCCTGGCTAAAACCGAATCGAGCTGTAGAACCCTGGGCAAACTGGTTGGCTGACCTGCTATCGGCAGGTGCTGGCGTGGCCCTTATCTTTGTAATGCTTGTCTGCTGCTTGCTGGCATTTTCCGTAGCTGTCGAAAACACGATACCATTCGCCATTGCTGCAGGTGCCAACAAAATCAGCCGCCAGGATACCACTGGTAAACAACAAACCCAGGATCAACACAACCTTGTATAGGCGAGATCTTTTCATGGTGACATACCTGTTGAGCTGAAGGGCGCTAATGTTGATGCTTTCTCGCTGGTTTTCAAGCAATGTTGGCTACTTTTGCTGCCCCAGCTCCGTCACTGCCAAAGGCAGACAGCATTCTGGTGATTGCCGGGAGTGCAACCACCGCGCCCATTGCCATGCCCATGGTGGTGTCGAACAAATCACGCTGGGTCACGAACAAGAACAAACCCACCAAACCGAGTAGCACGATGAGCGGTGCTCTGATCAACGCCCAGGTACTGACTTCCTCAGGCTGATCGAGTTTTCGAATCTCAGCTTTTGAGACAGATTCAAGTATGGCCTTCTGCAATCCAAAACTTATCAGACGAACTCCGGGATCGAGGACAACCAGGCCCCTGGCTTGCAGTTTAAGTATTGTCTCCCACTGCGCCGGATTGACCAGGTTGCCCCTGGCCAGCTGATACAATACCCGTCTCTCGGCGTTGGTGCTGAGATTCCACAAATGAGTACAAAGCGCTCTTTGGGGATTGATCAGCAATCTGAAAACCTGTTTTTCGATCAGATTTAACAACAACCGATCTTTGTAGGCTTGTAACTGTAGGTGTAGTTCAGGGTGCCAGCCCAATTCATCAATCACGACGTCGGCGACAAAATCCTCCAGATGTTTGCCTTCGGCGTTCTTGAGTTTCCTGACCTTTTCCTTAAACTCCTCCGGGATTTTCCAGTCTCCCTGAGCCAGGTCAGCATGGCTGAATAACCTTGCCCACTTCTCGTATTCGTGCTTCTCGTTTTCGATGATATAAGGCATTGGGTCAACCGCGCTGGTGATGACAACCTGTCGTCCTTGCTTGTAAATCTGTTCTTCCAATTCATAGAGCACCTGGGTCGCAATAGCCGGATTCAGCAACACGGATTCAAGGTTGGTTACCAATACAGGTTTATCATCGTCGGTCGGGTGAAAAACCGGTGCTGTTGCCGGGTGTACATACTGGTTAAGGTTGAATCGGTTGCCTGCTGGAATTCGCTTCAGCAATTTCCAGCTTTGTTCGTTCGGAAACAGCCACAGACAACTTTTTTCAGATTTCGTCGGCGACCAGTCGTTGGTAGCCAACTGGTTGCGACTATAAAGCCCAAGAATGTTCTTAGAGAACCAGCGGATGAATAAAATATACAGGAACAACAGTACGGCTATAATCAGGCCAATATAAAATTGAACGGGCAGGGCAGGTTGATCACGTCCATGACCATTGTCGTCTTTCCATTCCTTTGCGCCAGGAATTTTAGAGGACAGGTACCACCTGGGATTTCCGGCCATCTGGTCTGATAGTGAGTAAACGAAATCGTCCGTCGTTGTATCTAAATGGTCCTGGGTTCCTTTCTTACGCTGCGAATCGAAAAATGATTGTGCCTGCAACTGGGCTCCCTGCCATTTATTTTTTACGGTAAAGCCAAGGGACTGGCTGAAATATAATGGTGGTTGTCGTACCGTCGTTGCCGAGTCTTTGCACTCGTCTCCGCAGAGAGGATAGTGATACGTGCCTCCTGCGTATACACCCAGTTCCTTCTCATCCTTCTCACCGTTTTCATCTTTCCATTCTTGGTCTGAGAGCTGGTCTATTTTCAGCAATGTTTACAGGCTGGAATCACGGGCGTTCCAATATATGTTTACTGCAGGCACCACTGACAGGTTCATGGTCACAAGCAAAACCAACGTGTAGTACGCGAGCCTGGTGCGATAGATCGGATGAAACAGTTTTGAGAACCGGTTTTTAAGCATCCAGTCCAGCCATTCGTCAGGATTGAGTTTTTCGTATCGATAAAAAATAACCAGGCATAGCGCGATTGTTAAGCCGAAACAGAGGCCATAGGCAACCCGGTATCCAATCGATGCGATAACATCCCTGTCGTTGCCGGTTATCATGCAGTAGATTAAATATCCATTGGTGGCTAGCAGCATCAATGCGCTGATGCAAGCCAACACACCGGCAATTCGTTTGACCAGATCATAGGCTAGACCCGTATTAGTTTCGAAGAGCCGGACTAAGAGCGACGCAACTAAAACTGACTGGGAAACCAGAAGCAGGAATGCGGCGTTGCCCTTTGCCAGCTTCAGGGCAAAGAAACACCAGAACGTAAATACAAACAGTAAACCGGCCGCCAGGAAATACTGTTTGGTCTTGTCCTTGTTGGGCCAGTACCAACTGGCTGTCTCGGTACCGTAGGTCAGTATCCCACCAACCAGTATAAAAGCGATAAACAGAACATAACCAATAAATCCTAAATAGCTCGTGATTGCAGTCTGCAGCGTAATGGCATCAACCAGGCTCAGATCCTGGAAGATCAACAGGTGAGAATTCAGGTATTTCAGTTTTTGATGATGTACCCGATACTGCTGACCATAGTAAGTGATCTTAATTTGTGATCCCACCACTGACCCAAGATCCAATCGGGCTTTCAAGGTCTTCCACTGGGGCACTTCCTCGAGAATGTTTTCCTCGAGATTCTTTGATGATATTGAGTGATATAACACCAGCCCATCAGCGGAGACGATCGCGTAGCGGAAACCCGCTGGCAGAAATGGTTTTTCCAGGGTCGGAATTTCTACTCTGGCGCTGACAACGTGATGGTTAGTTTCGGTCTTAGTTTCTATGCATCTTACGGCCACGCCCATCATCGAGAAGCGAGCACCGGTATTCAAGGAGCGAATACTTTGAAGGGTATAGCCACAATCGTTAATCGTATTGAACTGGTCAGCTGGATTCAAAGCTATCGCTGGTTTCAATACCTTTTTAGAAGGGATCGAAAAATAATCCCTGGACTTCACGTTTATCGAGGGAGTGCGTTTTGCTGTACTTGTTTGAAATTTCTCTTCTTGATTACCGAACTGATCCATAAATGCCATTTGACTGATGAAAGGTTCTTTCTCCAGGTCGAGCAGGTCGCAGAGTTTGTTGGGAGGATCAATGTGCTTCTCGATTTTGATCTTATTCATACAGCTTTTGTAGTTGTCGATTCTATCCCGCGCCAGCTTTATCAGACTTTCGTGCCTCTTATTCAATTCATCTTCGAGCGTATGTGAAAAATCTGTCGCCACCTGATCGAGCCTCGCAGAATAGTGGTTTCCAATTCGCCAGTAATCCCCGAGCATGGTGACCAGGATAGTGACGATACCGACGAACGCCAGGCCCAGTAGCCCGAAGTTGCGCATATCCTGAGAGGAAATTATTTCACTCTTGCCGAGCATCAGGGCTTTTACGAAGGGTATCGACAGGATGCCCAATATCAGCAAGCTACTAATGACAATGAGTGGTGGCGCTGAGACAGACAGGGTTGAGCTTCTGAAACTGGATTCATCAACCAGACCTATTGTCAACCATTGAAGTTGCTGGGGACCTTCTGCGGTTTCGTCATCTTTGTCGTTGTTTTCGTTTCGTTCATCTCCGACTTCATTTTTTAGATTGATCGCCATTGGTGTTGGTTTACTCTGAATTATGCTCGTCTTCATCGGGGTCGTCAGCGTCCTCGCTGATCAGGTCAACCTGCAGCGGATGAATGTAGGCATGAAAAGTCTTGTTTCCCAGTTTTACCCTGTGAACATCGCTATAACCCCTGACGTCTTTGGGCTCGAAGGTGCCATCCTGAAGTGCATTAACGATAAGCGAATCAATGCTGGCGAATCGCGGCAACTTGTCACCACCCTGGTATAGGACCCGGTTGTTTTCATCCAGAAGCAGGGTTTTTTCAAAAGCCCGTTCGGAATCAACCCCCTCTGAAAATAAAGACTCAAAGGATGTTCTTACCTCGATTTCAAATTGACCCCACAGTAGGGGCTGGACGATGTCAGGGTGAGTTTGTTCCGTTTTGTAAACGGTTCGCACAAGAAGATTGTTTTTACCCGAGAGATCATGTTTTAGATAAGTTGCTGATGGTATGGTTTTCTCATAAGTGATTGCACGGAACTCCTCAAACGTGTATTCATCCATGCCGCCGATCCTCTTGATGACGCTTTCGCGGGCGACACACTCTGCGACATCCAGTAGGTTTTGTGGTTCGTCGGAAGTCACAGAATCTTTAAGTTTTCCAAAGATGTCCATTATGAGGAGCCTTTTTTCAAGGTCCAGAATACGCTGGCTCCAGTCTTCTTCTGAAGCTGGTGGCAGGCTACGTGCAGCTCGCAGCAGGCTGATCCCCAGGGTATCCGCTCTGATGCAATAATCATCGGGGTACAACTTGATAATATCCTGGTAGTTATCCTGCTCTGGCTCGTCGAGAAACTCCTTTACTCACACATCCAGACGGTCTTTACGATAATATTGTTTGCCCCATTTGTGCGCTTTGTGCCATTCCTCGTACTTCCTGTTACAGGAATTTATTTTTTTACACGACTCAAATACACCTTCGCCTGGTGGATCCAAATCCCGATACGCAAGATAAGGCGTGTTTCGAACGACGGTTGACAAGCTGTCGAGTTTGGCTTCAAAAAGCCTGGCAACCGTACCCAGGGATCTGAGTTTTTCATCGTGCTGCTGGCTCATTCGGTCTTCCACGTAATAAACGTAGTAAGACCCAATGGCAACTACGATTAATATCAAACTGATGGATAACGCGCTTAGCCAACGCATAAGATCCTCTCCATGGATTGCAAAAAAAGAAGTTTGGGAGCAGGTGGAAAATAGACCATGCCCTGCTAAGTGTCAATTCAGCAGTTTCCTGGTAGTACTTCAGAGCCTTCCCTGGGTAAACTAGGAGTGAATTGATTTTCAGCGACTCGATCTTCAACAAACTCGATCTTTTAAAAAAGAGGATACCAGCATGACCTGGGATATGACGCCGGTCGGTAAAACAAGAGCGCGTGGCGCAGGCATACTTTTTGAAGGTACACCGGGAGAGCATAACGCGATTACCGACGTAAGAGGGGTTAAGGTCGGGTACACCACCTTGATCGAAGGTGACTCTGTTCGAACCGGGGTAACAGCGATACTACCGCGACCGGTGGAAGAACTCGTAACGCCGGTATTTGCCGGTTGCCACTCCTTGAATGGGAATGGCGAGATGACCGGGACGATATGGATCGAGGAAGCGGGTCGATGCGACGGCCCGATTACCATTACCAATACCCATTCATGTGGTGTAGCGAGGGATGCGACGATTAAGTGGATGGTACAAAAAGACACCGCTCCTGGACAATGGGCACTGCCGGTTGCCGGTGAAACTTACGATGGCGTACTGAATGATATCAATGGCTTTCATATCAAAGATAAACATGTATTTGCGGCCCTTGACAGTGCCAGTGACGGCGCCATTGAAGAAGGCAGTGTGGGTGGAGGGACCGGTATGATCTGTTATGGCTACAAGGGTGGTTCGGGTACCGCTTCACGTGTTGTTGATTCATCGGGGGTGAGCATTACTGTCGGTGCATTTGTTCAGGCTAACTTTGGTCGGCGCGACCAGTTGACCATTAGTGGTGTGCCTGTTGGCAGGTTATTACAACCCAGGGAAGAATCCGATGAATGTGGATCTATTATTGCTGTTGTTGCGACAGATGCCCCTTTGTTACCTCATCAGTTAAAACGACTGGCGCGACGGGTAGGGCTTGGCGTAGGGCGTTCTGGTGCAATATCAGGCCACGGGTCAGGGGATATCTTTCTTGCTTTCTCGACAGCGAACGAGGCTGCCCATCATGAGGAGCAACGCCTCGCATCCACTCAGTTCATACCGAACGCGCGCCTGGACAGCATATTCGAAGCCGTTATTCAGGCGGTTGACGAAGCGATACTGAACTCGCTATTTGCAAATGAAACCATGACAGGTATCAATGGTACGGTAGTTCAGGCATTGCCACATGACCCGGTAATCTCGATACTAAAAAAACACAAGGCAATCGCGATCTGAGGCTATCCTCACGGTGCCCGGTTAGTAACAGCCGATATTCAGGTAAATTACCAGTCCTGGCTTCCGGGGCTGCCTTTGACAGGCCCAACAAGATTGTTGGTGATCCAGCCACCATAGTATCCACCTGGCTGAGGTTTAACCGGTTGGTCGTTAACATAGCAGTCGAGCTTCGCAGGATAGAAGGAAGCCCAGAGGTGGAGTTCCAAGAACTCCGGAAACATTTTTACATAGCGCCAGCCGACTTCACGCCCTGCAAGAGTCATTGACTGGGCCAGTCCCTTCCATTCGCAGATTGCCGTGCTGTCAGCGGGTTTCAGGTCAGGATCTATATCTGCAGGTGGGAAATAATAAGTAGGGGCACCGGCAGTTTCCAAAACCCGGGTGGATCTGGCGCTTAAGGCGATAGTGCGTCCCTGGTGGCGAACTTCGATCACATGCTTTACGGCTTCGATGCACGGCGGCCTTGGGTAGTCCCAGACCGATTCCTGGTTGGCTGTTGGAGTAATTGCGAATGTTGGCCTCGATGACCCGTCAAACTTCCATTTCCGCCTGGCGCGAAGAATCTCCTCGCTGACGTCCATGAGTGGTATCTCTGAATTGGGCATGGTATCTGAGTATTTAAGTGTTTGACTTGACCTGTTATCTTTCCAGATATTACAGTCAACGTCTAACTTCTTGCTACAGACTTTTCTCTACAAACACATTTAAAAAATAAGGAACTCCATGACAGCACTATCAGGGCAAACAGCGTTGGTTACAGGTGGCGGCACCGGCATAGGGGCAGCCATTGCGATTGATCTCGCCGCTGCCGGTGTCAAAGTCACGATCTCTGGTCGGCGTCAAGGGCCACTCGACGAGACAGTCGGCAAAATTATCGACAACGGCGGCGCAGCCAATGCCGTTACGGCAGATATGACCATTCCTGAAGATATCGAAGGCCTTGCTTCAGGCTTGCTGGAGTCGCAGAATGGCGTCGATATTCTGGTTAACAACGCAGGTTTCAGCTCAAAAGTTCGTAGTGCTCAGTACATTAGCGCTGCTGAATGGCGCAGCGTAATGGACGTTAACACCATGGGTCCGGCTATGCTGACCAAGCTACTGTTGCCGCCTATGATAGCCAACGGCGCTGGTGATGTGGTGATGATTTCTTCGATGGCGGCGATTCGACCTGGCGTCATGGCAGGTGTTGTTTACAGTTCAGCCAAGGTAGCCGCCAAAGCATATATGGAAGTGCTCGCGATGGAGGTTAAGAAATACGGTATTCGTTGCACAACGATTTATCCGGGTGAAGTGGATACGCCAATTCTGGACAATCGTGCACTGCCTCCAAACGATGAAGCCCGTTCTATCATGATGCAGTCAGAGGATATTTCTGCCGCGGTGATGATGGCTGTTTCACTGCCGCGCCGCGCGATGGTATCGGAGATTGCCATCACGGCAACAATACCCCGTGATATGACAGAAGATATTAAAGCCGCGCTTGACAAACAGAGCGCTTAAGGTTCAAGGATCACGAGCAAAGGAGACCCGATCGATGCCTGAAGCACCACTACGAAGTCTTACCAGGGAAGAAATAGAAACCTACGATCGAGATGGTGTGGTTTGCCTGAGTGGATTGTTCTCTGATCACTGGATCAGGAAAATGGAAAAGGCTATCGATCATGCCGTGGCAAACCCGACAACCATGGGCCGGGCTGTTTCTATGAAAGATGAGGCGTTCAGTGGGGATCTCTTCTTGTGGAAGGTTGACAATGAATTCTGCGATTTTGTCTACGAGTCTCCCGCGTCGATTATCGCGCAGCAGCTGCTTGGCTCGACAGTCGTAAGGCATTTTTACGATCAATTATTCGTTAAACCCGCAGGATGTCATGTGCCGACGCCCTGGCATCACGATGTCACCTTCTGGCCGGTCCGGCTTGATAGTCAGAATCTGTGCTCACTATGGATTACTTTCGACCCGGTAGACCGCAACAGTAGCGGTCTGGAGTTTGTCAAAGGATCTCATCGATGGCCAGAACGATTCAAGGCGGTGACGCCGAACTATGATCCTTATATGCTGGATTCCGATTTGGCGGAGGTGCCGGATATTGATGCTGATCGTGAGAGCTACGATTTATTCTGCCCCGATATGCAGCCTGGTGACCTGTTGTTATTCAACCCACTCATTGTTCATGGTTCGTCCGCCAATTATTCTACCGAACGACCCCGGCGCGCCCTGGCCAGTCGGTGGTGCGATGACAGTATCGTGTTCGAACACCGGCACGCGACGATGCCACTGATGTTTGACCATGGTTTGGCAGATGGAGACACACTGGCCGGGTCGTTATTTCCTCAAATTCTGCCTGAACCAATCGCCGAGGAAAATGCCAGACGACTAAACGGCCCCGAGCAGCCCGATCAAGCCATTATTCACAAACGACTGAACGAAATGGCCGAGGGCATGAGAACCGCTTAATGAGACATGGCAGCCTCACCGCACTCGCTCACAATGCGTTCAACCCGCCATCAACAATAAACTCACTGCCGGTGGAATAGGAACTCTCCTCGCTTGCAAGAAACAGTGCCAGGCTGGCGACTTCACTGGCCTCTGCAACGCGACCCAGGGGGGTTCGTTTCGAGATCTTCTCGAGGTTGCCTAATTGTTCGGCCATGGGTGTTTCAATGAGCCCTGGATGTATCGAGTTGACGCGGATTCCCTTGCGCGCGAATTCTACCGATGCGGTCTTGGTCATGCCCCTGACCGCCCACTTGGAGGCACCGTAAGCAAAAGCGCCAACGGCAGCCCTCAAACCCGCAAGTGAAGAGATGTTTACAATCGAGCCTCCACCGCTTGCCATCATCGGGGTTGCGACGGTCCTCATGCCGAGAAAGACGCCGGTGCAGTTGACATCCATCACGAGTTGAAACTCTTCCATGTCGGTGGTGACCAGACGATTGGCACGAAATATTCCGGCGTTGTTGATCAGAACATCAATACCACCGTCGACGGCGACAATCTCATCGACGAGGGTTTGCCAGGCGGCTTCATCCCGTACATCCAGATGCCGATAATGACAATTTATCTCGTTTGCCAGTGCCTCGCCCTCACTATCAAGCACATCGCAGATCCAGACCTTGCCGCCCTCGGCTGAAAATAATCTGGCCTCTGCTTCTCCCTGACCTCTTGCACCGCCTGTTATCAGGCAAATCTTTCCTTCCAGTCGATTCATAGTCACACCTTGTTGTTTTTCAAAAAAAAGCTAAGCATCCGGGAACAACCCCAATGCCACCTGTCCAACATAACCCCTGAGTTCTGTCGGCGAGTGCGGCTGCATAAAGGGCCCGGCTCTTACGTCCCGATACAGTCGCGACAAAGGGTGCGCACTCATGAATCCACCGCCACCCACCAGATCCATCGCCTTGTCAACGATATCAATGGCACCTCGATTTACCACCCATTTGGCTGACTGGTAATCTTTCATCAGTTGATGAGCTGATTCCAGTGCCGGAGGGGTTTCCTCCGCCTCAGCAAGCCAGTCATCAACACCGGTCCCGGCTTGTTGCAGAATGCTGCGGCACTTGGCCAGTTCAATCTCCATTTCTCCCACGGTTTGCTGCACGCCAGTCAGGGAGCTTAATGGTTCACCTAACCGCGTCTGTTTGCCCATGGCTTCGATGGCAATGTCGTATGCGTGTTCGGCAATACCCAGAAAAGCAGCCACCAGCGGCAGATTTCCCAGGGTCCGGTTGATCAGTACAGTGGTGCTCCAGCGTCCCCAGGGCCCCAATCGACGAACGCCATTTTTACCCACGACAACATTGTCAAAGCTCACGGACTGGCTACCGGACCCGCGCATGCCGAGAGCATCCCAGTCACCTTGTGGTGTAACACCGGGGCTGTTGATGGGTAACATGGTTGTAGCCAAATGGTCACCGGTATCGTCTTTCATGCGCAGGTTCATCGCGAGATGGGTTGCGATAGGTGACATGGTCACGAACATTTTATTGCCATCAATTCGCCAGCCATCCGGGGTTGCCGTTGCCAGTGTCTGGGGGTGTAGATTGTCGGTGCCGCGTTCCGTGGCGGTCGCACAAATCAACATTTTGCCCGCAGCGATCGCTTTTAACGGTGCTGTCAATCGCTCAGTGCTACGCCCCTGGGCAACCGCCTGGTTGTAAGCCTGTGCCATACCGCGACTAACACCAAGGTGCATGTTAATTGCGATGGCGGTGGAACCATCTCCCTGTGCCAGCGTTGCTATACCCAACAACCAGTCGTGTACACTCTCAAGACCGAAACCGCCCAGGGATTGAGGTACGAAAGCCGCGTTAATTCCTGAATCTGCCAGCGCTTCAAAATTTTTGCTGCACATGGAGCCTTCACGGTCTGCCAAATCAGCGCGCTGGCGGAATTCTGGTATCAGACTACGTGCCGCGTCGGAAAAAACAACACCGGCCCTGGATTTTGCCTTCATTTCAAAGCTCATTTATTTCATAGGCCTAACATTGTTCGATCCAGTGGTTTAAGGGGTATGTCCGGGTCCGGTGAAGGAATCGCAGAGAGCAGCAGACGGGTGTAACTTTGTTCTGGTCGTTGAAATACGTCCTCGACAAAACCACTTTCAATAACCCGACCACGGTGCATCACCAGTACCCGATCACATAGGTATCGTACTACACTCAGGTCGTGAGCAACAAAAAGATAGGTGAGGCCCAATTCCTGTTGCAACTCCCTGAGTAGATTGATGATTTGCGCCTGTACTGAAACATCCAGGGCAGAAACCGATTCATCGCAAACGATAAATTCAGGGTGCAATACCAGCGCACGGGCGATACCGATTCTCTGCCGTTGGCCTCCTGAAAACGCGTGGGGATAGCGAAGCAAGGCATCAGGCTCCAATTGCACTCGTTCGAGAATATCCATGACCCGTTCCCGACGCTTCAATGCGTTACGTTCGCCATGGATGATCAGTGGTTCTTCGATAATTTTTTGTACCGTCATTCTTGGATTGAGCGATGCGAAAGGATCCTGGAACACCATCTGCATTTCGCGTCGCAATGAAATCAGGGTTTTCTCCGACGCATCGTGCAGGTCAACCCAGCCGTTTTGACTGTTAAAACGGACAGTGCCCCGATCAGGATCAATCGCCCGTAAAATGCAACGAGCCAGGGTTGTTTTACCAGAACCTGATTCTCCAACGACGCCAAGGGTTTCGGCTTTTTGCAGATCGAAGCTGACATCGTCAAGAGCAGGGTTACCGTCAAAGTATTTCGACAGGTTTCTCACTTCGAGCAATGTTCCACTCATGTGGAGAGCCCTACAAGCTTCGGTAGCTCGCCAGCCGGAAGACTCACTTGTCTTCCATCCGGCAACCTGATCAACGGGTACGGTGTCGTGATATCAGCGTCACCAACGATACTGTCAATGGTAGCCAATTTTTCCCCATGCTTGGCTAAACCGGGAATTGCTGCCAGTAATCCCTTCGTGTAAGGATGTACAGGTGTTTTTAGTACCTGTCGAACCGTTCCGATTTCCAGCACCCGTCCCTGAAACATGACCACAACATGATCTGCTATCTGGGCAACCACACCAAGGTCATGGGTGATAAACAGGACTGAGTTGTTTAGCTCCTTTTGTAAATTGCGTACAAGGGTAAGAATTTCTGCCTGAATGGTGACGTCGAGAGCCGTCGTGGGTTCGTCGCAGATCAGGATCTCTGGATTACAGACCAGTGCCATGGCAATAACCACACGTTGTCGCATGCCACCGGAAAATTCGAAAGGGTACATGCTCATTCGACGTTCGACATCGTCAAGTCCGACCCGTCTTAGCATATCGGCTGCTTCTTCAAGGGCTACCTGTTTGCTGACGTTTCGATGACAGTGAATAGCTTCCGTGACCTGATTGCCAATGGTATGCACCGGCGAAAGGGCCGTCATGGGTTCCTGGAAAACCATACTGATCAGACCGCCACGCAGGTCATGGAGTCTTGGGTCTTTGTCTGGCAGTGTTACTATATCAAATGGACTGCCACCAGCAGGCGAGAACTTGATATTCCCGCCAACAATTCTACCAGGGGGCTGAATGAGGCGCATCACACAATTTGCCGTAACGGATTTCCCGGAACCGGATTCGCCAACGATAGCGGTGACATCACCACGGGGTATATCGAAGCTAACCCCCTGTAGTGCGCACGTTGTTCCAATTTCGGTGCGAAAGTCGACTGCAAGGTCACGAATCTGCAGAACATTGTCTTCAATCATGCTATAGCCCAGCCGTGTTGTAAGGGTCAGCTGCGTCACGAAGACCATCACCGAGCAAGTTGAATGACAACACCGTCAGGACCACAAACAAACCGGGCAACAACAGCCAGGGAGTCATGACAATAACCTGATAATTTTGCGCCTGCTGCATGAGCACTCCCCAACTGACAACTGGGGGTCGTAGCCCAATGCCCAGGAAACTTAAGGCTGTCTCTCCCAGGATCATGCCAGGTACCGCCAGGGTGGCCGTGGTAATTGTGTGGCTAGCAAAGCTTGGCAGCATATGCCGAAAAATCACCCGTAGTCTACCTGCGCCGAGTAAGCGCGCCGCAATGACGAACTCCTCTTCCCGGAGGGCAAGAAATCGCCCCCTGACCTGCCGTGCCAGGGTCGGCCAGCCAAATAACGAAAGGATTATGGTGACGCCAAAGTAAACCCGCAGGGAGGACCATGCGACGGGTAATGCTGCTGACAGTGCCATCCACAGGGGCAGGGTGGGTATCGATTGAAGTACTTCGATAAGGCGCTGCACCATGCGATCTGTGAGGCCCCCGAGATAACCAGCAAGACCACCGAGCAACAACCCAAGAGTCAGGGTGATGATGACACCGATAAGTCCAATGGAGAGGGAAATGCGTGCGCCGTACATTATCCGGGTGAACAGGTCTCGACCGAGTTTGTCCGTGCCAAATAAGTGTAAGTAACCATGATCTTCAGTAGTAAATAAATGCCGGTCAGATTCGAAAAGATTCCAGAACTCGTAAGTTGACCCTCTGGCGAAAAAGAAAATCGGGTAGCGTTTCTCTGGATTCTCGGTGTATTCCCGCATCCATGTGTCATCGTTCACCGTCATATCATAGCCATAGACAAAGGGTCGGATATGGAAGTCGCCGTTCATATCTACAAAATGTACCGACATGGGCGGGGCATTGATTGCGAGCACATTGCGGGTATCGGTTGCGTAGGGTGAGATGAATTCGCAAAGAACAGCTACGGTATAGAGAAACAACAGAAAGACCCCACTGGCATATGCCAGTCGGTGCCGCTTGAACCGTCGCCAGGCCAGTTGCGCAGGCGTCGCGGTGGCGGTTAGAGGTAGTTCACCGGCGTAACTGTTCATAGCAGATCGGTCATAACAGATCAGTCATGGCAGGTCATTCATATCGAATCCTTGGATCTGCCAGGGCTAATAGCAGGTCTGATATCAACATTCCAACGACCGTCAATACGGCAAGTAACATCAAAAAACTACCAGCCAGATACATATCCTGTGCCAATAATGCTTGCAAGAGTATCGGACCCGTGGTCGGCAGGTTTAGCACCATCGCTACAATAGCTTCTCCGGAGATCAGTGTCGGGAGTAACAATCCCAGAGTACTGATAAAAGGATTGATGGCGATTCGAAGCGGATACTTCAGGATGAGTTTAATGGGGCCGACTCCTTTGGCCCGCGCAGTAACAACATAGGGTTTATTCAGTTCGTCAAGGAGATTTGCCCGCAGAATACGCATGGTGACCGCGGCACCACCCATACCGACCACGATGGTCGGTATCCAGAGATGTGCCAGTAGGTCTCTTAGTTTTGCCATGCTCCAGGGCGCTCCCTGGTACTCCAGTGAAAAGAGCCCACCGATACTGACACCAAACCACTCGTAGCCGACGTACATTAAAATTAATGCCAGCAGAAAGTTAGGTGTTGCGAGACCAATAAGGCCAATGGTAGTTAAAGTATAGTCACCAATGGAGTACTGACGAACAGCAGAATAGATCCCGAATGGCAATGCCATAACCCAGGTGAACAGCAGAGCTGAAATGGTAATCAGCAGGGTATAACCGAGGCGTTCCCAGACCAGTTCATTCACCGGCTGGGCCAGGACAAAAGAATAACCCATGTCGCCCATGACAAAATTGCCGATCCACCTCAGATACTGCATAGGCAGTGGTTCGTCGAGGTTATACTGGGCGCGCAGGTTCTGCACTTCCTCGTCGGTGACCTGAATTCCCTCGGAAGCCATTCGATTCAACTCCGATGTAACAATGTCACCGGGGGGCAGTTGGATAATAAAAAAGACGATAATCGAGATTAAAGCCAGGGTCGGAAACATTCCGAGGATTCGGGAGACAATGTAAGGCCTCATTGAGAATTACCACTGGCTACGACTTTTAAGCCCTTTGCGGTGTCAACATCCGGATCGTTTAAGTACCAGGTGGCAGGGTGATAAGCAAGTGTCCAGCGATTGTCCCAACCCCAGATTCCATGGGCAGAAACGTTCTGTAACCTTCTGGAGACAAGTATGGGTTGCGGCGCCAGGCCAACGGTGCCAATAGTCCAGAGATTATCTGCATTGCTTTGGAGAATTTTCTTCCCAATTGTGATTCGCTGCTGGTTATCCATGGTGATCCGCATTTCATCGGTCCAGTCCTGCAATTGTTTAATGATAGCTGGCGGCTTTTCCCCCAGTCGTCCATCGGTTTGATAGTAACGTGCCCAGTCATTCCACATGCACAGGTCCCATGCCGTTGAGCGGGGTGCCCACCAGTAGGGTATCAAGGGAAACAATATGTCCGTGGATTTATCTCCATGCCACAGTGTCATCTCCATTTCACCCGCTTCCGCACGGACCGACTGCAGGTTGCCATCAACCAGTTTGAGACGAAGATCGATTCCTACCTCGCGCCAGTAACTTGCAACCAGCTCCATGGAAATTCCCTTCGGTGTTTCGAAGTCATAGAACTCAATCGTGATGGTAAACTTTGAGCCGTCGGCGTATTCTCTCAGGCCGTCATCGTCAATATCCTTGAGACCCATTTCGTCCAGCAGGGATCGTGCCTGCTGTGGATCATACTGGATGTAGGAGGTCGCGAAATGAGGCTCATAGAATGAGCTGGAAGGGTGGACCGTCACCTGGTGCGGAGTGCCGCGCCCAAAATAAATTATCTCATTCATTTCGTTTCGATTAATTGCAATCGAAAGTGCCTGGCGAAACCGCAGGTCCCAGTATACCTGCCTTAATCGGGGGTTTGCATGGTTGAAGTTCATCTGGATAACAACATCACTGGTGTGTAATCTTTTCCATTCATGTACTTTGACGACGCCGGTCCTTTCTCCGAGTTTTAATAGCGGAAAATCCTGGGTGCGAAGGGCGAAAGCAGCAAAATCCAGTTGCCCGGTAGATGCTTTGGCGGCAATAACTTCGGCATTGGTTATAACCTCAGCATCGATTGCATCGATGTAGGGCAGTTGCTGCCCCTGAGGGTCAACTTTAAAGTAATAGGGGTTGCGTTCAAATCGAATCAACGCCGGTGTGCGGCTAACAATTTTATAGGCTCGCAAAGTTGGGGCGTTGACACTTTCCTTGATCCTCCCTTCCCGATTGGCGGTCATGAACGTCGTCCAGTTTATGTACCCCAGTGATTCGACGTGCTTTATCACATCATCCCGGTTCGTAAAGCTGGGATGGAATTTCTGGTAATAGTGTTTCGGGTCGACCATACGGTGACCGTACTGGGCGATGAGATTGACAAACAGCGGATTTGGGTCTTTGAACACATATTTGAACGTCAGTGCGTCAATTTTGACAATTTCGCCGCCAAGGATGAGCCGGGAAGTCACCGGGGAGAACTCCTTATCGAGCCAGATATTGTTAAAGGTAAACATGAAATCGTCACTGGTGAGCGGAGCACCATCTGACCATTTGATGCCTTTTCTTAACTTCAGTGTGATGGTTCGGCCATCTTCGCTCACTGTCCAGTATTCGGCGAGATTGGGTAGAAAGGAACGCATATCTGCGGAAATGGTTAGTGCATGTTCCCAGTTAAAGAATTGCCATCCATCGTTAGCGGATATATGTGCCCGGCCGCCGTAGATACCTATGTCATTCAGCGGCACAATCACCAGAGGATCATCGGGTAAACGTTTTTCTACGGACGGCAAATCCAGTTCATCAAGAACGGGGCTCTGGGAGAATTCGGTGATACCCATTTCGCTCGCGGTTTTCGCAGCTTCGAACCAGGCTTGAGGCCAGTCGTGCTCTAACCCCAGGAGCCCTGATGCCAGGGTAGTACTCGTGCCTGACAGGCAGTAAACCAATACTGCAACCGGGCTGAATATCGTTCTTCCTGTTGGCATCGCAATTGATATCCTTTTTTATTGTTTTCGTGCGCGTTTCACACGATTGTGAAGGATACTTCTTGAGTTACTGTAACACTGAATTATCTTCTGGCAAGAGAGAGGTGAGAAAGTGAACCGTTTGGCAGGGAGGGTCGACGCACCATGGACAAGAACACCCGTTCAGATATATGATTAGCGAATGAGCCAAGCTGGTCATAGAAGTTGGCAAACTAGCAAGGATACCGCTGAATGGTTGGCAGCCATGTTGA
This sequence comes from Pseudomonadales bacterium, assembly GCA_029941905.1. Classification (GTDB taxonomy): domain Bacteria; phylum Pseudomonadota; class Gammaproteobacteria; order Pseudomonadales; family Azotimanducaceae; genus JAHRVQ01. Next base: position 117,869 of record JAPYTQ010000009.1, on the reverse strand, counting down.
AATACTTTTAGTTGAAGACGGGAAGTTTTTTCGCACTGTAATCAAAAGCCAGATAGAAAACCAATTGGGCTTCAAAGTTACCTGTGCCGAAACCTTTGAGCAGGCACGGGAGATTATTGACCTGCGTGGCGGTGATTTCTTCCTCGCACTTCTGGACCTGAAACTGCCTGATGCCAGGGACGGTGAAATTGTCGATATGGCCATCGAAAAATCCATTCCGTCTATCGTCTTCTCTAGTCAGTTCAGCGAAGATTTACGTAACCATCTGCTGCAGCGGAACATTATTGACTATGTCGTCAAAGACAGCCCGGCGAGCATGGAATATGTTATTTCAATGGTCAAACGGTTACATCAAAACCAGTTCGTAAAAGTTCTTATCGTCGATGATTCGAAAACGGCTCGTTTTCAGATCCGAACACTGCTGCTTCGCTACAAATTCCAGGTGATTGAAGCAACCGATGGTATTGAGGCTTTAAATGTACTGGATGAAAATCCGGACACGCTCCTGATTATCACAGATTACAATATGCCAAACCTGGATGGATTCGAGCTCACAAAAAAAATCCGCAGTCGTTTTTCAAAGCGTCAGGTTGCCATTATTGGTGTCTCATCCTATGGGAACCACGCCTTGTCAGCCAGGTTCATCAAGGTGGGTGCCAATGACTTTGTGACGAAGCCATTTCTGAACGAGGAGTTTTTCTTGCGAGTCTCTCAGAACGTTGAAATGCTAGAGCATATCCATGCTTTGCAGGACTCGCTGATCACAGACTACCTGACGGGATTGCGCAATCGTCGCTATCTGTTTGAACGCGGACATATCATGGGCGAGGAGGCCAAACAAAGCGGTGGTTATCTGGTTGCTGCCATGGCCGACATCGATCATTTTAAGATCATCAATGATACTTATGGTCACGATGCTGGTGACGAGGCGTTGAAACATATTGCCAGGCTTTTGGATAGCCATTTCAAGGGCCAGGCTGTTGTAGCACGCTTTGGTGGGGAAGAATTCTGTATTCTCATGTGTGAGGATGAAACGGTCGGAATTGATGAAACTTTCGAGAGCCTACGCACCAGAATCGAGAATTCACCTTATATCTACGGCGAAAATAAAATTCGAATGACCGTAAGCTTTGGCGTTTGCTGGACAAAAACAGACAATTTCGAAGATGTCATCAAAACCGCTGACGGCTGCCTGTATCAGGCCAAACATCAGGGCCGCAACCAGGTCGTTATCCACTAGCCGCAAGTTTAGTTCCCCTGCCAAAATCATTTGTTATTCCTATAACCCGATATATTATTGGCAAATAGTAACTATTGTTTACAATATACATGGTATATATTAAGCCACCGCTATAAAAACATACCCAGATGGTAGAGATGGATCAGTTGGAACGGGGATTTGGCTTCCTCGTTCATGATATCGCAAGGCAGCTAACTTCTGTGCTGGACGAGCGTCTTAAGCCTTATGGGCTAACTCGTACTCACTGGCGTGCCGTGCTGTATATCTGGCGGACACCAGGTATCAGCCAGACCGAATTAAGTGAAATTCTCGATCTCAGCCGCATGGGTGTCACAGGCCTGGTTGATCGAATGGAAAGCAAAGGTCTCGTGTCCCGAAAGGATGATGAGACAGACCGTCGCGTGAAGCGCGTTTACCTGACGGACCCTACGGCGAAGCTGGTACCGGTCATTATCACCCTGGGAAGGGAAACAATAGACGATTTTTTTGAAGGTATCGACGAAGCAGAACTGGATCTGCTGACCAATCTATTGCTCAAGGTCAAACAGAATGGATGCCGCTTGTTGTCTGAAAAAAAGTAGGAGTCCAACGTGCTGCCAATCGTATCTGTCAGAGTCAGAGAATCAATTCATAGGGGACGGGCTTCGATTGTATTGTTGATTCCGACGCTGGTGCTGTGGTTGATATCATCTGGGGTTACTGCTGATGCATTGTTACCCGAGGTTTCTGTTGCCAAAGCTTCGGTTCTGGCTGAGGCTCCTGTTCTGGCTGAGGCTCCTGTTCTGGCTGAGGCTCCTGTTCTGGCTGAGGCTCCTGTTCTAACTGAAGTTCCTAAAAGCCCGGCGGCTGTGGTGGGTAGTTTTCAACAGCTTGAAAATGCGAAAAGAGCCCGCAATGAAGTACGCAAACGGTTATCACTGGATGCCTCTATTGTAGAAACTCAAGTAAATTCCCGGGTCTGGTATCGAGTCTTGATTAGCCGTTCGCAACCCCAGGATCTTGTCACCGAGCTCCGCAAGAAAGGTTTCAAAGATGCCTGGCCACTGATTCCAAACAGCGCTACGGTTGAGTCTTTGGTGACTTCCTTCGAAGAAGCAGTTGAAGAAGCCACTAACGAACAGCAACCCGATATTACTGTGGCATCGGTGAAGAGCTCACCGGCATTGAACCAGGTAGCTAAAACCGAACGTATCTATGGGGGTGAAACCCTGCTTGAAACCATTGAGGGAATTCCGGTTCACCAGATCACGATATCAAACTTTTCCCACTCCGACGTGAATGTATTGCTCGATGGCATCGTCGACGAGGCCATCTGGCAGGGGATATCCTTGCACGACAATATGATTGTTGCGGTACCAGGTACCGGGGAATCGGGCCATTACCCGACAGAAATGCGGATGTTCGCCACGGAGAAAGGTCTTTATGTCAGTTCTATCATGCGTCAGCCACCTGAAACCCTCGTTTCCCGAATGTCGAACCGTGATGATTTTATTGACAGGGATACGTTTGGCATCACCATTGATGCAACAGGGCAGGGACTAATTGCCTACTGGTTTATTATTGCGCTGGGAGATTCCGTCATGGACGGCAAGGTTTTACCGGAGCGGAATTACCAACGGGACTGGGATGGACCCTGGAGGGGTAAATCGGCCAGATTGGATGATGGCTGGAGCATCGAGATGTTCTTACCCTGGTCGATGATGAGTATGCCGGAAACCCAGGGACCGCGAAAAATAGGGTTTGCCGTCAGCCGCCAGGTATCCCATTCAAACGAGCGATACCAGTGGCCGGGACACCCTTACGCATCATCACGTTTTGTTTCTGCGCTGAATACTTTTAACGTGGAAGGTGTACAACCGATTCAGCAGTTCTCGATTATCCCGTACGCTTCTTCGATGATGGACAAGGCCAGGGATGAAGAAGAGGTTCGCGCAGGTTTCGACCTGTCCTGGAAACCGTCGCCGAAACTGGAGTTGTCTCTGAGCTTACTGCCGGATTTCGGTGCAGTCGAGGCGGACAATGTGGTTCTTAACCTGACAGCGTTTGAGACTTACTTTCCTGAGAAACGCTTGTTTTTCCTCGAAGGCAACGAGATTTTTAACAGCACACCCAGATCGAATCCGGGTAACATTCTTCGAACCATCACCAACGACAATTTCGCGACGACTTCGCGCAAGGTGTTTTCGAGCGCATTTGTACCAACCCCAATCTCGCTGATGAATACAAGGCGCATTGGTGGCACAGCCAACCAGGTCACTGTACCCGATGGTGTGGTCCCTAATCGGGGCGAACGAGACATGCCTACAGATCTGCTAGGGGCGTCAAAAATAACGGGGGCTCTGGGTAATGTGCGTTACGGGGTCCTGGCCGCTGCAGAAGACGATGTTGTGTGGAAGGGAACTGAAATTCCTTCTGGTGATGATGTTGACATAATCGACGATGGCAGAAATTTTGCCGTTGCGCGATTTCTGTATGAGCATATTGCCGAGAGCAGGCGATCGATTGGATACCTGGGTACATTTGTCAGTGGTCCACTTTATGACGCCGCTGTACATGGGCTCGATCTTCACTTTACCAGTAGCGATGGGCGCCTGATTGCCGATGCTCAATTAATGGCAAGTGATGTTTTTGACATCACCGGCGAAGGGGCGATGTTCGATGTTAAATACTCGGGTAATCCAAGAATCCAGCACAAATTTGAGTTCGAGTACTTCGATGAGAATGTGCAGATCAACGATCTGGGATTTCTGCGACGAAATGACTACAACACGTTTCAATATGCCCTGCTCTACAATAAGACCAGAGGCGTGGGTGATCTGAAGGATATTCGCGGCACAGTGATTTTTCGTCAGGGTTACAACATCAGCAAGGACCAGTTGGTTGATTCGGGAGTTTATTGGCGAAATTCGATGGTATTGCCCGGTAGAAACACGGTGAGGACTGCGTTGGGTTATCTGCCGTCCAGGTATGAGGATCTTGATAGCCGGGGTAATGGTGCCTATAAAACTGAAGATCGCTGGTGGGTAGATGCATTGTGGGCTACCGATGCGGCCAGGATGCTTAGCTATTCCATGAGCCTTGGCGGCCTGCAGGAACATCTGGGTGACTGGTCGTATAACGCGACCTTCGGTGTGACCTTCAGGCCCAGCGACCTTGTGTCAGTAGACCTGGATATTCGCTACAAACGGCGAGATGGCTGGTTGGTATACCAGGGTGGACGGAATTTTGGCGCTTTTGATGCGACTGACTGGCAACCGGGGCTTAATGTCAATTGGTTTATGGCGCCTGGCCATCAGATAAGGTTTACCTTGCAGTGGGCCGGTGTTAAAGCCAGGGAAGATGGCTTCTATGAAGTGCCTGCAGGGGATGGAGACCTGGTTCCGGTTGAACCTACACGAAACCATGACTTCACCGTCAGCATTATTACTGCCCAATTGCGTTATCGCTGGGAAATTGCGCCGTTGACTGATCTGTATCTTGTTTACAATCGGGGCAATACACTGCCAACCTTAGATGATTCTGAGTTTTCAGATCTGTTCCAGGACTCGTTCGACGATCCTATCGTGAACAGTTACGTGGCGAAACTACGATACCGATTTGGTAACTAACCGCCAGACCGGTGGTCTCCATTCTTGTAACTCGAAATGAGAACGAGTCGATGTTATTTACGCACTGAGAAGGTAATGTCTTCGCTTTCAAACGTTTATATTGGCTGCAGAACGCGAGTGTTGATACTAACCAGGAAATCCGGTGAGAGCAAAAAATTGGCGATGACATCGAGCTGGAGGTCCTCGAAGTGAGGGGCGGCCAGGTTAAGATCGGCCTGACAGCGCCTAAAGATGTCATCATCCTTCGACAGGAAGTGTACGAACGCGATGAGGAAGAATCCTGACTGTTTCGAGCGAGTTATTCGTTATCTGGTGATTGCCAGATTAAGCAACTGCGAAAACTGCGGCGGCGTTATCCCAGAATATCTTTCGTTTGCTTTCTTCACCAATGGGTTGATTTTCAAGTGCGGTAAACCCGGCGGGCCAGGTGCCATCTGGATGAGGGTAGTCGGTATTGAAGGTGATGTTGTCATCCCCCACCAAATCAACAACACTGGGTAAAGTCATCTCATCGCCGCGACAGGCGACCAGAAAGTTGGACTTGAAGTACTCCGTTGGATTTTTCTTCAACAAGGGATGTTCAGCGTTGCCGGAAAATTCATAGTGCTGCTCCATCCGTTGTAGCCAGTATGGCAGCCATCCTGCATCGGCCTCGACGTGAACGATGCTCAACTTGGGATACTTCTCGATGATGCCATACCAGATGAGTGACATCATCGCGACCATTGCCTCAAAGGGATGGGCAATAATATGCCCCGAGGTATGGGTTGACATTCTTTCCCCGTAAGAGGGGAGATGGGGCGACCCGGAATCGTGAATGCAGATTGGCTTGCCAATTTTCTCCAGCTCTGCCCAGAGTGGATCCAGTGCCTCGTGAAAATAATTTCGGTCTTCTACCGGGTTGGGCCTGATGTAAAACGCTGATGCACCCTTTGCGCTGGCGCGTTTTGCTTCCTCTATCGCCAACTCAGGTGACTGAACCGGCAGCATCGCGGCCATCAGGAGTTTGTCCGGTGACTTGCTGCAATATTCCAGACTCCAGTCATTAAACGCACGACAACAGGCAGCAAGAAGTTCCAGATCTTTGAATGGCTTGCCAAGCAATTGACCGCCCACGGTCGGATAAATAACCTGTGCGTCTACACCTTGCTCTTCCATATCCGCCAGTCGACTGGCAGCATCAAACCCACTGCTCCTGGCACGTTGAAAACGCTCCATACCGCGGACTGTCGCGTCGTGAAATTCCTTCGCATCCATCGGATAATTGCCGTCTTGCTTAGCCAGTGATTCGCCCTCGACCATCATTCCCTGGCGACCGCCTCCCAGATCACCCGCGGCAGGCGCCCTGTCTGCAAACTGCTGGTCGATATATTCTGCCCACATGCCTGCTGGTTCCATCTGGTGGCAGTCTGTATCGATAACACGAAATCCGTTGCGCATGATCACGCTCCTGAGTTTGGGGAGGTTTTAAACTAGCGCGAAGCGATTCCTGATACAAGTCCCAGCAGAGTGGCGCTGGACAGCATAGGGATTGACATTGGACGCTGGGGGACTAAGATGTGCTGATTCTAAGGATGACCGATTGAATCGGAGCTTGAAATGAACTGGATCGTTGCTGGTACAAATGTAGAGATGATGACGCCTATGGTGGCTACCCAGGGCTGACTTTCAATTGATTTTCCGGAAGGTAGTCTCACCTTCCGGTCTTCTCGTGACACGTTTCACAAAGAATTTACAAACCCCGGACAGGTAAGAACCTCTCCGGGGTTTTTTTTACTAATTATTTTCTTTGAGGAACGTTATGAATATTTACCTAACAACACCGATTTACTACGCCAGTGGATCACCACACCTGGGTCACGCCCATACGTCCTTTTTAGCAGATTGCTACAAGCAGTCTGTTTTCCTGCGGCAGATTGGCGTAATCGTGGAAACCCTCGGCCATAAGTCGGGAGACTTCTGTATTTTCACCATGCTCGGATTTCTCCATTCCAGTCTGATTGAACGCTTTCTTCTGCCTGAGAACTAGTAGCTTTTCGGGCGATTTTTATTTGAATCGCCAAATATAGGAGTGTTCCGAAAACCACAAGAGTTCCAAGTATTTCGCTAACTGCACCTACTGCATCCCAGTTCATGTGTCCTCTTAGGCACCTAACACTTAGTTAAGCGGCCAGTGAAGCTGGTCCGAATGAGCTTAGCGAATGACCCAAACTTCATGTTAGGCGCCTGCCTGTTTAAAAACTTCCTTGAAACACGGTACTGAGTCTTCTATCTGATACCAACTTGCCTTGGAAGAGATCCAGACATGGCCTGTAATATTCACATCTACGTCACCTTCGAACCCTCCAAGCCTTACACGGATATCACTCGGGTCTGAGGAAGAACGAGCGTACAACGGAGAACCACATTTGCAGCAGAACGCATTGTAAAGTCCAGGCTTGTGTTCGAACTCAGTCACCTGATCCAAAGGACCTTCTAGAGAAAATTTGAGCGATCGATTTTCGCGTTTGCTGTAAATGCAGTGCCCGTCTTCCTACGGCATTGGCTGCAGTGACAATACCGAACATCTCCAAACGGTCCTTCTACAACCACCTTGAACTGACCGCAAAAACACTCTGTTGATGATATTGTCATGGCACATAACACCCAGTTAAGCGGCGTGGCGTAGCCACGTCCGAGTGACGGAGCCGTAGGCGGAGGAATGGCTTCAACTGCATGTTAGGCAGCTCCTTCTTATAGTTGTTCTATGCACCGCGATCAACCATCTCCCGCCCAATCGCGCCTTCTTTGCGTAGAGCTTCGATATCTTTTTCTTCAAGACCCAGGTCCTGGGCCATTACCTCATCGGTGTGTTCACCCAGCAAGGGGGCAGCCTGAATTGGGACTTCGCTCTTCGACATTTTTGCTGGCCAGCCGAGCAGTTTAATATCACCATGGTCTGCGTGGCGCACCTCGTGGATAAATTCTCGTTCCAGCAGGTGTGGATCGGTAAACAGGTCATTGGTTTCGTAAACCTGGCTGGCGCAGATTCCTGACTCGGCAAAAATCTGCATAGCTTCTTTTTTGGAGTGCTGTCGAGTCCAGCCTGCGATTATTTCAAATAGTGCCTCTCGATTTTCGTGGCGATCGGCCCCGCGCTTGAATCGTGGATCTTGCATGAGGTCAGGTTGTCCAATGGCTGTAGAGAGCGCCGCCCACATCTTTGGATTAACCGCCATGATAAAGACATAGTCATTAGCACCGCCCGGTGCACAGGGGTAGAGTGCCATAAAAGGGTTGCTGCCATTGCCGGTTCGGGGTGTGGGCATCTTGCCATATTGAGTGCTTGATACGGCAGTCCGCAGGTAATAGGTCATGGCTTCCTGCATCGAGAGTTCAATCAGTTGGCCTTCTCCCGTTCGCAGCTTCTGGGCGTAGGCCGCTGAAACGACCAGAGCTGCCTGAGTGCCCGTACCTGCATCTCCCATTGTCGGACCCGGTCGCATGGGTGGACCGTCGGGTTCACCGGTGATAGAGAACGCACCTGCAGCGGCCTGGGCCACCATATCCATACATTTGTAGTCTGCATAGGGACCACTGGTGCCAAACCCCTTGATGCGTACGTAAATAATCTCGGGGTTAATGGCTTTCATCACGTCGTAGCCAATATCCAGTTTTTCGACAACACCCGGGCCATAGTTTTCTATAAATACATCATAGTGTGGCACCATCTCCAGCAACAACTCACGACCCCTGGGCTGGTCAAGGCTCAGGGTGACGCTGCGTTTGTTGCTGTTCCACATCACAAAATATTCCCGGTCCAGTGTCGAACCGCCAATTCGGCCACGACCCGGGTCACCAGTGACCGGTTGTTCAACTTTCACAACATCGGCACCCAGCCACGCCAATGCTTGCGTGCAGGCAGTTCCTGCCTCCCATTGAGTCATGTCCAGAATCCGCATTCCTTCCAGGGCAGTCATAAGCTTTACCTGATTTTCAGTATTGAGTAACAAAACTATGCGACTTCAATTCGTTTGGCAAGCAGGATTTGGGAAATCAGGCACTTGTTTACAGGTTTACTCTCGGGGCAATAATTGTCATATTCACCTGAACCTAAGGAACCTCGAAGAAAATCAATGAATATCTGTTTGCCGTCAGTGTTATCCCGCCACTTTTTTGCAGCCTTCGTTATCTTTCTCGCGCTCACAGTCTACCAGCCGTCTGCGAATGCCAGGGGCGAGCCGGACTTCAAACAGCGGTTGAATGCGGTTTCTGCTCTGCTTCAGCAGCAGGTTGATTCCGGGAAATTATCAGGTGCTGTAACAATGGCCACGCAGCATGGCAACGTACTGCATTTGAAATCTATCGGTTTACAGGATGTCGAGAACCGGGTGCCCATGACAAAGGACACGATTTTCAGAATCTATTCCATGACCAAGCCGATCGCAGGTACTGCCCTGATGATGTTATACGACGAGGGGCGGTTCAAATTGTCCGACCCCGTGGAGAACTACATTCCAGAATTCAGAAATTTGCAGGTGGCGAAGCAAGACGGACCTGACGGCATGCCAATAACAGAACCGATGAATCACCCGATGACTATTCGGGAACTGATGAGTCATAGTGGCGGATTGACTTATGGTTTCTTCTCCCAATCCCAGGTGGATACGCTTTACGTCAAAGCGAATGTAATGGATCGTAACTCTACATTGAAAGAAATGATCCTGAAGCTTTCGAACATACCCTTGTGGGCTCAACCGGGTACGAAGTGGCAGTACAGCGTTTCTGTGGATGTCCAGGGATACCTGGTTGAGGTGCTGTCAAAAATGCCTCTGGACAGGTACCTGGAAGAAAAGATCTTCAAACCCCTGAGCATGATTGATACTGCCTTCTATGTACCAGCTGACAAGGCACCACGCCTGGCGCGTTATTATAAACTCAATCGTGATGGCAAACTGGTGAGTGAGCCTAACAAGGATTATCTGCAAGAACCTGTATTGTTGTCAGGCGGCGGAGGGTTGGTTTCAACCGTGTCAGACTATATGCGATTTGCCCGGATGCATTTAAATGGTGGTGAACTCGACGGTGTCAGAATACTGTCAAAAAAATCCACTCAGTTGATGCGCCAAAAACAGCTGGACGATACCGTCAACGCCAGCGGGAATCTTATTGGAAACGGTAACACCTTTGGGCTGGACTTTGCGGTTGTTAACGATTCAGCCAGGGCGGCAAACCAGCCGGAAGGTAATTACTGGTGGTGGGGAATTGCCGGAACCTGGTTCTGGATTGATCCCCGTAATGATTTCATTTTTATTGGCATGATCCAGACCCGTGATGTACGGCAATCTATTGGTTTGCATAACTATAGCAAGCGTTTGATTTACAAAGACCCGCCTTGAATGCGCGCGCTGAATACGCCTTGACTAAAAGTGCTACTCGATCTTTGAAAAGTCAGGTTCCCGTTTCTGCATAAAAGCGGTGATGGCTTCGACATTGGCCGGGGCTCCAGTAAGTACAGCCAGTCCTTCGTTTTCTTTCAAAATATTGGCTTTTAATCCGGCCTTGTGGGGTCCCATCATGACTTCCTTGGTCTTCATCACTGATGACAGGGGTAGGGCTGCGAGTTTGGCCGCTTGTTCATTGACCCGATCAAGTAATTGATCATTCGGTAAAACTTCCAGTGCTAGCCCTGCATCGAGGCACTCTTGTGCGCTCATCCACTCTGCCGCCCACAGAAACCAGTTGGCTTTTTGCCGTCCCATCATCTGCGGAAAACTGTAAGTACTTCCGGCTTCAGCAGTCAGGCCGAGGGCAGAAAAAGGACATCGGAGGCGCGCAGACTCTGCCATGTAGGTGAAGTCCGCTAATCCACAGATGGTCGCGCCGATCCCCACGCCGAGGCCGTTAACTGCCAGTAGAAATGGCTTCGGGAAATCGACAATGGCATCCAGAAGACCCGCCAGGCCATGCTTCGGTGGGTTTAGTGTACGTCCTTTTTCGGAAAGATCCGCCCCGGCTGAAAATGCCCTGCCTTCACCAGTGACGATAAGCACTTTGACGCTGGTGTCTTTAGCCGCTCCAAGGAATGCATCCGCAAGGTCGTCCATCAACTGGCCATTGAATGCATTGAGGGACTCAGGTCGATTGAGGGTCACAGTTTGCACTGCGTCTTGTGTGTGAACTTTCACGGTTTCCATCAGGGTGCCTTTATAGTTTCAGGTTATTGGGTTTAAGTTTCGTATCGCGAGTGGCGTCCAGTATCTGCACACAGTTCTGTTATGTGCCACAGAATGTTTGCTTGACGACTTGATCGGGGCTGGGTGGCTGGGTGTATTTTGACATGCCGGGCTGGTACTCGCAGGGGTTCTCCAGCACATTCACCAGCTCATGGAAAGGTTCAAAATCTGCTTGTCGGACTGCCGCTTCAATAACCTCCTCGATAAGGTGGTTGCGGGGTATAAATAAGGGATTCGCCTGCTTCAATCCCTCTGCCAGAATCTCGGGGTCTCTTTCCTCATTGGTTAATCTTTTATGCCAGCGCTTTAGCCACGAATCAAACTCCGCAGGCAATTTGAAACTGTTATCCGGGGAGTTTGTTTCATGAAGCGGATTGGCCAGATCGTAAAAGTGTCGAAAAGTCAGGGTAAAATCGACTTTCAGCGTCGTCATCATTGCGAATAAGTCTTCTATCAGGGCAGGGTCTTCGTCGTCGTTTTGTTCGAAGCCCAGTTTTTGATTGATGCCCTGTTGATAAGCTTCGCGAAACAGCGCCGGGAATCCATTGACGGATTCCTGTGCCAGCGACAGCGCCGTCTCCTGATTGCTGTCTATTATCGGCAGAAGTGACTGGGCCAGATTCATCAGGTTCCATTGCGCGATTCCCGGTTGGTTGCTATAGGCGTAACGCCCTGCATGGTCGATCGAACTCAGCACCATATTCGGATCGAAACCATCCATAAACGAACAGGGGCCGTAATCGATGGTTTCGCCGGACAAGAGCATATTGTCAGTGTTCATGACCCCGTGAACAAAACCCACCAGTTGCCAGCGGGCAATTAAACCTGCCTGCAGGTTGATAACAGCATTGAGCAAGGCCAGATAGGGATTGTCAGCAGTCAAAGCTTCGGGATAATGCCTGGCAATCACATGGTCAGCCAGAATCCGGATAGCGTCGTGGTTCTGTCGGGCAGCGAAAAACTGGAAGGTGCCGATACGAATATGACTCTGGGCAACCCGCAGCAAAACAGCGCCGGGTAAAATGTCATCCCGGAAAACCTCTTCACCGGTGGTTACGGCGGCCAGGCTTCGGGTGGTCGGGATTCCCAATGCGGCCATGGCTTCGCTCACTATATATTCGCGCAACACCGGTCCCAGCGGCGCACGGCCGTCGCCGCCCCGTGAATATGGCGTTGGGCCGGAGCCCTTCAACTGTAAGTCATGCCTCGAACCGTCTTTGGCAATCACCTCGCCCAGCAGCACAGCCCTGCCATCCCCAAGCTGAGGATTCCAGTTACCAAACTGGTGTCCGGCATAGACAGTAGCGATGGGTTCCGCACCGACGGGCATTTGATTCCCTGCTACCATTTCGATACCAGCCTTCGAAGCCAGCCAGTCTGAGTCTATGCCCACGGAATCGGCCAGCGACGAATTTACGCGTATCAATGCCGGTGCTGAGACAGGTACGGGCAGTTGTCGGGCGTAAAACTGTTCCGGCAACCCGACATAGCTGTTGTTAAACCGGATAGGTGTTTTTAGATTAGTAGACTCCTGGCTCATGGGCTCACCATACCATTTATTTTGTTTGCGCTTTTACGTCATTTGCCCGGCAGGCGAGACAATTCAACAAGTGACCAGTGATGATAGTATGGTGCCCTTTGGCGATTAATGTAGTTGTTATGACAAAATTCTCTATTCTCGATCTTGCACCCGTCACAGAGGGCAGTACACCAGCCAGGGCACTGCAAAATACCCTGGATCTGGCACAACATGCAGAAAAATGGGGGTACGAGCGTTACTGGGTGGCAGAACATCATAATATGAAAGGTATCGCCAGCGCGGCGACATCGGTGGTGATAGGCTACATTGCCGGTGGCACCTCGACGATTCGACTGGGCGCAGGGGGCATCATGTTGCCGAATCATTCGCCTTTGGTCATTGCAGAACAGTTTGGCACCCTCGCTTCACTTTATCCCGATAGAATCGATCTTGGGTTGGGTCGTGCACCCGGTACTGATCAGATCACTTCCCAGGCACTGCGTCGGACACTGGCAGGCAGTGCGGAGGATTTTCCCAGGGATGTGGTCGAACTTCAGTACTATTTGAAGCAGTCGCAGCCTGGCCAAAGAGTGACGGCAGTACCCGGTGACGGAACAAATGTGCCCTTGTGGATTCTGGGTTCAAGTTTGTTTGGCGCGCAACTGGCGGCGATGCTGGGCTTACCCTTTGCTTTTGCTTCTCATTTTGCACCGGCGCAAATGAACCAGGCCATCGACATATATCGCGACCGATTTAAGCCGTCGGATCAGCTGGATGCCCCTTACATCATGTTGGGCTTCAATGTGTGCGCTGCGGAAACCGATGAAGAAGCGAATTACCTGCGCTCTTCTTCACTCCAATCGTTTCTCAACCTTCGCAAGGGGACCCCGGGGCAGTTACCGCCGCCGATCGCGGATTTTGAAAATTCCATGAAGCCAGAGGATCAAACATTATTGTCACAGATGAGCAGCTATTCAGCAGTAGGGTCGCCTGAAACCATTCAAAATGGCATGAGCCGGTTTGTTGATGAGACAGGTGCCGATGAACTAATGCTGGTCTGCTCCATTTTTGAGCATGCAAAGCGCCTTCGCAGCTTTGAAATTACCGCGGAGGCTGCGCGGTTGATGTGAACGGTCCGATCTAAACCGTCAAACGTTGTGAGGCGGCAAACGCTTCCGAATATGAAGCGTCGGATGCGCGTAGCTCGTTCGACCAGTCCCGCCACATATCATCCTGGGGTGGGTCCATTCGACAGGTATCCAGGTCCGTTCGTTTGAAGTCGTACAATACAGCCTGGCGAATAACATGGGTATAGTTATGCCCCGCCATATGCGCCTGACGATGGTGCCAGAAAACGATATCTCCTTCTTTCCCCCAGCAGTCTACTGCGGGAGTATCCCGCAAGATGGCCTTGATTTCTTTGTCATAGGCTGGACTCTGAATTATTCCCTTGTGGCTGGGCAGATGGGCATAGTAAGGGATTCTCGGCTGGTCATACTGCATCTGGAAGGTTGGATAGAGCCTTCGATGGGATTTTGGCCAGATCTTGAAGCCACCCCCATCACTCGGGACGTCATCAATTAAGCCCACAACGCCAAGGTTGAATGGGTGGCCATCCGTATGGCAGTAGTCGTTTTCCCTGGGTTTATCCCCGTAGGGTAAAGTATTGTAGACCCCGCGTACGCCTTCACTGATAGCCGGGTCAATGGGGCCATTTGGCCAGGCTGCACCTTCACTGCCCATGAGCTTGCCACCAACTTTGGGTGGCTCCAGCATACCCTTACCCAGAAGTTGCTCGGCGATGGCGCAGATGCGTTCGTTGTAGATCAGGTCGAGCAGAAGTGGATCTGTGCCGAATTCACGGTTTTGCCAGCGATATCCCTGGCGAAGGTGAATAGAATCGTTCTGGATATCCTCTTCCCTGAAAGGCCCGATATGGGTTGATGGATCATCTCGTCGGAGTCGGGAATCCTCGGGCAGCGAATTCCACATTCGGTCACGGACCTGTGCACACAGTGCGGGGTCCAGGAGTCCTTCAAGCAGCAGGTAACCATTGTCTTTGAAGAAAGCGATGTGGTCAGGTGAGAGGTTCATAATGTTGCCTGATGCTGTTCTGGCTGATTCGGGTTCGACAGGGTACCAGTGAGGTTTCCCAAATGGAAACATTTCAGTGGTACTCTTGCTCTCATCCCTAGTACAAAATTTAAGGAAGCTTAACTTGCCTGCAGCGCCATCCTGGTATCGTTGGTTGTTACTATTTGGCGTTTGGGTACTGTATGCCGCATTTGGGCTGGCAGCCACGAGCCTCGCGCCACTGGTTGGCCTGATTGAATCTGATCTTGAAATGACCCATATGCAGATGGGTACTATCATGGGCGCCTGGCAGCTGGTTTATATATTCTCGGCGATTCCCGGCGGCATGTTACTCGACAAAATAGGTCCCCGCTGGGCACTGACAATAGGTGGGTTACTGATCGCTGCATCGGTATTGGCCAGGGGTATGGCAGCGAGCTTTACTGAGCTCCTGTTGGCGGTCATGCTGTTTGGCCTCGGCGGGCCCATTGTTTCTGCCGGTGCACCAACGGTGATTACAGAATGTTTCTCCGGCTCTTCTCGCGGGCTGGCAATGGGTATCTATATGACCGGCCCGGCAATCGGTGGCATTGTGACGTTGACACTGACGCATTCCTTGATTCTACCCGGGGTTGATCATGAGTGGCAAAGTGTGATGTTTCTGTGGGCGGGTGTCAGCGCTGCGGCGGCGCTGATCTGGCTTGCGAGCGCCGCGCATCCCAGCCTCAACCTGCAGCACCGGCAGACCTCCAGCCAACAATTGCCGCAAGTCCAGGTGTTGAGGTTACTGATCCGGCAGCCGGCGGTCGTTGTCGTACTGCTGATGAGCATTGGAGTGTTTCTGTTCAATCATGGTCTGAATAACTGGCTCCCGGAGTTATTGCGCTCAGGCGGCATGTCCCTCACGGAAGCAGGCTACTGGGCAGCGATACCCACAATTATCGGTTTGGTCGGTTCACTCACCATTCCCCGGCTGGCGACCCCCCAACGGCGGTTTCACATTCTTATCGGGCTCAGTTTGCTCGCTGCTGGTGCCAGTATTTTACTGCGGTTCGAAGCAGAGCCATTGTTGTTCAGCGGGCTGGTGCTGCAAGGCATTGCCCGTTCGTCCCTGATGACTATCCTGGTGCTGACGCTGGTTGAATTACCGGGCATTGGGGAACGATACATTGGTGTGGCAACCGGGCTCTTCTTCTCCGCAGCGGAGGTAGGCGGTGTACTCGGCCCCTTGTCGCTAGGCCTGTTGTATGATTTAACCCACGGCTTCGATGCCGGGCTGACGATGCTCACAGCGATCGCTATAGCCATTGCATTCGGGGCTGGAAAGTTGAAGAAGCTCAGTCGGATTGACTGAGTATGTTTTGCCAGTTAGTGCCTATCCATAAGTGATTATGTGTGCTTTTCCAGTCACGTTTTGTGCTATTAAAATAGACTCAATATGCGCAAAGTAGGGTGCTGAAGTCGAAATTCACCTATTTATGGATAAGCACCAGTTAACCGCGCCCATGGGGTTCAAGAAAATCAATATCGGGCCCCTTTGGAATAATAAAGGGGGCTCGCCCGCCGTAGTAAATTCCCTTGATAGCGTCCACATCAACAGTCTCCGCCACATTCGGCTGCTGGAATAGATCTCGGGTATAGGGCCACAGATATTCATAGTCAACTAAACGATTCCGGTTGCATCGAAATTGTCCGTGGTAGGCTGTATCAAACCGAACCAGGGTGGCAAACAGGCGCCAGTCGGCCTCTGTGATCGAGTCAAGGGTGTCACCGCAAAGGAATCTTTGCCGGGACAATCGTAAATCCAGTTTATCGAGTGTGGCGAACAGATTATCAAAGGCTGTTTCATAAGCTGACTGTGATTGGGCGAAACCACATCGATAGACGCCATTGTTAACATGCTGGTAAATCTCTGCGTTGAGCGTGTCGATTTCGCCCGCTAGTGAAGATGGGTAGTAGTCAACTGATGTTACTCCTGGAAATGCATGAAATGCCGAGTTAAGCATGCGGATGATTTCAGCAGATTCGTTGTTCACAATTGTTTTTAATTGTTTGTCCCACAACACAGGTACGGTGGCACGACCCGTAAAGCTGCCATCAGCTGCGCTATACACATCGTGAATATGTTGGGCACTGAGCAGGGGCTCTGGAGTGTCACCAAAAGTCCAGCCTTCTTTGCCCACGGCAGGTAGCGTGTAGGACAGGCTGATGATATCCGCCAATCCCTTAATGGATCGATACAGTATCGTCCGGTATGCCCAGGGACAACCGGCGTTGACGAATAAGTGATAGCGCCCGGATTCAGCCGGGAAACGAATGTTATCTGCCCCAATAAAATCACGAAAAGGTGATTCCGGGCGGACATACTCGCCTTTTTTATTGACCCGACGGGGATCCTGTTGACTCCACTGACCGTTGATTAGTGATCCCATGTTCTATCCATTAAATCCATGCGTTCTTGAAGACGCATCCGACAAAGAGTTGACTAGATGGAAGACTAGCACGTTATAATCTTTGAAATAACACTTCTATGAGAGCGACCGGGCTAGTTGATGTAGCCACATTATGACTCTGTACAGCAGCATTTCAGTCAAAACCGGCTCGGTTTTTTATGGATGGATCGTCGTCGTTATCGGTGCGATCCTGACATTTCTCGGCACGGGTTTTTATTCCTATTCCCGGGGCGTTTTTCTGCCTTCCCTCGCTGAGGAGCTGGCGGATGGCAGTCGATTCGAAATCGCCATGGGGTTTTCCATTGCTGCGGTAACCAGTGCTGTCATTGCGCCATTTCTAGGCCGGTTTCTTGATACCCATTCTCCCCGGCGCGTCATCCTGATCGGTATCGGTATTGTCACTTTTTCATATTTATTGCTTTCCGTTTGCCAGACCTTATGGCAGTTCTATTTGATAATCGGGTTGGGTATGGGGCTTGGCATGAGCTGCATGGGCAATCTTGCCTGGCATCGTACCGTGATCAGCTGGTTTGATCACTGGCGGGGCAGGGCTATAGCACTCGGGGTACTGGGTGCTTCGCTGGCGGGTGTGGTGATGCCACCACTGGTGACGGCGTTGGTCGCAGCTGTCGGTTGGCGCAGCAGCTTTGTTATCTTTGCGGTCATCGTTATCTCAATTCTGACGCCCCTGGTCTATTTCTACCTGAAGGACAGGCCGGAGGACGTGGGAGAAGTGAGGGACGGGCTGAAGTATGTCGAATCCAACAAGGAACAGATTGTCGAGATGGCAACAGAGACAAGACTGTGGCGCTGGCAGGAGATGCTTCGATTTCCCGCTTTTTGGAGTATTGGCCTGATGTTCGGTGCCATGGGCTGTGTCTATTCCGCGGTTATGCTTCACCTGTTTGGCCATTTAAAGGATATCGGCTTAAGCCCTGCAAATGCAGCGTGGATATTATCGGCGACAGCACTGTTTGCTGCATTGGGTAAGCCGGTAGTGGGGTGGATGTCCGACGTGTTCGGGGCCAGGGTGACCATCTGGATGGCGCTGATTATGCAGTGTATTGCCTTGCTGATGTTTGCCAATGCGGATGACTTCTATTTGTCCTTGCTGGCAGGGTGCACCTACGGTTTTGGATATGCCGGGATGAGCCCCCTTCGCACCTTTGCAATATCGGTGGCGATGGGTAATAGCTCATTTGGCACCGCTAATGGCGTGTTAAGGCTGGTTGAACTTCCCCTGGTGATATCAGCATCACCGCTGGCTGGATATATTTACGACAGTACCGGCAGCTATAAGATTGCCTTCGTGATACTCGCCGGGCTGATGGCTTTTGCCTGTGTTGGACCATTCTTTATACAAGCTGGCGGTGCGAGGGAACGGCAAAGGGTTATTTCCAGAAAAGCCGCCTGAAGCCACTGGATTGCAATCACATATCGTGTCAGTCTTTGCCAGGGAAATGTTGCCAGGAAAGGTTGGCAACAATAAACTGCAAATCAACGGGAGTATATTCATGTCGGATTATCAAACCATTCTTTATGATGTAGACGGTACTCGTGCCACCATCACCCTTAACCGCCCCGATAACCTTAACGGCATCACCAATACGATGATGCGGGAACTCTATGAATGCCTGTCTGCAGTTGCGATTGATGAAAACATCAGGGTGGTTCAGTTCACTGGTGCCGGGCGCGGGTTTTGTCCCGGTGCAGATTTAAAAGCCTATACCAGCGATGAACGCCAGGAACCAAACCGAAAGGAATATTTCAGTATTACCTCGTTGCTGCATGAGATGCCCAAGGTTACGGTAGCCGCCATCAATGGTGCTTGTGCCGGTGCTGGGTTTGGATGGGCTTGCGCGTGTGATTTGCGCTATGCAACAGCCCGGGCAACATTCAACTCGGCTTTTCTGGGTGTCGCCATTTCCGGTGACATGGCAGCGCCCTGGTTATTGCCCAGGATACTGGGTGCCACCAAGGCGCGAGAACTGATGTTAATACCAGGAAAGTTTGGTGCCGAAGAAGCGGAGCGTATCGGTCTTGTGGCAAGGACTTTCAGTGATGATTCCTTTCGCGATGAAGTTGATGAAATTATTGATCGATTGGCCAGCTCTGCACCACTGGCAATGAGTGAAATGAAGAAGAACTTTATCAGTGCCGAGAACATGAGCTTACGGGATTATATTGAACTCGAAACAGAACGACACAGCCGCACCGGTGCAACAGAAGATAGCCGTGAGGCATTCCGAGCATTTGTTGAGAAAAGGCAGCCGGAATTTAAGGGGCGTTAGGAACAGGTGTTTCAAACCACCGATACTTTCGCATGGGGTGATGGAATAAAGCACCCGCCTTCCATTTCCCCGTCTTTGGTCCGGCTGATGATTTGCGGCAAGGCAAACAAGTTAGGGGATACTCCGTTCGCCCTGACATTCGTTTGCGGATACTTATTCTCAAGTCCGCTGATGATATCTTTCCCTAGCGAATCCATCAGGGTCACAAGATCGGTACCGGAAACATCTATTCTGGGTTGATGCACCGCGTCGTTAATGTTCATGTTGAAATCCAGTATTGAAGAAATCAACTGGAAAATCGCCGGGAATATTTTGCGACCACCACAGGCACCTGCGGCGATGACGGTGCCATTGTCCTGCTGGATTATCACTGGGCACATGTTACACAGAGGATGCCTGCCACCTTTTACAGAGTTGGGCCCGCCCGGTCTTGGGTCGAACCACATCATCCCGTTGTTCATCAGGATACCTGTCTCAGGCAACATAATACGCGAGCCAAATGCCGACATGATCGTTTGGGTGTGGGAGACGACATTGCCGTGTTTGTCGGCGGCACAGATATGGGTGGTGTTGGTTGGTATTGCTTTGTCGGGTCCTTCACCTAAGTGGGACAGTCGATAGGTATAGGATTCAAGCAGCGAATCCGCGTAGGCTTCGAACGTGATGAGATCAGGTCTGGAATTGGCGCTCGAAGGAAGCACCCCAAGCTTTTCCTGAAGCAGACTCAGTGCCTGGATCAAGCTGGGTCCGGCGGTAAGTGGCCCTGCTGTGTGCACCCAGGAATTTCTATAGCGGGTACTCAACGGCTCTGAAATGGTCGCCTCATAGGCGCTGAGATCTTTTTCGGTAATCCGTGATCCCGCCATCGACAGATCACTGGCGATATCCCTGGCCAATGCACCACAGTAATAATCTTCCGGACCATCAGCTTGTAAACGCCGGTAGGTAGACGCCAGCCGCCCCAGCGTCAGGTTGTCGATGCTGCCGTCCAGGGTCTGCACCGGTGGAAGTCCATCGGCGAGATAGACCCTTCGGGTCTCCGGATATTTGTTCAGGCCCCGGGCAAACAGGTTAATTTTCGACGCGTTGTACCAGTCGATGGGCAAACCCCATTCTGCCAGTTGGCAGGCAGGTTCAATAACTTCTTTCCAGGTTAGCGTGCCAAAGCTTTCAAGCGCCAGTGCAATCCCCTTGATATAGCCGGGTACGGCGACCGCTAACGGTCCATGGATATTTACATCATCAATAACGACAGGCCAGTTGAAGGCGTCGGCGCTATTTTCTCCGCTCTGTGCCAGGGGATAGTCTCCAGGCACAGAGTTAAACGGCGCCCGCATGCCAAATTCGATGACCTTAATCGTGTTGGTCTTTGCAAGATAAATAGTTGTATAACCGCCGCCACCGATGCCGCTCATCCAGGGCTCAAGCGTACCAATCGCAAGCCCGGTTGCGATTGCTGCGTCAATGGCATTGCCGCCTTGTCTTAGAATTGCCGCTCCAACATCCGAGGCCAGGTGATGCTGGCTCGCGACCATGCCCCCTGTACTGGAAATTGAAGCCTTCGATACTTGCCAGGTTTCATTTACACGAGTCTGCATGGTTTTCTCTTGTTGGCGAGTCTGATTGTTACTTTACATCGAATACCGTGCATTTAGCACTTCACCGGTGCATATCCGCTTGGGTAGTTCACATTTGTTGTCTCACTTTTGATATTATATGACCGTTAAAAACCTGACTTTGAGTGTGCCAAATGTGGCAGATGAGCCTGAAACAAAGACGTCGACATGGTGAATTGATCGAACAACTCCATGTTCTGAAACGCAGTCCTTATTCCAGTGTGCCAAACGGGTATGTGTTTGGGGAAAGCGAGGAGGAGGACGCGAAGTACAATGACGCCCTCGAAACGCTCAAAACGCTCCTGGAAGAAATGCATAGTCTGGAACAGGAAGTGCGGGACCGATAGATACGCTCCCCGAGATCATTACTTCGATTCCTTTTGTAACTCTTGTTTTAACTCTTCTCGTAAGAGCGCCGATTGTTCGATGACAAATGCCTGGATTGCAAGTGCTTGGCTGGCATCGAGTACGTCGTCAAATTTCGGCATTCCCAATCCCTGCAGAGCACCATCAACGACTATTTCCTTAAAGATCGCATGCTTGTCCGGGCTTAAGTAGCGAAGGTCAGGGTACAACATACTGCTTACTACGCCGCCACCATGACACCAGCCGCAATATTTGCCATAGAGTCTGCTGCCTTCAGCAATCTGATCCGGTTTGGTTTTTATTCGTGGTAACCTGGGCAGGGAGAAATCACGTTTCGCCGATACCGGCATAACTGCGCTGCCAGCGAGCTTAAAAGCAATGATCCTGCCTTCATTGTGATAACTGTTGATCATCGCCCCTTCGACTACCGCGCCCATGCCACCGCCGATACCCGCTGCAATTGCAACATATTGTTCACCCTTGCTGCGATACGTGACAGGAGGCGCAAAGAAACCCGTGGTCGAAGACATTTGCCAAAGCTGTTCTCCGTTGCTGTCACGATATGCAGTGAATCGGCCATCTGCGGTACCCTGAAACAATAGCCCACCTGCGGTGGTTAGCAGGCCGCCGTTCCAGTGACCTTTGAGACGTTTCTGCCAGCGGGGTCTGCGTTCGACAGGGTCCCAGGCAATCAGGTGGCCCCGGAATACCGGTGCATCCTTCGTGGCACTGGCCGTGAACTCGTCGTCAAACATGAGACCCAGGTTCCAGGTGGCCGGATCATACACAAATTCATCGTCGTTCTTGTACCACAAGCCGGTGTCATGTGCTGGCAAATAAAGTAGCTGTGTGTTCTGGCTGTAAGACATGGGTTGCCAGTTGTGACCGCCCGCAGGGCCCGGCGTGACCTTCTTCAGGATCTCGGCATAATTAGCATCTTCAGTTTCTACGGGCCGCCCACTTTCAATATCGACATGGCTTGCCCAGTTCAAGTCAACATAGTGGGTCGCTGACAAGAGTTCACCGCTGGCACGGTCTAGAGCATATAGAAATCCATTCTTTGGTGCCTGCAGCAGGACTTGACGCACCTCACCATTGATGGTTAGTTCAGCTAGCAGAATGTGTTGGGTTGCTGTGTAGTCCCAGTTGTCACCTGGCGTTGTCTGGTAGTGCCAGCTCAATCGGCCGGTATCTACATCGAGTGCAATTATCGAAGACAAAAACAAATTGTCTCCACCCCCGGGGCTTCTCTCGTACCGTGACCAGGGGGAACCGTTGCCAGCTCCCACGTAGATTAAATTTAGCGCAGGATCAAACGCCATGCTGTCCCAGGCGGTGCCGCCACCGCCAGCTTTCCACCACTGGCCGCTCCAGGTCGGTATCGCGATGTCAAGATCCGGGTGTTCCAATGGTTTTGAAGGGTCTCCCGGTACAGTATAGAAGCGCCATAGCTGTTCCCCGGTGTTTACATCGTATGCAGTAACGTAGCCTCGAACACCATATTCAGCACCCCCGTTGCCGATAATCACCTTGTTGTTGGCTATTCGTGGTGCCCCGGTGATGGTATAGGCCTTGTCTGTTGGTGTGGTTTGCACTTCCCAGAGCTTTTTACCGTTTTGTTTATCCAGGGCTACAAGCCGACCGTCCAGCGTGCCGAAGACCAGGCGGTCCCGCCAGACTGCAACGCCACGGTTCACCACATCACAGCAGGCCCAGCGCCCCCATTGCCTGGGTACCTCAGGGTCATACTGCCACAATCCCTTGCCGCTACTGGCATCAATCGCATGAACAACGCTCCAGGGTGCCGTTGCGTACATCACGCCGTCGACAATGATCGGTGTGGTCTCTACCCCACGAGTGGAACCCAGTTCATAACTCCAGGCGACACCCAGCTCTGAAACTGTTTCCTGGTTAATGTCGGTTAACTCGCTGTAACGAGCCTCACCGGGATCCTGGCCATGCATTGGCCAGGAAACTTCAGGGATTGGGGTTTCAGTCCGGGACGGTTCAACAGGTTCATCAGGTGTACATCCAAAAATCAACAGGCAACCAATTACCATTACGGCCGAGGAGAAAAAACGCATTTGAGAGTCTTCCTGATCATTCTGTGGGATACACGATAACGATAACGCTGGCGCGGGTCTAGCTAGCGGCCGGAAGATCGATGGATTCGGTTACCATCTGGAACGAATCGGGACCCACACAAATGGCGGTAAGCGTTTCATTTCAAGTACTTGCACAAATGCAATAAAACATCGCCGTTGAAACCAATATCGTATGCTTGGTATCACTTTGTTTAAGACGTATACATAAGAAGCATGGAAAATCGAGCACTTATGGCAACCAAGGTAACGGAGACTCAGGATGAGCCATGGACACCTGTGGATGCAATTGAGTCGGATGGGCCATCTCCGAAACCTGACCCGGCCAAGCTGACTGATAATCAGGTCTTACCCCTGGAGATCGCACAATCCTGGCTTCTGTGGCAGTGCGAAATGGTAGCGGGAGTGATTCACGGTGGAATTTTTTGCGACCCCAATGCCAATTCAAAACCAGCTTGGATTGCGAACTGGCCGAACAATGAAAAAAAGGATCCGTTGCTGAAACAGATGAGCAAGCGGGTGATGGCAGAAGGCACAGGGCTCACTCATACAGTCAATCACGAAGGACTGGGTGACCTAAAGAGTTGCGATCTGATCGGCTGCCCATTGATAGCGGGTGAACAGGTAGTCGGCGTCGTTGTGTTAATGATCTCTACGCGCTCCGAAGCCCAGCAACAAGCCATACTACAGTTACTCCAATGGGGCGGGATGTGGATTGACAAGTTGATAGGACGGCAAGCGACTCGTCTGCAGGAGCTTGGCACATTTTCAATCGACCTGATCGAAGCGGCTCTTGCGCAGTCAGATACTAAACAAATGGCGTTGGATACAGTTAATCGCCTGGCGGAAAGTTTCAAGTGTGACCGTGTCAGCCTGGGTACCGTAAATGGAATGACGACTCAACTTTTAGCATTGTCTAACAATGCAAAGTTTGATTCCCGTACGCAACTGGTGCGTCGAATCGAGGCCGCTATGGAAGAGTCAGCCGATCAGTCCAGCACTATCGTTATTCCCGAATGCCCTGATCGTAAGAAGGTCATTGTTAGGGCGCATACCGAATTGATGAAGCAAGATGGTTGTGGCGCCAGTTGTACTGTTCAGTTGCAGGGACGGTCAGGTGTTGTTGGTACTTTGGTTTTTGAAAGGTCAGCTGACACACCATTCACTGCGGAGAACATTTCCAGTCTTGAATCCCTGGCAAGTATTGTCGGCCATATCCTGGAGTTGCGGAAGAAAGACGAACTTAGTTTTCTACTCAAGGGCGTTGCGGTTCTGCGAGATCTTTTAGTGGGTCTGGTGGGTCCATCGCACTTCAAATTAAAAGTTTTATCAGTCTGCTCGTTGCTGTTGTTGGTCCTATCAGCCTCGATTGATCGAGTTCGGCGCCTTGGTGTCGGCGAGTGGATTAAATTTGTCAGCGACATCGAAGTACCACAGATGGCCATCTTGGCCTGGGTGAATGAAGAGAGAACTGACATGGTTTTTGTTAATCGTCGAGGTATAAAACAGAACGAGCTGACAGTTGAACAATTTACCTCGATGACAATTAAACGCCATGCAATGATAATTGAAGAATCGAATCTGTCACTGACAGATAGAGCATCTCACTGCATGTTGCAGAACATGAATAACCAACTGACACATCCGGCCACTCACGATAAGCTGACCGGGCTCATAAATCAAAAAGAGTTTGAATACCAGCTGTCACGAGTTATTGGACTAGCCAAGAGAGAAAAAACACACCATGTTGTCGCTATGTTGTACATTGATCAATTTGAAGATGTAGATTGTTCAGAAGAACGCACTACGGCTCACGGCCTGTTAATTGAAGCAAGTGACGTCATTCAAAACGTGATCCCTAAAGAAGCTGTCTTATCTCGTTTGAGCGGCGATGAGTTTGGCCTTCTAATTGAAGGTTGTAGTGCGCAGGAGGGTATGCAAATAGTCCAGGAGGTTTGCACGGCAGTAAAAACATTTAAATTCGAGCAGCCTGACGGGAAGCTTTCTCTCACCATCAGTGGCGGTGTGGTAAATGTAGATGAACAGACCATAAGTACAACAAGTGTGATGAGGGGAATGAATACAGCTTGTTTCACGGCAAATAGTTCAAGCCGAAACACAGTTCAGATTTATGAATCTGATGACTCAGACCTGGCCCATCGAAAAGAGATCATGAATTTCATTGCTCAGATTGATAGGTCCATAGAAGAGGGTAGATTTTTACTGAACTGCCAGTTAATACAACCCAATGCCAAGGATTCAGAGGAACTCCCACACTATGAGATATTGCTCACCATACTTGATGGAAATGATGAGCCGATGCCGCCGCAAGATTTTATTGTTGCTGCGGAAACCTACAACCGGATGGGTGGTATTGATCGCTGGGTCATAACAAACACGTTCGAATTCATTGCTAACAACTTTCTACGCCTGAACCATCTGGGAGCCTTTACTATTAATATATCTGGGAATTCACTGGCTGAAGATGACTTTATGGAATTCATACTTGAACAATTCCACAAAACACGATTGCCTACTTCGAAAATATGCTTCGAAATTACTGAAAAAGCCGTGATCGGCAACATCAATAACGTGGTTGAGTTCATTGAAAAAATGCAGGTAATCGGTGTCCAGTTTTCATTGGATGACTTTGGCACGGGCGTCTCTTCCTATTCGTACTTGAGAAGTCTGCCCGTAGATTACGTCAAGATAGATGGCATTTTTGTCACAGACATCAAAACCAGTGCGAGTGATTATGCAGTGGTCAAGTCAATTAACGAAGTTGCACACTCCATGGGTAAGAAAACCATTGCTGAATTCGTAGAGGATAATGAAGCCCTTGATATTCTGAAAGAGATCGGGGTGGATTTCGCACAGGGATTTGGGGTGGGGCTGAAGATACCTATCACTGAACTGCTTTAGCTATTACCCACCCACACAAATCCTTGCGTAGATAGCCAGCTGGATATATGGTTCTGGCATCTCACATTAAGGATTTATTGAAATTATGGAACTACAAGATAAAGTCGCAGTAATCACTGGTGGCAGTGGTGGTATTGGCCAGGCAATGGGCAGAGCTTTTCTGGAAGAAGGTGCAAAAGCCGTGGTGCTCGTAGATTTGGTAGAAGAGGCCGTTCAGGCTGCGGCTGCTGAGCTAGGTTGCTCAGGCGAGGTATGCGACGTCACCGATGAAAGCCAGATCATGGGTGTGGTTGAGCGTACCCTTGCTGGACATGGGCAAATCGACCTGTTCTGTTCAAACGCTGGCGCCGGTGGCGCAGGGCTGCTGACTGATGCGGAAAATGAGGTGTGGCAGCAGCAATGGGAACTACATGTAATGTCGCATCTGTACGCAGCCCGGGCAGTGCTGCCGGGGATGATTGAGCGTGGTGATGGCTATCTGCTGAATACGGCTTCGGCGGCAGGATTATTGGCAGCTATTGGCTCTGGTCCGTACACCGTCACGAAAGCAGCCGCCGTTAAGTTGGCTGAATTCATTTCTATTACCCATGCTGATGATGGTATTAAGGTATCAGTTCTATGTCCCCAGGGAGTTAACACCGCAATGGCACCCAAGAGTCTGGGTGATGGCCAGACCGATGGCATTATTGAACCGGATCTGCTTGCTGATACTGTCGTCGAATGCATCAGGCAAGAACGCTTTCATGTCCTACCACATCCTGAAGTTGAAGACTATGTGCGACGCAAAGGCGATGATATTGACCGATGGCTGCACGGCATGCAGCGGTTACGCCGACGTTCCCTACCTGAATAAGCCATTATCAGCTGAGCGTTACCTGATCATAGATTGCC
Organism: Pseudomonadales bacterium; assembly: GCA_029941905.1. Classification (GTDB taxonomy): domain Bacteria; phylum Pseudomonadota; class Gammaproteobacteria; order Pseudomonadales; family Azotimanducaceae; genus JAHRVQ01. Next base: position 90,573 of record JAPYTQ010000009.1, on the reverse strand, counting down.
GTGACGTTGTCAAATTTCAGAATCACTGAATGTGCGGTATGGGAGTGCAGATCGTGGAGGTGATATTTAAATCGCTTTTGATCAACACCCCTTAGGAAGTTTTCATACTCGATGGTCAGTTCCCTGACATCGGTTGGTTTGTCTTTACTCCAGGTTGCACGATAGGGGCCGAGTACCGCACCACCCTTTAAACAGATAGTGACTTCGTGATTGGTTAATTCCGTTTCTGTCATGACAGACTCCTGTGTTCGAACTCTATGGCGGCCAACTCGCCTCCCTGATTGGCGAATCGATTTGTGGGTCGCTTCACAAGGAATCATAGCACCACTTGAGGTCGTTGTTTTACAATGAAATACTGGCGTTATGCCAGAAGCAAGACAACAAACGATCACCCATACAGCGGTATTAACGGCGATAGCCATGCTAGCTTTTGCCGCAAACTCTCTACTGTGCCGCCTGGCGCTGGCTGGCGATTTGATTGATGCTGCGACCTTCACTTCCGCCAGAACAATTGCCGGAGCGTTGATGCTGGGTTTGATCCTGATGTTTCGGGGCGGTTCCTATTCACGGTTACCGACGAATTGGCGGACGGTAGCAGCACTGTTGATCTACTTGGTTTTCTTCTCCTTTGCATACCTTTCTCTCAGTGCGAGTACCGGTGCCTTACTACTGTTTGGGGCGGTTCAACTTACGATGTTCGTGGTGGCGCTTCGCGAAGGTGAGAAGTTCCCAGTGGTTTCCTGGATAGGTTTTGTACTGGCGATACTGGGGCTTATCTACCTAGTGCTTCCGGGCGTTACGGCACCCGATCCACTGGGAGCGACACTGATGATTGTCGCCGGTATTGCCTGGGGGTTTTATTCGCTCCTGGGCAGAAGTACGGCGGATCCGCTTGAAGCGACAGCGAGGAATTTTTTGTATTCTGTACCGCTGGTGCTTCTTGTCAGCCTGTTCTTTCTACCACACTTCCACAGTTCTGTTTATGGACTGATACTCGCTGTGGCATCCGGGGCCATTACCTCAGGTTGTGGCTATGTCATCTGGTATGCGGCTCTTTCAGGGTTGAGCGCAACTCAGGCTGCTACTGTTCAGCTCTCCGTGCCGGTGATTGCGGCATTCGGTGGTGTTCTGTTGCTGACCGAACCCGCAACGCTCCGTCTGGTGCTGGCTTCTGTAGCAACACTGGGTGGGGTGGCTATTGTACTGTCGCAGCAGGTGGGGGCTAAAAACCAGTAAACGGATGCACCTAGTCGGTAATGCCCAGCTTCTGAGCCAGTTTGTCACCGCCACGGGTTCTGGTAAATCCCCGGACGCCAACACCTCCATCATGATTCAGAATGACGCCGGTTGAAGGGATATTGTCCTCCCGGGATGCGAAGAATACGTAAGCACCGGCATACTCTTTTGGCGTCGGCATAACACCCACGGGTACGATATCGGGAATGGATTGGGCGAGCGCCTCGCCGGGAATTACCTGTTCCGCTTGTCCAAGTGCGGTCGAACCTCGCAAATTGGTATCAATGGCTCCCGGCGCGACGCCGTTAACCCGGATGTAGGGTGCCAGTTCAAACGCAAATTGGCGGATTAAACCGACAACGGCATGTTTGGTTGCGGTGTACAATGGTCCGCCACCATCGGGGTAAAAGCCTGCATTTGACGCTGTAAAAATCATCGAGCCACGACTACGGGTGAGTGGTTCCAGAGCAGCTTTCGCAAGATTCAGGTAGCCCTTTACATTGGTGTGAAACAAATCGTCAAACGACTCATCCAGAGTGTCCACCGGTAAGCCGATGAGCGACTTCGAAAAGTCCCAGATACCCGCGTTACCAATAATACAGTCAAGTTTTCCGAATTTATCGACGCAGGCAGAGACTGCCGTTGCGTTATCGTCGTAAACGCGTACATCACCAGGGATGGTTAGCAATTTATCGTCGTATCCCAGGTCATGGACTTTTGTCTTTAAGGATTCAATGGCATCGGAGGATTTGTCGAGCACCGCAATGTTCGCACCTTCCTGCAGAAATCGCTCAACGATGGCCAACCCAAGACCAGAGGCGCCACCGGTAATCAAAGTGACTTCGTTTTCAAGACGCGCCATTGTTCATTTTCCCTTGTGCTAAAACATACTGCTCATATTCTGCGAGAGAATCACCGTCTGCTCTAAAAAAATGTGACGGCGGGCGAGCATGAAGCTGTTGTCAGTCCGCCGGATCAGATCCTGCCTTCGACCGATCCAGCTATCCTCTTCGCTTTCAAGACGGGTTCGATAAAGGTGAAAGTTCAGCTCAACTTTGATCTCATCTCCCTGGACGCCACTTATATGAATATTGCTCACGAAGTGGCGAGTTCGGGAAGGCGGGTCTTCAGACCAGGCGTTTCCAGCGGCCATTTTTTTTACGCGCATCTTTAACATTTCCAGATCATCGTCGAAAAAGGCCATGGCGCCTGGTTCTGTAAATTCCTTGTTGATTTCCCTGGTTGTTGTGGTGCGGCGGATTGGCATCCAGTAGTGAATATCCTCCGTTAACAGATTTATCCATTCGTCATAACGGCGCTCGTCTAACAGTTTTGCTTCGTGGTAGAGAAACTGCTCCACCTCGAATTGCAGGAGCATAAGATCCGGGGTTGATAGCTCGGTGTTTGATGGCTCGGTATTTGATTGTTCAGGCATATCAAACCTGCCCCTTTGGTTCAGGGGAGTGGTTTTTCACCAGATCCGACCAGTTGTCGGCCTTCATCCATTCCTGCCATGATCGGTAGGTCCAGCGTTGGCCGTGTTCATTGACGACGGTTTCAATACTGGACTGACCCGACTGATCGGATCTCACTTTGTCCTGACCCAATCCCATTCTAAAGTTAAGGGGGCGATCACCGGTAACCACTCCCCGGGACCCCCTGGTTGAGTGGCTCCAGTTCTCGCCATCGTCCTGTTCCAGCATTCCTGCAGGGCCAAAAAAATGGATCGCCCCCTGGATTATCCGTCGTTTCGTTTCTGTTGACAGGTTTCTGTTTACAAAGGTGAACCACCAGAGCTCGGTTTCAAGCGGTCCCTTTGGAAGACGCAAACAAAGTTGTGTCCCACCGGTAGACACCCAGAGATTGGGAAAAATATTGGGGTGGCCTTTCGAGCGGATACCCACCGGTCCGAGTTCCTGAATTGCTTGTTGGTTGGCACGCCAGGAATTTGGCGACTTCGGTTTTTCAAGGTTAGCTGTGGAGTAAAGATCGGCATATTTTTCTTCCAGTCGCCGCTGTTCATCTTCACTGACACCGGGCCCGCCGATAGCATGACCATATTCACCCAGAATAACCATCTGGCTCATCGGGTACATGGATTCTTCAGACATGATTCCGGTTCTAATTGCCGAAGCATGGCTGACCTTGGGATGGTACCAGTCAAACAGGTTGTCAACCGCCAGTTTCCAGTTGCACTGGATACGGTTTTTCTGGATGCCGTCGACTACTTCAACATCACCCTGTTCTGCAATCAGATCCAACCCAAGTCGACCTACCCAGCCAAGAAAATCGCCAAGGGCGATGGCATCGGGATCCAGTGTCGCAAAAACAAAGCCTTTGTAACTTTCGACCTGGGCTGCTTTGGCGAGGCCCCATTTATCTTTATCCAGATCTCCCTTGTAAAAAGGTTCGAATCCCGGCACGCCTACCAGTTTGCCATCGAGGTCGAAGTTCCAACCATGGTACGAGCAGAAAAATGAGCGGGTTTTACCCTGATCCGCCCGGCAGACCGTATTGCCGCGGTGGGGGCAGGAATTGAGCAGTACCTGGACCTGCTGGTTTCGATCCCTGACTACAATGACCTGGTCCTCGCCGATGTAGTTAAGGAAAAAGTTACCGGATTCAGGAATTTGCGATTCATGGCACATGAAATTCCAGCCCCGGGCGAATATCTTTTTTAGTTCAGTCTGATAAATTTCGACGTCAGAGAAAATTCTTCGATCTACGAGTCCGTTATCGTTGTCTACCCAGTTCTGGCGTGTGATCAGGTTCATTGATTTCCCCGCGGCATTGATTTGCGGACCTTAGCATCAAAACCAGACGCAACCCACTCGCCCTGGGCTGTATTCCAGTGTGAAAAGAAAAGTCGTTTTTTGGGATCTGGATGAAAAGCAAGACGCTCGGGAAACAGATTCCAGTCGGTTAGCACCGGCGAGGGCGCACGAACGTACTTGTTAGTTGTTGGCAGGGAGCTGCCCAGCCAGCCGCCCCGGGCATAATATTGATGCCAGGTTCGGCGGGACTGCTTGCCATCACCATCATAACGGGTGTGGTACAGCGCCGTGTCGTACATGACACAGGTACCGGCAGGGCCGTAGATTGGCACTTCAGAATAGTTTTCACCGAGTTCGTTAAAAGCCTCTTTGAGTGTTTCATACTGGTTGCTTTTGGGTACGACACAAAACGATGGGGTATGTTCGTTGACTTCGGTGAGGTAGTGAATAGCGCAAAGCCAGTCACAGGGCATGTAGGGCGCACGGATAAACCGGTCCTCGACGACCGCATCATGATGAAAATTCATTGCACCGGTACCGGCGTTCGCCGGTGTTTCCCTTAAGTTGAATTCACTGAAACGGACTTTATCTTCACCGCCCAACAACGCTGAGACGAGAGGGAATGTTCTGGGATGTTGGGTATAGTGATCGAGTTCAGGATAGTCCAGCAGCGGTTGGGAAAAGATCAGCCCCTGGCCTCGATGATGTGGTTTTCTCTTCTCAGTCAATCCCCAGGATTCAGGACGTTCTTGCTGAGTTCGGTCAAAGAAGCGGTTTAGCTCGGTGATCTCCAGCTCCTCAAGACCGGCTTGCAAAACGGCGAATCCGTTGTCAGTGAAGAAGCGGATGGCTGCATCCCCGTCCAGTATGGAGTCGAAGTGCGGCGGTGCTTCGGTCGTGATTCTCCCGAAACCTTGATTGGCAACAGCCTGGTCTCCGGATTCATTTTCCTGGTGCTTGAGCTTCACTTCCATTGGTCATTACCTGCAGTATTTTTAACTAGTTACCTGACACTGAATTCACGCGACCGAATATTGATGTCAGTTCTCGGATCGCCTCGTCAGGCAGTGGGTCCGCCAGAATCGAATTCACATTTTCAGACAAGTGCGCTTTACTGCCCGTACCGGTCAGCACGACTGTAGCGCCGGGTTCATGGCGGCAGAAACGATAGGCAGCCTGGACGATCGAATTGATATCGGGATTCTCTTTTAGGAAACGCAAAGGGGATTCACCATCAATAGCTGCTTTGTCAATTTCCCCGCTTGAAACCAATTGCTGAATAACCTCCAATAGTGCATCCGGGCGACTCAGTGCACGCCGAACAGCGAACATGATCTGCGTCGCAACATTGTTCCTGATAGTCAAAGGGAAGACCGAGTGTCTGGCACTAGGGTTCAGCAGGTTAAAGCCAACCATGATCACGTCGAAATAATCGTCCGGAAGAGCGAGTTTTAACATGTCGTGAGACGGATCCCGGACGAAGGTCTCGGTAATACCAAGAAATCGAATCTTACCCAGCGTCTGTTGTTTCTTGAGGGCGGGAAGTATTTCTTCAACGCAATGGGGATACTGCTCTGCAGTTACACCATGAAGATTGAACACATCAACATAATCGGTTTGCAGGCGAACAAGGCTTTTCTCGAGAGACTCGACCACGGCTTGACCTGACAGCAATTTACCGGTTCTGCCCGGGGAGGATTTGGTAGAAACGACAATCTTGTCCCGCTTGTTTCTGATGGCTGAACCAACCGCAGCTTCAGTGCCGTAGGCTCTGGCGGTATCGATAAAATTGATACCGAGGTCCATGGCAAATTCAACAATAGCGGTGGCATGCGCCTCCGAATTTCCATTTGAGATGCCTAGCCGACTATGCCCACCACAACCCAGGCCAGCAACACTAACTTCGATCTCAGTGCGGCCCAGTAACGTTGTTTCCACTAAAATAGACTCCTAATCAATGAGCTTGCCATGTTCGTCACGAAGTTCAGGGCCATTGACTCTTGCACGACCATCGCCGAACTTTTCGTCCCGTTCCCTGAGGGTTTCCTTGAGACCCTTTTCCCTGAATGATTTCATATAGCCGGCAGCGCCTTTCGTGTTGTGGCCACGCACATCATTTTCTGCAGCCATTCGCTGCAGGGTACGGGCGCCCATTAATTCCAGTGCGGTGTTAATAATCCGTTTGTTGGCGGACAACAGATCCGGGTCAATCATCGCGAGGCGATCTGCCAGTTGTTCAACTTCCTGTTCAAGGTATTGTTGTGGTACGGACTTTAACACCAGACCAATCTGCTGCGCTTCGACGCCGTTGATAGTGTCACCGGTTAGCATCAGGCGTTTTGCCCACTGGGGCCCCACATTGTAAATCCACATGTTATTAGGTAGGGCACCAAGATCCCGGGCTGGCGGGAAACCAAACTTCGTATCATCAGTACAAATGACCATATCACAGAGCAGTGCGATATCTGTTCCGCCTGCCAGGCAATAACCGTGGACCTGGGCGATGACTGGTTTGTGCATATCGAAGATAGCCATACGATATCGCTGGGCTCGTTCTAGTTGCCAGGCATCATCATCGATGGAACGGCCGCCACGATAGCTGTTTTGTTCTGACTGGATGCGTGACACCGGTACGTTGCCGCCACCGCCTGTAAGATCATACCCTGCCGAGAAAGCCCTGCCTTCACCTCGTATGATGACACAGTGGACATCGTTGTTGTTGTCTGCCTCCCATAGCGCCTCGTTGAGTTCTGCTTGAAGCTGCAAGCTGAGTGCGTTGAGCTTCTCTGGCCGATTCAGGGTGATTCGTGCCCGGCCATTCTCTACCTCGTAGATGATGTTCTCGAATTCTTCCATTGTATGTACCGTGTGTTGGTATGGACACCTAGATTAGAGGCAGCCGCGCAATTATGGAAGGGGGTTGAGGGAAAACGGAACTTTTAGGCCCTTTCGGGCAGCGGCCAGGATTGCCGGAGACGGATAGTCCTGTTGATCGACAATCTGCTGATAGGCAGCAATGGCGGTTGTTCGCTTATTTTTTAAATCACTGATTTGTCCCAGGGTTAATTGATACCACGACTTGCCCCAGGATGGAAAATCAAAGATCCAGACGTCACCGGGTATTCTGTCAAACGCCGCTGTAGCCCCATTTGTATCCTGCAGACCGAGATAAGCCCGGCTGGCCCATAATTGCGCCAACGCCAGATCTACGGGCTGCCGGTCATATTTCTCTCCTGTTCTTACGAAATGTTGGCTGGCCTGCAGTGATTGTTCATACCGCTGCATCTCTATCAGCAACGAGATATAGCGTAAGTGAAAGCGTCGGTTTTCCGGATAACGATCTACCAGGTCCAATAGAAGCAGTACTGCTTGCTGACGATCCTCATCTGTGCCGTCGATTAACAGATTGCTATAGATAAACTTCGAAACATCCCTGAAAAATGTTCCCCGCTCGGTGACTTCCTTGACATAGGGCAGGCTTTTGGACGAATTCCCTGTGGGTACAAACCACAGGACGTGACTGACTGCTTTTATATAATAGGGGAGATTGTCAGCGAAGTAATAAGCCGATCCGAGATGCATTTTCGCGTCTGTCAGGGTGGGATCAAGGTTAAGTGCACGTTCGAGGTTTTTGATGGTTCGGGTACCGTGAACCCCTCCGCGGTAATAGTTTCCCCTTAAGGCGTTAAGATAGGTCAGGGCAAAATGGGCCTGGCCACAGTCATAGTAGCCCTGGTGGTCCTTACCATCCCGGTTGATTTTCTGCTCACAGATTGCAAGCGCCTTGTCAGCATCGGCGATGATCTGTTGGTCGTATTGGGTTTGGATCGAGTCCCAGGACAATCGTGTCACCAACGTATTCAGATTGAAGGTATAACCTGATGCGGAGTGTGGAAAGTCTCGCTTCATCTGTTTCGCTATCTTGTTGGCCCGTTCAAATTGATCTCTTAGTCGATAGGTGGTGCCTTTGATTTTTAACCGGTTGAGTGCTTCTTCATTGGCCGGGGCCGAGAGAACCGGGTTTGCGCCCAACACAATCAGAAGGCTGATTAATATTGACACCCTTGACATGATATTCAATTTTGTAACGAGTTGCTTCAACAGAAGATCTCTAACCCAGGTTCGATAACTTTTTGATGTAGACCATGTTAACAGATTTTCTATGCCGCTTTCGCGAAGCTTAGAAGCCAGTAAGGTCTTTCAATCTTGCCTTGCCTCCATCAGACACCATCAGCAGTGCTATCCCTCCGTCCCTCAGTTGCTGCTCAAGTTTCAACGCCTGCTCCCTGGGTGCAAAGAAAGCTTCGATACCATAGTTGACCCGATAGTAACTGGTTTTGTTTTCATAATGTCTGTTTTGAATTCTGCCGCGAAGAAAGACGCCTGTCGCAGGTTTGTTGAGCATGATTTTCGAAAAAACAAATAATTCCTCTCCATCAGGCATTAAGACCACATAAACCACCTCACCATTTCGAAGATCTTTGTCCTGGGGAAAATGACTTGCGTCAATCTGGGAAATTCCGTAATTGAGGCGCGCATAGTTGCCCCGAAACATCGAACGAGGGTCGACGGGTATTGTTTTTAATTTTACCTCTTTGCCGGTCCACAGCGGCAGTACGGCTAACACGTACATACCGACAAGAATCAAAATCTGAGCAACGACAGAACCACTCAAAGCTATGTTGACGAAACGCTTCATGGGTGGTCTCCTTTCGCCAGGTAGCCCTTCCAATATCGAGCGGCGCCTAACAATAGCGTGGCACACAGGATAAACAGCATGGCACCGCCAACATAGTCACCAATCAAATCAATATATCGCATTAATGCGACCAGCAGGATGGTAGCGATACCGAGGAAAAAGTAGTGGGAAATGCCGCTGTGAATGCCCTTGATAATCAGTGTGACGCCAGCCGATATCAGGGCCAGGTTGTACATCAGCTGAAAAAGAGGTGCATGGACATCGTTTTCGGTGAGCAGCACCGCCAAAAAAGACGCCAAATAGAAAACCAGTATGGAAGCAACGATTTTCAGCTTGCTCGACCGGTAAGCCAGGAGCAGCGCACTCATCGCGAGTACCCCGACAAAGGCGAATGTTGAGGGCAAGTGTTCCCAGTTTGCGTTGATCAGACTTTCCCAGGGATCTTCAAAGCTGAATACCAGCAAAAACAGCAATCCGAATCTCAGGCTCCAGACCGATAGAACAGCGCCATAGTCCTGGGTAGCAACAGTATTTCTTTGATTTAGCCAGTGGCTGAATGTATACAGAAGAATGAATGATGCGACGCTCACAGCCACATGCTCTGGCTCAAAAGTGAAATGTCGACTACTGCGCCAGATTTCCGCCAGTGCGTATTCCATCCAGAGTCCAATACTCGCCACCGAGGTGAGCAGGAGGAGGATGCTCCCTTGCCCCCGGTACAATACAAACAACGAACCCATGATAAAAACCGGAAAGAGTGTCGGGTAAAAACCTACGCTCACTTCGAGATAAAACCAGATAATTGCCAACAGGTTTGCCTGCAAGGTGATAAGCGGGTTTTTCGTCAGCAGGCCAAATGGCAGGCATCCAAGCGCCCACCAGAATACGCCATCTGGCATGTGTTCACCCAGGTGGTAGATCTGGGCTATCAGAATAATCGACGCACCAAAGAACAGGTTACCGAGCAGGAAAATACCCACTGCGACACTTTGCTTACCTTGCGAATTTAAATAAACCGCAAAGCCCTGGGTGCAAGCGGTGAGGACAACGAGTCCGCCCATCCTCAGCGCTCTGGGGATGTCATCCCAATTCGCGCCCAGAAGTGTGATAACTGCCAGGCCAATAAACAAATAACCAAATACAACCAGCACGTTGTAACCCAGTGACCGGCTACTCGCCTGGTGGTAATCAGCACCGTAACGCGCGCAAATTTCCTCGGCCTGGCTGACGGTGATGACATCATCACCCACCCATTCTGCGGTTTCCCTGGCCAGATCACTTTTTAGCAAACGAATTAATCGCATTGTTATTCCGGGATTGGTAGTTTCATTACTTTGCCCTAACATGAGGCTTGTAGCGAGAACAGTTATGATTATTCGAACAAAGATCTGGTTGGGTTCGGCGCTATTGCTATCGTCATCGGACGTGACGTCAATCGATACATTGCAGAGCGCGATCAGGCGGAACTGAAACTCGAAAGCATATCCGACCTTCGTGCCGGGAATTTGACATCATAACGTACCGGTCTGACTCGACCGGTCCCATTGACTATTTTAGCTTAGCTCGTCAATCCACGACGGGCTTCAACGCCAACACGTCAGGCAGATTGACCTGTCTGTTTACTGTACTATTCGCGGAAAGATCGAGTGATAAAACGACGAACATGCTGAATCAATGAGTACGTTTTGGACGAGTTACTAAAAGGCAGAATTGTCAATGGCTGGAACTTTTTCGGGCTGGTTGCAGCAATAATATCGGTAACAATGCTGCTGGCTATGGTTCGTGTTGACTTGTCGCGTGTTGAAGCCGTCTCTTCGATGATTCAATTCTCGGTGCGCTGTGCGGTGCCCTGGTTGTATCTGGCCTTTGCTGCCTCCTCTTTGCAGACGCTCTTTCCCGGCTTGCTTAGTCGTTGGCTGCTGCGAAATCGAAAAATAATAGGACTCTGTTTCGCTGCCGCGATGGCCTGGCAGTTGTTGTTCATCCTGTGGTTGGTAGGTATACATACACAATACTATATCGATGATGTTTACGTTTTGAGCGATGTCGTTGAGGGGGTGGTGGGTTATACATTGCTGATAGCAATGGTGCTGACCTCGTTCAAATTTGGTCGCAGCCGATTGAGCCCAAAGCAGTGGAAGATCCTGCACACAAGCGGGATTTATTGGCTGTGGGCATATGCCTGGAGTGTCTATTGGTTCAATCTCTTCTACTACCAAAACCCGGTTCTCATTGATTATATCTATTACTGGGGTGGCTTCCTGGCCTGGGGTTTGCGCATCGCTGCCTGGAGTAAAAAACACTGGCAACAAACAACTACTGGTCATACCGGTCGGCTGCTACTGCTTGGATCCGGCGTCGTGGCGGTGATCATCGGCTTGACAGGTAGTAGCTTCGGTTCAGCCTGGAGTCCTCAAGTCTACGAATTGTTTGCTGGGATCGGAGTGATGCAGGCAATTGATATTTTTATGCCGTATTTCCCGTTTGTGCCGTTCTACCCGATTTTCACTATTTCGCTGGGCGCCTTCTTGATTGTAAAATCCAAAGGTTGATCCCAGGAGACTATCAACTTTAAGCCCCGGGATGATCTTTCGGTTATTCTGATCATTAATGAAACTTGTCCTACCCGGGCATCTGGAGAAAATAATGAAGCAATTCAAAGATCGCGTCGCTGTGATCACTGGTGGCGCTAGTGGTATCGGTCTGGGTATGGCGCGTGCTTTTGCCAGCCGCGGAATGAAGCTGGTGATTGCAGACCTTGATACCAAGGCACTGGCGGATGTGGTCAGGGAGTTTGAAGATTCCGGGGTTCCTGTGGTTGGTCGACTCTGTGACGTCTCAAAATTGGAGGAGGTCGAGGCACTGGCGGTAGCTGCAATGGAAGAATATGGCGCTATCCATATACTGTGCAATAACGCAGGTGTCGGCATTCCAACTTCAGCCAGGAAAATGAAGCTTGCGGACTGGAAATGGATCATGGATGTGGATCTCTGGGGCCCAATTTATGGGGTAAAAGTTTTCCTGCCCATTATCGAACAGCAGGCAGAAGGTCATATCTGTTCAACATCATCCATGGCTGGTTTAATTTCAGGCCAGATGATGGGGGCATACAATGTCGCCAAGCATGGGGTTGTGGCCTTGATGACGGCACTGGAGCGAGAGCTCAGGGCGAAGAAAAGCACTGTCACGGCGTCGGTACTATGCCCGGGACCTATCAATACAAACATCAGCAGTCACTCAGTAGAATTTCGGCCCGGCAAAGCAAAGCCAAAAGCAGATGGGGAGAAGGCGGGGAAAATGGCTAAAAATATTCAGGCGAGCCTGGAACAGGGCATGGACCCTGATGAAGTCGGTGAACTCGTGGTGCAGTCCATTGCAGATGATAAGTTCTGGATTCTGACTCACCCCAGATGGGCAAAAGCAGTGCAGAAGCAGCTTGATGCGCTGGTCGACGACCAATCCCTGACGCGGGCGTAGACGAGTGTAGGACACGACACTAGAACCAGAAAAACACAGACCGTTCAGCGCAAAGTTGTTTACATAACCGTATTAGTGTCTTATTGTTATAAGACACTAAAGGAAACAACTTGTTCAACGTTAATCCCCAATCAGGAATTCCTATCTACCGGCAATTAATGGATCAAATTCGCCGGATGATCTCCAGTGGGCAGTTAAAACCGGGTGACCCACTACCTTCTGTTCGAAAACTGGCCCTCAGCCACGCCGTTAACACCATGACCATTTCAAAGGCATACAGCCTGCTTGAGGCAGAGGGATTGCTGGACCGGCAAAGGGGCAAAGCAATGACGGTGTCTAACCGGAATTCGATGATTGAAGGCAAGCGAGTTCGGCTGCAACGTCTCCAATCGATTATTGAGCAGCTGGCAATCGCCGCCAGACAACTGGAATTAGATGCGGATGATCTGACCAAAGCAGTTCGTCACCAGATGGAGAAAGATGATGAGTGATCAGGTGGTTAAGTTCGATAATCTTCGTAAGTACTATGACAACCACGAAGTGCTGAAGGGGATTACTACAGAAGTAAGGACCGGTGACGTTATTGGACTGGTGGGGCTGAACGGTGCAGGCAAGACAACGCTACTGGAGACTCCGCTCGGTTTCTGTAAGCCAACCCAGGGTTCATCCTGGGTATTCGGCATCGACAGTGCTCGGCTAAGTTCGAAAGAAACCAAGGCGCGGATTGGGTTTGTACCACAGACAGATGAATTGCTCGCTGGCATCAGTGGTGAGCGTTATCTTGGGTTGATCAGGGAATTCTATGACCATTGGAACTCATGTTTAATTCAGCGTTTATGTAATGAGTGGGATGTACCATTGGCGCGTAAGATCCATACTTTGTCGGTCGGACAGAGACAAAAACTTTCCATTATTTCGGCGCTGGGTAATGAACCGGATCTGCTCGTACTGGATGAACCCGTCGCCAGCCTGGATCCGCAGGCTCGACGGGCCTTCCTCCGCGAGCTGGTTGCCATTGCAAGTAGCCGCTCATGCACAATTCTGTTTTCCACCCATATCATCAGTGATCTTGAGCGGGTGGCTTCCCGGGTCTGGCTGATTAAAGACGGCGCGTTGGCGATAGATGAACCCCTGGATTCTCTGAAAGAGAATACCGGCCGGGTCAGCTTGCCCCCTGGGGTTGAACTGCCAGGGGCGTTCCAGAATGATGACCTGATCCATCAATACCAGGTAGGAAATGTTCAGACCCTTGTTTTCAGCCATTGGAATGCGGAGCGGCACCAGGCGCTGGCGCAGGCTGTTGGGTTTGAACTCGAGCGTGAATGGTGGTTGTCGCTGGAAGACATCTTTTTAGAGGTGCACGCATGAAAGGCGTAATCCTTATTTGCTGGTATATGGTGTCTTACCAGCGGATTATTCCCTGGGTTATCGTGTCTGGGCTATCGCTCGCTGGCGTGGGAATCCTGATCAACATCGGTCTGAGTGATTATGGTTTGTATTTGACTCGCGTCGGGATTGGGTTAGCCGTATTTGTTCCGATATTCATCTCCCCCTACGTGTTTCAGAAGTTATGGTCCAATCGTCGACTTGCACTACTTCCCGGATTTCAGCGCCGGACGGGATTGGCGATACTGCTGATGAATCTGGTCGGTGCTCTGACAATCACCATGATGAACTATCCAGACGTAAATGCCGACACTTTCGTTCTGGGTTTTATCGTTATAGGTGCCTATCAGGGCTATCTACAGCTATTGTCCAGATCCCGCTTTGTGGTCGCACTTATCCTGTTGCTGATCGTCGTCTTGCTGCAGGTTCTTCTTAAGGGGTTTGATGGCACGAGCACTGCGAACCAGGTCGTGATAACGATTGGGTTTATCCTGTGCATTGCGGGCTGGCTTTTTGCGGATCCTAGCCGTCGTTTCTCGTGGGCTCAGTGGTTGTCAGGCGCTGTCTGGGAGTACACGGCTGCCATGATGGATAAGAATTCAGCGCACCTGGCACTGCTGCTGGGGTTTCCGGGAGGGAAAGCCAGCAGGGCACTACTCAGTTTTGTTGTGGTCATCGGTGGACCCGCCTTAAGCTGGTTTTTTGTAGTGATCGTCATTGGCGGACTATTTTCTTTTCAAGCAACGAGTGATCTCACCGGTATGGACTGGCTTTCAGAGCCAGCTAATATTGTCGTGTTATTCCTCGGGACAAGTCTCCTCACCAGTAACTGGACACTTTCGTACGGTGAGCTGGCGGCGCGGCATCGATTGCTCTGGTTGCGACAGGGTGGAGACCGGGAAGCTCACTGGCGGTTGTTGGAAAAGAATGTGATTGCAAATCTTATGCAATTTTACCTGGCCGCGACCTTGGTTAGCCTGCTGGCATGGCTTGTTGGATCTACCTTCGCATCCGGGGTATACCTGACTGCTTTTGTTGCCAGCACCTCTTTCAGTGCGTACTTTCAACTCTCGGCACGGATTAATGGTGTGTCGATAATCGCAGGATTGATTGCGTTATTCCTGGCGGTAACTTTTGTCAGTGCAGCCACCTTTAAAAACCCCGTACTGATTGCAGGTTGTGAGATTGGCTTGTTTATGATGGCTGTCATCTTCCGCATCAAAGCGATGAGAGGGTTTACCGGCATTGACTGGAATCAGGTCAGACCCAGTCTGAATCATTCCAATGGATTGCCTAATTCCATCTGGGTCAGATAGCATAAGATTCGTCAGGCGTTTACTATATCGCTGAATCCGTTTTAAGCCATATGAGAGGAAGTAATGGACAAAATCTATGATATGTCCGGTAAGGTCGTGCTGATCACCGGAGGTAGCCGGGGACTCGGGCGGGCCATGGCACTGGGGTTTGCAGCCCAGGGCTCAGATATTGCTATTGTGAGTCGAAAAATGGATAGCTGTGAACAGACGGCGAAGGAAGTTGAGGCTCTGGGGGTGAGCGCATTTCCATATGCAGCCCATGTGGGTAATTGGAATCAGCTTGACGAGATGGTTGATGCGGTTTATGAGCGTTTCGGGAAGGTGGATGTTTTGATCAACAATGCAGGTATGTCGCCGTTGTATGAATCATTGGTCGATGTTACCGAAGAGTTGTTTGACAAGGTTATCGGTGTAAACCTGAAGGGTCCGTTCAGGTTGAGTGCGGTTGTTGGCGCAAAAATGAATGCTGCTGCGGGTGGGTCGATCATCAATGTGAGCAGCACTGCTTCTGTGAACAAGAGTCCCAATTCAGAACCCTATGGTGCCGCAAAATCAGGGCTCAATGCCATTACACGGTCGTTCGCCGCAGCCTACGGACCAAAGGTGCGGGTTAATTGTATTATGGCTGGTCCGTTTTTAACGGATATTTCCAAGGCCTGGAATATGGATGACTTCAATAAAAACGCCAGGTCCATGCCGATGCAACGGGGTGGAGAGCCGGAGGAAATTGTCGGTGCCGCCTTGTATCTGGCCAGTGATTCGGCGAGTTTCACAACCGGCGCGATACTGGCGGTTGATGGCGGCGTTCACTGACCGAGATTCTTCTTCCATGACCCTGTCGACCAAAATACTCATCGGCCTGAGTCTGGGTTTGCTGTGTGGCATCATTTTTGGCGAAGTGATGACGCAAGTTGCCATCGTTGGCGAGGCATTCCTGATGCTCCTGCAGATGACCGTATTGCCTTACATTGTGGTGTCAGTTATCTACGGTGTGGGTTCATTGAATCCAGCGAGTCTGCGGGTCATTGTGCGATATGGAATTATCGGTCTGGGACTTTTCTGGGGCGCAACGCTGTTTTTCATCATGTTAGTGCCACTGACTTTCCCTGTCTGGGAATCTGCGAATTACTATACGCCCGAGTTACTTGGACCCCAGCCTGAGCATAATTTTCTTGCGACTTTTGTACCCGCTAACCTGTTTCGCTCGTTGGTGGAACCGGCAGTACCTGCAGTTGTGGTCTTCAGCGGGATTTTTGGATACGCCCTGATGGAAGTGAAGGGTAAGCAGAAACTGCTGGAGACCCTTGAGGTGATCCAGGGAACTATCGGTAACGTCGCGATGCTGGTGTTGAAATTAGCACCATTCGGTGTTTTCGCCATTGGTGCGAATGCTGCTGCGACGATTCAACTGGAGGAACTACAGGGTGTGTATGTGTTTGTTACAACGGTCGCAGTGACTGCGTTTTTTTTATGCTTCTGGGTGTTCCCCCGGATGTTAGTCAGTGTTTCCCCATTCAGTTACGGCGAAATCATTGCTGTTAGTCGGGATGCACTATTGACTGCTTTTATTACAGGTAACTTTTTTGTGGTTCTGCCGATTCTTTCTGAACAGATAAAAAAGCTATTGGAGCTTAAAGCAGGTGGTAAAAGTGACTCTGAATATATAGTCGATATTATCGTACCCATTAGTTACAGCCTGCCAACTGCGGGCAAATTGCTGGGTTTGATATTCGTGCTGTTTGCCGGATGGTTTTCCGGCGAGTCCTTAGACGCTGATGAACTCCCATTGTTGTTTCTAAGTGGCTTGATGAACCTGTTCGGTTCGGCGGTTATCGCACTGCCAGCATTGCTGGATATGTTCAGTATTCCGGCAAATCTTTTCCAGCTTTACCAGGTGACTGACCATATCATCATTAACCGACTGTCAACCATGCTGGCTTCGATGTTTTGTGTCTGCTTTGCCCTGTTCGTCTCTGCCGGTTCTGCAGGATGGCTCAAGCCCAGGTTCTGGAAAATTGGTAAGTACACGGGCATTGCCGCGGCGCTGGCATTCGTTTTAATTGTTGGCTTGAGGACTATCTTTTCAGGTATCGGGCATCATTACGAGGGCTATACACATTTCATTGACCGGGAACTTATTTCTCACACCGTGAATGTCAAAGTCCTGCAGGAGCCAGCTAGTACTTTCAGCGAA
This sequence comes from Pseudomonadales bacterium, assembly GCA_029941905.1. Taxonomy (GTDB): domain Bacteria; phylum Pseudomonadota; class Gammaproteobacteria; order Pseudomonadales; family Azotimanducaceae; genus JAHRVQ01. The sequence continues at coordinate 73,491 of JAPYTQ010000009.1, read as the reverse complement.
TTTGAAATCCAGCCTGTGCTGCAACGGGTGAAGGAAAGGGGTGTATTCAGAGTTGGTTACTATCGTGACTGGTTGCCTTATGCCTTCCATAACGAAAAAGGTGACCTGGTTGGATTTGATGTTGAACTGGCACACCTGCTTGCCCGGGACCTCGGTGTTGAGCTCGAATTTGTCAGGATATACAGGAATCAGACCGCCCCTTTGTTGCAAAGTGGTTATCTTGATATGGCGTCAGGTGTTGCGATGACCCCGGAGAGGATGAAAATAATGACTCTATCCTCACCCTACGTCGAGGAGGTCATGGCCTTTGTCGTCGAGCGTGAACGACGTAAGACGTTCCGGACCTGGGAACAACTGCGAGACGTTGATGACCTGGTGGTCGGAATTCCGGATGCGTACTATGACGTTGCGCATCTGAGGGATTTATTACCCGATGCGACGGTGTGGGAAATAGCGACTCCACGTTTATTTTTTAGAGATAAAGATCGTAAGTTTAATACCATGATGTTCGGCATCGTCGGTGCCAGTGCCTGGACGCTTCTCTATCCGGAATACGTTGTCGTTGCCCCCAAACCAGAACAGCTAAGGGTGCCGCTGGCGTTTCCCCTTGCGGCTAATGATGTTGAGTTTGAGTTGTATATGCGTAACTGGATCGAACTACGTCGTCGGGACGACACTATACATGGGCTGTTCCGGTACTGGATGCGGGGTGAAGACCCCAGCGGTGAACCACCAACGAGGTCACTATGGGAGGACCTGATTGAAGTTGACATTGTCGAGCCGTAGCCATTCGAGACAAGCCCAGACTGTCAGGCGATAGTATGACCAGGCCTTTGCTGGCAAAGGCCCGGGTTATCTGTTTTTTTAAGTTGTGCAGGCGAGTTGCTTACAGTTCATGAACCCTGACCTGCAACTCCGTAATTCCTCGGACAAAACTCGATTGCAGGCGTGTGGGTTCACCGACGACTTCAACAAAGCTGAAGCGTTTCATAATCTCTTCCCAGACGATTCTTAGCTGCATTTCGGCCAGCCGGTTACCCATGCAGCGATGAATACCAAAACCGAAGGACAAATGATGCCTTGCACCTGACCGGTCGATAATAAATTCATTAGCCCGGTCGATGACTTCTTCATCCCGGTTACCGGAGATGTACCACATAAGTAACTGGTCATCCTTTTTGATTTGCTTACCACGCAGCTCGAAATCCTGGTTCGCGGTTCGGCGCATATAAGGTAATGGGGTGTGCCAGCGAATGATCTCGGAAACCATGTTCGGTATCAGGGAGGTGTCATTGCGTAACTTGTCATACTCGGCAGGGTGTTGGTTGAGCGCCAATACACCACCACTAATGGAATTCCGGGTGGTATCGTTACCGCCGACAATAAGTAGTATCAGGTTGCCAAGGAATTCAAACGGTTCCATATCCTTGGTGTCTTCCCCGTGGGCCAACATGGAAATCAGATCCGAACCTGGTGCTTTTGCAGCTCTTTCATTCCACAATTTTGTAAAGTAGGCAAGGCATTCGAGCAGTTCTTCGCGTCGCTGATCTTCTGAAGCGACGACACCTGTGCCTGGCGCCGCTGTCGCAACATCAGACCAACGGGTAAGTTTTCGGCGATCTTCAAAGGGAAAGTCGAACAGGGTTGCCAGCATTTGTGTCGTGAGCTCGATTGAGACCAGGTCAACCCAGTTAAAGGTTTCACCCCTGGGCAGACCGTCAAGAATCTTGCAGACTCGTTCACGAATAGTACTTTCCATCTTGGCAAGGTTTGGTGGGGCAACAACGCCGCTGACGGTCGCCCGTTGTAGATCGTGTTTGGGCGGATCCATGGCGATGAACATGGACAGGTTCAAATCTTCAGGATTGGGTTCGGCGTCCACCTGGGGACCGATGGCGATGCCATGGGCCGAGGAAAACATGTCATGGTTTTTGTCGACGAACATGATGTCTTCAAATTTCGTCAGCGACCAGTATCGACCGAAGCCCGGCAGGTCATTTAAGTGGACTGGATCTTCCTCTCGCAGGCGTTTGAAGTGGTCCCAGTGGATATCATTCTGGAAAAGCCTGCCGTCAATGAGATTGATGTCCTCTATGGGTACCGAATAAGGGTCTTTAATCATCGGCGGAGGGTTGTCGGACAAAAACGGACTCATTAATCTGTTGGTTGGTTCTTCCGACTCAATGGGCTGTTCGCTCATAACTGGCTCTTGATTTGGGGTAATGATGTGAGAACCGACAACATTAACACAATTGGGGTGCTGCCTGAACTTCTTACCCGCTTCTTATACACTTCCTTTGCACTTCTAGTAGCAAGAATGCCCCGAATTACCGACGAATCGGAAATGTACGAAGATGGTGGAGGTTTTGCTTTTAACCAGCCAGCTGGGTGATCTATTATTCTTTCTTACGATTATATTTTGGGGGTGAATCTATGACCACGTTATTAACGGAGAATGGCGTTGTTACTGTCGATGCCAGGGTCAACGGGGACGATTTGTGGCTGTCGTCTGAGGAAACAGAATCAGCAACGGGTTGGTCATTGAAAGAAGAGGGGCTTTGTAAGGGATCCGTGTGTGTCCCAATCCCGGTGTCTGGTACACCCGAACTGGTGTCCGGAAACGAAATTAATCTGGCAGGATTCTGGCACCATATGAATCGACCGGTGCTCAGGGACGAAGCAGGAGAAGCCTGGATTCTGGGTGAGAGTGCAGATGATCGGACTGTGCAGTTACAAAGCCTGGACGCCCCGGATTTTACCCTACCGGATGTTAATGGAAACCTGCACTCCCTGTCCGACTATCGTGGAAAAAAGGTCTATTTATGCAGCTGGGCCAGCTGGTGAGGATGCCGAGCTGATTTGCCCGTGTGGCAAACCCTTTTCGAAGAGAACAAGGATAAAGATTTCATGATCATCGCCGTTGCGATGGATAGCCGTGATGGCGCTGCTGATCCATGGATCAATGAAGTAGCAGCCACTTATGTTTCCCTTATTGACACGGAACATCGGCTGGCGGACCTTTACAACATGGTCAATGTGCCCCAGGCAGTCTGGATTGATGAGCAGGGCAAAATTGTTCGTCCCACTGAAAATGCCGGAGCCTATGAATCCTTTCGATACATGGATCTGGAAAAATTGTCGATTCCCGAGGAAAAGGCAGAGAAAGCCGCGCAAGCCAGGGGCCTCTACTATGATGCCCTCAAGGACTGGGTTTCGAATGGTTCAGCGAGCCAATATGCATTTAACCCGGACGATGCACGGACACATGTCTCTGCCATGACAACGGATATGGCCCTTGCTCATGCCAATTTTCGCCTGGGTCAATTCCTGCTGAAATCAGGTAACGCGGCCGAAGCCGAAGGTTTGCTGGAGGAAGCAACTAGGCTACACCCCGACTCGTGGAATATGTGGCGACAAAAGACCGAACCCGGGGAAAATGGAATCGCTGCCGGTCCTGAGTTCTGGCAGCGGGTTCAGTCTCTAGGTGACAAACGTTATTACCCCATGCCGGATATTCAGGGTATGCCGGACTAAAACTATGTAATACCGGCGGGTTCGCGTTACTTTTCCACGGATATCATTTTTCTAAAGAGGTTTTTGATTAATGGAAACGTCACTTCGCCGGAGCGGAAACCCGTTCACCATCCCGGTGATCAAGAAAATCCAGATTCACGCCGTCCGACATGACGTTACCTGAATTACCAAGATCCCTGGCACGGGTGATGACATGTTCCCCGAATCTATCCAGTAAATCGTCGATCGTCGTTTCAAGGTCACGGCCGACCGGGTCTTCGAAGAAATCAAGTTGCTGAGGTTCGCTACGCCAATGCAGATCAAAAGCCGCCATACCGACCAGTCTGAAAGGACCTGGATGGTTGAATTCTTTCAGAAGCTGTTTCCCTGTACTGAAAATTGCCTCGGCTGTATCAATGGGTTTCTTGAGCTGGCGCTGGCGCGAGAACATTTCAAATTTGTTTGTTTTTAATCGCACGCGGACGCCACCTGCCACATAGTCCTTTTTCCTTATTCGTCGAGCGATTCGCTGGGCTGACCGACGCAAATGGACTTCGATATCTTTGTGACTGGAAATGTCCTGACCCAGGGTGCGATCAGAACCGATACTTCTGGCAGCTCTGCCGCGCAACACTCGACGCGGGTCTCTGGCGTGCGCGAGTTGGTGGAAGTGGCGTCCGGCAGAACCCAGCTGAAGCGAAATAGTTCTTTCATCAGCGTTTGCGATATCACCGATGGTTTCATAACCGAGTGCGCGCAGTTTTGGTGCTGTTTTTTTCCCCACCCCCCACAGACGGGTGATCGGCAATGGGGCGAGCCACTCAACAGCCTGAGCCTGGGGTACCACCGTCAAGCCGTTGGGCTTGTCATGGTCACTGGCCACCTTGGGAACATATTTCGTTCCCGACACGCCGACGGAAATGTTCAGGTGGGTCATCTCTTTAACTGCCTTTTTAATTTTTAGCCCCATGGATTCTGGCCCACCAAAGATGTGCTCGGCGCCTGTCATCTCAAGGAATGCCTCATCGAGTGACAACGCCTCTACAGACGGTGAGAAGTCAGCGAATATATTCATTATCTGTTCCGAGATCTGCTGATAGCGCTCGAACCGGGGTGCGACCATGATCGCCTGGGGGCAGCGTCGGCGTGCTTCGGCCACTGGCATAGCGCTGCCGACGCCAAAAGGCCTTGCTTCGTAGCTGGCCGTTAAAACAACACCCCGGTAACTGTTTGGACCGATAAGTACTGGCTTACCACGAAGCGATGGATTATCAAGTTGTTCTACAGCCGCGTAGAAAGCGTCCATATCTGCATGAACAACGATACGCGGCCAGCGATTCACTGGGGCGTCACCTGGGTTTCATGGGGCATCTCATACGGCCAGATTAACCTAATGCTGTATAAATAAACAGTTAAATTCGTTGGCTATCCGTTCGCAGGGGCAGGATTGAAACGGGCTTTGAATCTCATTAGTATGAATGGAACATACTCAGCGTCGAGGACTTGGGAGACCCCATGATTGATCTGTATACCTGGTCGACGCCAAATGGGCGAAAGGTTTCCATTCTGCTGGAGGAGCTGGAATTGCCCTATACCGTACACGGTGTGGACATTACAAAAGGGCAGCAACATGATCCCGGGTTTTTGGCTATTTCGCCCAATAACCGAATCCCGGCCATCGTCGACCAGGACGGTGGAGTCAGCCTGATGGAATCCGGTGCCATCCTTCTATACCTCGCGAACAAGACAGGTCAACTGATGCCAGGTCCGGGTGAATCTTACTGGCACACCATGGAATGGCTGATGTGGCAGATGGGTGGCCTGGGTCCGATGCTGGGTCAGGCTCACCATTTTCTCAAATATAATCAGGGCAAGAGTGCCTACGCTGAATCCCGTTATCTGACAGAGACAAAAAGACTCTACAGCGTTCTGGATCGAAGGCTGGCAGACAACGAATACCTGGTGGACGAATATTCGATTGCAGATATTGCGACCTGGCCCTGGGTATCGAGATTCGAATGGCAAACCATTGACCTGGCGACTTACCCCAGCGTGAAACGCTGGTACCTGGCAATAGCGGGTCGCCCGGCGGTGCAGCGTGGCTACCATATCCCGATGTATGTTAATGATATTCCCATGCCGGGTTAGTAGTCCTTCGATGTGGAACTATGATCGTCAATAATAAGAAGTTGCAGTAGCGGAGCAAACGATAGTGTCAGAGAGTAACGAATACACACGCGAGATCGTGAGGGAAGGTAAGGTCTCGACGCCAACCAAGATTTTCCAGGGCATTGGCGGGATTGTAAACAGTCACAAAGATTTCGCTTTTAACACATTCCTGTTGCTTTACTACAGCCAGATTCTCGATCTTTCTGCATCTCTGGTTGCCGTTGTGCTGGCCCTGGCGCTGATTTTTGATGCGTTCTCCGATCCTATTGTCGGTTCGATATCTGATAATCTCAAGTCCAGTTTAGGCCGAAGACATCCATTTATGTTCGGTGCCGCGATTCCTCTTGGTGTCTCGATGGCTCTGTTATTTTCACCGCCTGAAGGTATCCAGGATATTTATTTGTTGGCATGGCTGCTTTTCTTTACCGTGTTCGTGAGAACAGCGTTTACCTTTTTTATGATTCCGTGGAATGCGATTGCCGCTGAATTTTCTAACGATTATGTTGAGCGGACGCTGATTATCACCTATCGATACATGGTAGGTTGGACAGGTGGTGTGCTGTTCAGCATTTTTACCTGGAATTACCTGTTTCCAAATACCGATGCGTACCCTTCAGGTCAACTGAATCCTGAACATTATTCGACCTTTGGGCTGGTCGTTGGTGGTTTGATGATGACCTGGGCGTTGATTTCTGCCTGGGGAACCCGGAGTGAAATTCCCTATTTATTGCAGCCTGTGAAGCCGACACCGCCCTTTAGCTTTAGACGCGCGTTCGACGAGACGGTACTGGCATTACAGAACGCCAATTTCAGGAGATTGTTTTTGTTGTTTATTATGTTTTCTGGCCTTGCTGGCATTGGCGGGGTATTTGATATTTATATGAATACCTATTTCTGGGAGTTTACATCCGATGACTTGAGGTGGTTCGCGCTTGCTGCCGTGGGTGCGATTTGCGCTTTTATCTCGATACCGTTTATCCAGAAAAGAGTCGACAAACATACGTTGCTGCAAAATTTTCTGGCGATTTACATGGTTGGGGCCATGCTCAAGGTATGTTTCCGATTCTGGGGAATCTGGCCGGAGAACGGCGACCCTATGCTACTGTACATGCTTGTGTTGCACGCTATCGTGATGGTCTACTTCATCACCACCTGCGGAATTATGGTGGGCTCGCTGATTGCTGATTTAATGGATGAACAGGAACTGGCAACAGGTAAGCGTCAGGAAGGGGTGTTTTCCTCTGCAATCAGTCTCTCGGTTAAAGCCACCAGCAGTATCGGTATTGTCGTCGGTGGCTTACTCCTGGATTTCGTTATCACGTTGCCCCGGCAGGCAGAGGTCGGCGCCATTGATGGCGATACACTTTTTCGCCTGGCGGTGACCGATGGTGTCGCGATACCGTTCCTGTTTTTTATCCCTATTTACCTGATGTCCAGGATGACCATGACGCGTGCGCGCCTGGCAGAAGTTCAATTGGCTCTGGAAGCGCGTCGCGCCGAGATAGCCATTCGGAAAAATGAGAGTCGCGCGTCTAGCTTGGATACCCGGGCGAGTCCGGGTGAATAAATCCGTGGGATTCTGTGTTCGGCTGATAACTGTTTTTGTACTGACAAGCTGCCAATCCCCGACATTGTTGTTGCCGGGAAAGGAACTGCAAGGCACAGAGGCGATTACGGATTCGTTTGCCTTTGCCAGTGAGTTCTCGGTCCTTCAATTGGAGGTCAATCCCCCGGCGCCATACTCCGTCAATCTCCGCATCACGGTGATTGACGGTGAGTTGTATATCGATGCAGCGAAAAAGCGGCGCTGGTATCAGTACCTTGCGACTAACCGGCAAGTTCGGGTTCGATTGGACGGTAAAATATATGACGCGCTGGCTGTACCTGTCACTGACGCTGACATCAAGTCGCGTTTTCGCAAACACAGGGTGATATTCAGGCTTGAACCGATTTAATGTTCCTGGCGCTTCAGACCATCAGCCAGGACGTGTGTTGCGACAATGACTTTCGAACACCTGCGACCCTGATTTGCTGGCCGCGGTAAAAAACCGTTGCAGGTAGGACGTTGACCGACTGCTCTGTTTGGCATCGAAACCGGTAACTGAGGCAAACAGATTCGGTAGTTCGGCTTCCAGTGTCTGAAAGCTATCCAAAGCAGCCGGTAAGGTTTGCTTGTCGGTACAAAATCCCCGGTATCTGCGCTTTCTGACGTTGCTGGACTTGACCATAGGATTGGCGCCCGCATAGGGCGCATCGACCAGACCGGAAAAGTCAAAATCGTAAGGTATGCTGTAGGTGTTAGTGGCAATCCGCACCAGCTTGGCATTGTGGCAACATGACCTTCCCTCGAGGGGGGCGATAAAAGAAAAGTCTGTGTTGCCAATCAGGTACTGAAATATGGCAGCCTGTGTCAGATGCAATGGGTCAAGCTCTTTTGAGCGTATAAAATCCGGTTCGATATGCTCGCCATCCAGGCGCTTGGCCATTGAACCCACGTCCTCGATGAAAAACGCAGGCTTGAGTTTTGGTTTTTTGCCAGCCTGTTCGTAGCTCACACTCAGCAGCCTGACGCGGAAACTCTTGTCGGTGATCTGATTAAACAATCTGTAGGCCACGTACTCTTCATAGTTGTTAACAGAAAAGCTGTGCCACTTTCGACAGTGGGTTACCAGCTTGAGTTTGTCCTGTCCCTCAAACACCGTGCCTTGCACTTGTTTCTTGTTGAAATTCACTGTGATGGGTGGAAAGGTACACTCCTTGCGACGGAAGTTGCCCCGCAAGCGAAGTTTTACGTCCAGGATATTGTCGTTCACCTGCAGTTCGAAAGGATGCCAGTCACGCTCCACGCCGTCATCCGCGGTAAGTTCGCTGAAATTGCCGCTGATCGTGATTTGCAACATTTCTGAACCGTTGAACAACGGCTCGTCATTTGCCTGGACTGTTGCTGGTGCCAAAATCAAAGCGAGAAGAATGACGAAACGTCCACCTGTGAGTAATTTCTGCATCATCCTGGACGAGGCTTCACAGGTCAGGAAACTCAGGGTTGCCTGCCCGGGGCGTACCATGGCTAGTCAGCGATGTATTCCTGCATATGTGCATGTTCCAACGCCATCTTTTTCGCATTGTCCAGGTCATAGTACATCCTGGATACAATACGTTGTGCATATAGGCCGCCGCCTGCCTGGATGTTGGTGACAGCCGACCAACCCCCCAGTGCATCTGCGGTAGTATCACGGATCGCGTGGAATAGCCTGGTCCTGTAGGTGCCATCTACCGACTGCATGGTGCTCATGTATTTTCTGATCAGGTGCCCTGTTTCCTCGTTCTCAAGGTCAGCAATTCCCGGTGCGGTCAGCACGCTGCCACCGGCGATATCGTGCAGATGCCTCACCATCAGGGAATAATTGGCAGCCCCGTGGTATTTACCGACGTTGGTATAGAGTTCGTTGGGGAATGCTGCGCCATCAGCAGTCACCGAGCAATTCTCAATGGCGGCTTCAAGAGAAGCACGAATTAAAGTCGCATTGATCATCATTTCAGAGATCTTCTCCTTAACATGTCCGACCCGTTCCAGGCCATTCGCTTCCGCAATCAATTGGGCGAAGCCGACGAGTCGGTCGTATCCTGCCGCCATGCCGGAGAGACCACCGAGGCGCTCCCACAATCCGAGAGAATGAGCGAATATCGTCGCCAGCTCCGGCACACCATCGAGAAAAACCCGCTCGTTGGGCACGAAGACGTTGTCAAATATCACGAACCCCTCCGGGGTATGTTGTGATCCGGAAACCGGAAAGTCACGTTTGTCTTCGTGCCTGGGTGCATAGGTGGTGTTGATGATCTTCACCCCCGGGGCATTGACCGGCACCATGCAGGCAATGGCATAGTCCTCTTCGCCTTTTTTCATTGATTTGGTGGGGATCGTCATGAGTTCGTGTCCCATGGAGGCCGCAGATATATGCAGTTTCGCGCCCCGGATGACGACGCCATCGTCACGCCTTTCAACAACATGAACGTAAGCGTCGGGGTCGTCCTGGTTGCCTGCTCGACGACTTCTGTCACCTTTGGCATCGGTGATGCATTGGGTAATGCGCAGATCTTTTTTCTGCACCTCATCAACATACTGGCGGATGCGTTTTGCATTTTCAGGCAACTGGCTGTCGATTCGATCAGCCGCAGTCAGCAGCGTCATGATCGACGCATAGGTTACATGGGTCAGAAGGTCAACTGTCTCGTGCAGTTCAACCTGTTCCCTTAGTTCTGCTGCAGAGCCGGGCACTTTCATAAAATCGCCAATGGCATCCTTTTCTTTTTTATAGAAGCGGTCATATCCTTTGGCTGCAGAATCTACGGTGATACCCAGGATCGAATGGTTGGCGACATCGAGAATCTGCTGGCCTTCAAAATAGGTTTCTCTACCATCATCCAGGCTTTGCCGGTACTGCTCTGCCGTCATCATAATTTGTTGCTCCTTTTCTTATTTTTACAGTCAAAAATTTCCGGTCTACAAGGGGTGTAAGCGTACCGGGAGATCGGTAATACCACGCACAAAGTTCGATTTCAGTCGTGCGGGTTCACCCACGACTTCAACCTTGCTGAAGCGATTCATGATTTCCTCCCAGACGATGCGTAGCTGCATCTCCGCCAGACGGTTACCCATACAGCGATGAATGCCGAAACCAAAAGACAGATGATTCCGTGGGTTCGCCCGGTCGATCAAAAATTCATTTGGCCGCTCGATTCTTTTTTCGTCACGGTTTCCCGAGACGTACCACATGACGACCTTGTCGCCTTTTTTGATCTGTTGGCCACCAAGCATAGTGTCCTCGGTCGCAAGTCGCCGCATGTGCATCAGGGGCGTCTGGTAACGGATAATCTCCGATACCATGCTGGGGATGAGTGCGGGGTTTGCTCGCAATTTGTCATATTCAGCAGGATTGTTGTTCAATTCCAGCACGCCCCCCGAGATTGAATTGCGGGTCGTGTCATTACCACCGACAATCAACAAAATTAAATTACCCAGGTACTCCATGGGTTCCATATCACGCGTAGCCGGGGAGTGGGCCAGCAGCGTAATGAAATCCAGCTGACCGGTAGGGTCCTGGTTAATACGCTCATTCCAGATGACGGTGAACTCTTCCAGGCATTCCATCAGTGCTGCAATTCTATCTTCCTGGGACACGCTGTCGTCACCGGCTATTTCCGGGCTTGAGGTCGCCATATCAGACCAGTAGGTTAATTTAGACCGGCGTTCGAAAGGAAAATCAAACAAGGTTGCAAGCATCCTCGTCGTAAGTTCGATTGAGACCCTGTCTACCCAGTTAAAGGTCTCGCCGAGGGGTAGACTGTCCATAATTTCGACAACCCGCTCACGAATGAGAGGTTCCAGAAGCACCAGGTTAGTGGGCGCGACCACGCCAGTGACCGCTTTGCGCTGTGCGTCGTGCTTGGGTGGATCCATGGCGATAAACTGCTTGAGAGTAAAGTCTTCGGGCTGATCGCCAATAACAATCGCGGGTTCTGATGAGAAAATCTGGTGGTTGCGGTCCACTTCTGCGATGAATTCGTAATTTGAGACAGACCAGAAGGGACCAAAGACGCTACCCTTACAATAGTGAACCGGGGCTTCTTTACGAAGTCGTTCAAAATAGGGCCAATGACTGTCAGCTTCGTAGAGACATGGATCTGATACATCCAACTCGTCGATTGGGATGCCATAAGGGTCTTGGACAGTTTTGTTTGAGACAGGTTGACTCATGATAACACCTCGGTATGTGATTGAGATCAGTGTACCTCAAGACAGTCAGTTAGAAACATCCGCGGGTTCAACGGGCACCAGTCGGATAATCTGCCCACCGGAGTTATGTTCCATCAGGAGATAGATTTCACCGGATGGGCCGACCTGAATGTCACTGAACCTTGCCAGATCTTTCAGGTGCGCGCGGCAGCCTGGCCATGACGCAACAGTTTGCCGGGCGTTGCGCCGGTACACTGACCTTTCTCGAACGTGACTTCACCGTTGACGATAATGACATCATAGCCTATAGCTCGCTGTACACGGCGCCATTCGTTAGCAGGGAAATCATATTCGATGTTGCCGATCCAGGGTGGGTCAATCGCCAGTTCTGAAATATTGTAAACCAGAATATCAGCTGCGCCCCCTTCACGAAGTACACCGCGATCATGGAAACCTGCCGCTTGCGCAGGCAGGTTGGATAATCGGTAGTGCGCCTCTTCAAGGCTGACCACCTGCTCATCGCGGACCAGCCAGGCGAGAAAGTCTGTTGTGTACGACCCCCCGGTGAAGAACTTGGTGTGTGCACCCCCATCGGAGACACCGGGAATCGTGTAGGGCGAATCGTTCATCATTTCAGCCATAAATTCTGCATTTGATCCTCTGTCAGGGCCCAGGAACTCGACTTTCAGGTCGCCTGCCAGGGATAAATCAAGAATGACCTCAATATGATGTTTGCCCTGTTCACTGGCAATGGCGCCCACAGATTTACCGACAAACTCCTCAAGTTCGGGATTGTTGTTAACCGACTGCACAATCAGGTGCGCCGGATTGCCACCAACACCAGCCTGAATGATCTGCAAACGGCGATCGGCTTCATCCGCTTCCTCAACTAAAGCCTTGCGCAAAACAGGATCCTGTAGTTTTTCGATCTTCTCTTCATAGGAACCGGTGGTTACTGCCCGCCAGGCGGGAGAGGCGTCATACAGATTCCAGTGCTCCAGGGTGAATGCAAAACCTGCGCGACCGGTACCACACTGGGCGAAAATAGGCAGGTTCCTTTCCCGGCACTCGTCAATCCAGCGGAGGGTTTTTCGATGTACTTCGGGATTTTTACGGGCCGGTACCACTACATTGTGCAAGATTGGTCGATCAGCCGTGGCGGCAAGTTGTTCCAGAAATGCCCGGTCCTTGCGAAGGCTGCCTTCAGCCTGGGTGATCTGGATAACACCTTCACCCCGTTCATGCAGGACTTCAGCCAGGGCAAGGATATCGGCGTCCACCATGGTGTCTGTCACCATGGGGGAGCCATCGAAATCTGCCTGGACTGAATTTGGCCCGAGACGTTGAATCGAGAAACCGCAAAGGCCCGCATCCATCCCCTCATGCAGCAGGCGCTTCATTTCTTCCCGTTCTGCATTCGTGGCAGGGCGCGTTTTCGCAGCCTCCAGACCCATCACATAGGTCATCAGAGGTGCCACGGGCATATACTGGATAACATTCACACCCTTGTCAGCCCTGTCCAGGCTATCAAGGTACTGGGGAATGGTCTCCCAGTCCCAATCCATCCCAGCCTTCATTGATTCGAAGGGAATAGCCTCGGTGCGGGTCATGGTGAGCATTGAGCGTTCGCGAAAGTCCGGTTTCACCGGGGCGAAACCGAATCCACAATTCCCCAGCACAACCGAAGTGACACCATGCCAGCCGGAAATGGTACACCAGGGATCCCAGCGAATCTGGGCATCATAGTGTGTGTGCAGGTCAACAAAACCGGGTGCGATGATTCTGTCAGAAGCGTCAATAACCTGGTCGGCTTCTCCTGTTGTATCTCCACCCAGTTTTGCTATCAAACCGTTCTTGATCCATATGTCTCCTTGATATCTCGGTGTACGCGCGCCATCAACGATGGTTCCATTTTTTATTTGAATATCGTACTGGGGCATTGGGCTTCTCCAGGGGGCTGTTCCTTAAGGTGAGGGTCTTTTGATTCTAGAACCTGGGGGTGTAAACCTCAAGACGGCTTTTTCCTGGTATTGGTTTCGTTTTTACAGTTTTTTTGCGAAGTATGGCCTGGTGTGTTTTATTCGTTCGCTTTGAATGTCGAATTTCGGAAAATTGAGATGGAAGAAACACTACACGCTGACCGTGCAATCAGCATCGATAGCGCTGAAAACATACGAGATCTGGGAGGCTATTCAACCCGGGAGGGTGTGAAGACTAAATGGGGCCGGTTTGTACGCTCTGGAGATATGGATCATCTAACGGTAGCAGATCAACGAAAATTAATTGCCTATGGCATTACCACGGTCATTGATCTTCGTATGGTAAAAGAAGTCGAAGCGATGCCTAACGTATTTTTTGAGTCGCGAGACGTTAATTTTCTTGTTCATGACTTTTGGGGTGATCGATTTGATACCTACAGGTCGACCTCGAAAGGAGCCCCACCTGCGGTAAAACTGGCTGATCTGTATTGCAGTGGCTTGATAAAGTCCGGTTTTGTGATGGCCCGGATCATGAGCACTATTGCCGATACTCCCGAAAATGGGTTTGCTTATCATTGCAGGTCAGGCAAGGATCGAACCGGGCTGGTATCGATGATGTTGTTGGCAATTGCCGGAGTACCCGACGAAATGATATGCGCTGACTTTGCCCTGACTTCGGCATACCTAAGCTCACCGGAGGCTGACCCGAACCAACCCGGATTTTACCTGAAAGGATGTGACCCTGAAACAATGGGGCTGACGCTCGGATTTCTCACTGAAAATTTCGAAAGTGTTGAAGGCTATTTACAACATATCGGCGTAACCGAGCAGCAAGTCATCCGCATCCGGCAGAAGCTGCTGGATTAACTTTTTTCGGTCTTCCCAGGGCAGGAACCCAAATCCAGGACACCCATTAATTCTCACCACAAAAACAAAATCCAGGACATCCATTAATTCTTACCACAAAAGCCAGATCAAAAACCAGGACAGCCGTTAAATCTGGAACAGATCACTTCGTGAAGCTAGATATATAGCGATGCCCTTACAAGCAGTCACATCATGATGCGGTGAAACTGGCGGCGATAAGAAAGGCGGCCATGCTTGAAGACGGGGCTCGGCTTGCATTACTTCGAGAACGACTGGGATCGCTCTCCTGGCTGATGCGTTTTATCAATGAACCACTTGCGCGACTCTCGAACAAGGAAGATGGTTGCAAGGGTAGGTTCTGGGAGAGCAGGTTTCAGTCGCAACGGTTACTGGATGAAAACGCAATCCTTGGCTGCATGGTCTATGTTGATCTGAATCCCGTTCGCGCTGGCGTGACCGATGAAGTCACCAAAGCAGAACACACTTCTCTGGCGAAGCGGACAAAGGAAAGTAGTCAGGAAGCATTGATAAGGCCGTTAAAGAGATTGGCCAGTGCTGGATCAGAACCAGATCCCAACATCTGCAGGTTTGATTCTCTCTTCCAACTAAATCCGTCTGCTGCCAGTCAAAAAGAGTTCTTTCGTATCACGCCATTCGTCATAACAAAGTCAACTCGCTCCAGTTCGGCAATGTTTCTCAGCGGGTCACCGGGCACGGCAATGACGTCTGCCAGTGCACCTTTTTCAATGGTGCCAATACGGCCTTTTTGATTCAACATTTCCGCAGGTACGCTTGTTGCGGCCTGAATAGCGTCCATGGCGCTCATCCCAGCTTCCATAAGCACTCCCAATTCGCGAACATAGACGGTCGGGTCGTAGTCGTATCCGCCGAGGTCAACCCCAACTACCACTTTAACTCCAGCACGATGCGCTTTACCGACGTAGTCGAGAAATGTGCGGCGATAGGTCTTTGTAAAGTCGTCGAATACTGCCTGCTGGCGAAGATTGTTTCTCGGGTCGTTGTAATAGTCCCCAACGTAAATTGTGGGGACTAGAAAGGTACCGTGTTCTCGCATCAACTCTATGGCCTCGTCATCCATGTAAGTACCATGCTCAATAGAGCGAACCCCGAGTTTTACCGCCATTTTAATTCCTTCTGCAGCGTGGGCGTGAGCCATAATCGGCATACCCTGACGAGTGGCTTCTGCAACCAGTGCGCGGAATTCTTCCTCTGAAAACTGCACGGATTTGGGGTTATCTCCAACCGACATAAACGCACCGGTCACCAGCACTTTGATCCAATCGGCTCCGTATTTAGCTTCGGTTCGAATTGCTTTTCGAATCTCTTCTACTCCATCAACTATCAGGCCATCGGCAATAGGGTGTTGTTCAGGGGAATAGTAGTTGATGTCACCACCGCCACCGGTGATAGACAAATAATGAGCAGCACCAAAAATGCGCGGGCCGGTTAATACGCCCTCGTCGATAAGCTTTCTGATGTCTTGGTTGCCATAGTACACATCGGCATCACCTGCGACTCGCAAAGTTGTCCATCCAGCATTCAACAGGTTTTCCATGGCTTTGAAGCCCTTAAGTGCTTTGTACGCGGAGGATTTCTGAACATGAAGACTCTGGTAGTCGTCGCCACTCATCATCGGGTGGGCGTGGCTGTCAATCAAGCCCGGTAGCAAGGTGGCACCCTGTAAATCAACGATTCGCGCGCCAGTCGGAATCGCTGACCTTTCAACGATATCAACAATGCGATCCGCCTCAATCAGTACCACATTCTGTTTCAAGGCCTTGGAATGGATACCATCTATAATCTGCGCACCGACCAGGGCGGTTATTTCGCCTGTGTCACCGGCATTGGCGGGCAGATATGCCAGTAAGGTCACGAGTAGCCATAGCGGTTTTGTTACTTTTTTGAGATTCATGTTAGCCCCTGGCGTTTTCTGCTGTTATTAAAAAGACTGAGCTAGTCGGGTTGTCCTGACAATTACTGGAAGCATGAACTAATCGTAAATTTCCAACAAGATAAAACGATATCGGCACGACACACGATACGATCGTACGAAAGTGTTTTATTCCTTGCTCACCGGCTTTATGCGTTTGAAAATTAATGGGTGTCCCATACTCTTTTGTCCTGTATCTTGTTGATGGGTGTCCTGAGCTTAGCGGCTGGCATTGAGGAAAGTATGGCGCAAACAGAATTCACGGCGGAACAAAAAGAGCAGTTTATTCGCGATGGATTCATCGTGATAAAAAACGCAATACCGGCAGACATAAGTCTGAGAGCCCGTGAGGTAATTACTGCCGGGGTGCCTGAAAATGAGCGGCGCTTACTTGCACCAGCAGAACTCGCCGGGCACGAGGCTGTCCTGAGCCTGTTCAGTGACACTTGCCTTGCCGACCTGATGCGAAATGAGATGGGACCCTATCCACCGGTTATCAGTTCGCAAGTTGCTGTAACACCCGGTTTCGATGACCTTGGCGGCACCCCCGGCACCCATGTCGATGGAAGCTGGAGCGGCGTGATTCCGCAACTTGAAGATGATATTGATAAGGAAACCGGCCGCCCGATTGATGCCGCCCGATACTTTGGAGAAAACGATGACCGCCGCGGCACCAACGATGGGCAATTGTGGCTGGACCCGGATCGGGGAATTTCCATTGGCAGTTACACGGCGCTGGTTGGCGTGTGCCTCAATGACCAGTTAGAGCCCGGGAACGGCCAACTAGGTGTTTTGAAAGGTATGCATGAGGATGTCGAGTTAGCGTTTCGGCAACAACGAGATAAAGGTGGTGTGATCGGCCCGGAAGGTTTCGAATGGCCTCGCATCAAAATAGCCGCCAATGGATGTCCTTATATGAACGGCCTGCCCGAGTCGGTTCGAATCAAAGCACGGCAAAGGTCGCAGGAAAAAACGCCAGCAAAAAACTGGCCTTGGCCCGAGTTAACACCTGTGCTGCTGGATCAAGGCGATGCGGTGATTGCCATGCACAGTTGTCCCCATACAGCGACACCCAACCTTGGTCCCAATGCGCGCATGAATGTCTATTTTCGTATTCGGCGCCTGCGTGAAGACAGCCCCCACGAGGGAACCCGCCGCCTCGGTCATGGCGTCAGTGACCACCCTGATCGAGGCTATTTTGGCCAGTTTCTCGAGTACCCAGCCCACTATAATCCCTGGGAAACCTCGATCGATAAACTGTGCGATCACTGGCAGGAGTGGGATGGTATGCAGCAGTTGGTAAACATGCGCAGATAGATTTTCCATCAGGAGGACTCAGCAATGGTTTTGTCTCAAAACCAGCTAGATCAGGAACGGCTCGACCGCATAAGACAACAGCGAAAGAAGCAAAAACTCAGCGTTGTGTTTACGATGCCAGACCTGACTGAATCCGGACAAGTGCTGTCGAGTGCCGAGATCGAGTTCTTCAAAGAGAATGGTTTCCTCGTCAAAAAAAAGCTGCTTGATCCAGAAAAGCTTACCGTCTCTCTTGGTGAAGCCTGGCGTCATCTGCTTGATTTTGTCCCCATTCGAAAAGGGTCTGGCTGGCAGCTTTCCCGGCAGGAACAGAGTTCATGGTTGAACCCTCAATGGGCCGAAATGGAACCATTACCCACCAGCGGACCTTATGAGGGGCGACAACCCATAGAACATTATGGTCGGATTGTTAAGATGCATGATATTTACGACGCAGATTACCTGGCGACCCTCTTGCCGAGAGATCAGAAGGTAAGGTTGATTGTTGAGCACTTACTGGGCGAGAACCTGAAACCGAATGTGAGTACCCGTGGTGTGTACGCAATCTTCCCCACCAGAAATGCGAAAGACCCAACAGGTAAAAAAAGACTCACTGGGTCGTCCCTGGGGCCGCATACAGATCAAGTCTGCCAGCAGCTGAATGTATGTGCCTACCTTGATGACGTCAGCCCGCGTAACGGTGGATTCACTGTGTATCCCGGCAGCCACAAGATAATGTTCCAGCAGCATGAATTTGAGGCGAACTGGTCGCCTCTGGATTCATTTGATGACAGCATACAAAGCGTGGCAGAGCAGATCGAGCCACTGGAACTCGTCGCTGAAAAAGGCGCGTGTATTTTCTGGCATGGTCGTTTGGTTCACACATCGGGTATCCACATTGGTGAGGATATCCGCTGGGCGGTCTTCTCTGACTTTACCCACGACCGTAGCACGGTCACTGAGGCCGAGCATCGACGGTTAGGTCAGTATGAATGGTTCAAAGACACCAAGCTTTTCCGGAACGATCAGCGGGTCAGCGAAGATATGTGGGCGAGTTGGAAAGTATAACGTCATGCAGCGCTTAAAAAGTAAAGGAACATAAAAATGAGAGCAATTTCCGCAGATTCACATGTCGTCGAAGCAGAGGCAGTATTTACCGGGTTAGCAGACAGGTTTGGTGATGATGCACCAAGGGTCATCAATGCCGGTACGCTGGAGGATGCCATTGTTATCCCGGCAAAAGGCAAAAAAGGAATCCGCAAACGCATGGGCTGGGCTGGCTTACGGCATCGTGAGAATGTCCAGCGCAGAAAAGGCCATAAACCTGAAGTTGATGACATAACTGATCCCGAGGCCCAGGCGCTTCTAGTGAAGGGCTACGATGGATTGCGCACGGGTATTCGCGATGGTGCGTTTCGCCACGAAGACCAGGAAATTGACGGAGTAGAAGCAGAATTCCTGTACCCTGGTTTCTTTGGGTTGTTCAGTTTTGAAAATCTGGACCTGTTGGTGGCCTGCCAGAAGAATTACAACGACTGGCTCTATGACTACGCCGCTGCGGCCAGGGGTCGATTATTCGGGTTGGCCGTGATACCGATACAAGACCCGGACTCGGCCGCAACAGAACTCGAACGAGTGATCAAAAAAGGCTACAAGGGTGGATGTATTCCAGCATCGTCCCCCGTAGACAGACCTTACCAGGATCCATGTTACGAACGGATCTGGTCAATTGCGGAAGAAGCTAGTTTCCCCCTTTCCATGCATGTCGGGACTAATTCCTACTTACCACCCCAGTACCGTTCGAAGGCAGTCAATCGGGATTCAGTTTTCGACTATGCCAATGCACCAGCTACCATACAGAGAACGATTATCGAGCTCATGTGCCGAGGTGTTGCGAAGAAACATCCCAACCTCAAGTTTGTCGTCAGTGAATTTAACGCCGGATGGATCGCGCAATGGTTAGACAGGGTGGACCAAGGCGTTTTACGGGAGTTCAGGTTCAAGTTGCAGGAATTCACTGGTGAACGCCCCCATGATGTCTGGCGCCGCCAGTTCTATGCCACGATTGAAGATGACAGACCAGCCATCCTGACCCGGGAAATTATCGGCGTCGACAATCTGATGTGGGGGTCTGATTACCCTCATGTCGATTCGACCTGGCCCTGTTCCATGGAAGTTCTCGATGAAATCTTCGAGGGAGTATCAGATGTTGATCGGGAGAAGATCACGTCGGGTAATGTTAAGGCGCTGTATCAGTTGCAGTAACTGACGGCATTCGCCAATCGGTAATTTTACCAGAGTTGTAATTAAGGCTATTCGTCTTCCCATTGCCGCTCTACTACTCTGGCGTATACCAGATCGCAGAAGTGTATGCTCTTTCCTGGGTGGAAGTCGGGGCACCTTTTGGTATATCAACACCGAACCTGAACGCATCATAAGTAGACCATCGTGGTGTTGGAATTTCGAGCACTCTTGCGTAGTAGAATGACTTTTGCCCGGGGTTGAAATCAGGGTCTGTCCAAACCACACCAAGCTCCGCAGCGCCGATTGTATTGGTCCAGTTCGCATTTGCCACGTCCACCGTGTTACCAACGGGAGGTAGTTTGCCATCGACGGGCATTCAATCACCTGACCAGCTGACATCATAGACTTTCTCTTTTGTATTACCTTTCGCGTCCAGCCAGCCTTTGACGATTTGAATTCGGTCCAGGTTGGCTCCCATCGGATCACGCAATGCGTAAACCATAAAACCCGGTGCACCTGCTCCTGTCGGCATGGCGAGCATGTCACCCCCCATAGGCACGCCTTTTTCATACCCAAGTCGTACCGGCATGCGGGAATTCAGGTCCTGCGCCGAAAAGTCCCAACCACCAAATAATCTGACGGTCATGCGCGGACCGGTGGTGCCGTAGACTTCCTTACGCTGCATCGCATCGAAGATTGCCGCTCTGGTGTTTTCTGTTGCCCACACGGCGCCGAGCCCTGATGCAACCATTTGCCATCCCATGATGACGCCGTTTTCATTTTCCATAAACGGGTGGCTCATCCTGTTAGCCTTGGGTTCATATCCGGTGTGCTTACCAAAAAAATTATCCTCTTCAGCGGTGGTAAGGGAAGTATGACTGTCGGTGGCACCCAGGACCCCAAATTTGTATGGGTTGGTACCCAGGCGTTTTTCGATGAGCAAGCCTTGTTTTAGCGCTTCGCGGGCGTACTCACCAGCAAGCATGTCATCGGTTTTCGCCTCAGAAACATCCAGGTTGCCGATAGCCCAGTTTTCATAATCAGCGAACTCATCGTCCGGAGAAAGGAATGGATGTGTTTCACCATCACCTTTTATCTGGGTAATTTCGTACAGTGGCTCCCACTTGATTCGCTGTTTGACATAAGTCTTGTCCAGCTTCCTGCCATTCCACTGCGCCTTGAGCGGGAACATAATGCCGTTGGAAAGATTGCCATTGTGAGCAATGGCGAGGATTTCACCCTGTGTTGACTGCTCGTAGTTGTTCATGTATTTCCACAGGTCCCGCGGGTCCGGCGAGCCAACAGGGGCCTGGGTCGTATAGGGGACCACCTGGCGTGCCCGGGTCGGGCCATCTCGCATGATGACAACTCGATGCATATTGGCGCCCCTGATCAGGGAGGTCCACTCAAAACCAATCAGGGCGGTAAAATGTCCTGGATTATTAAAAGCTTCAGCGTCATCGATTACCTTTTCCCAGAGATTCTTGTAGATCTTCGCACCCGGTGAATAAAGCGCGAACATTTCCGGATCCATTTTTCCCTGGGAGAAGGTGCCGATCAGGTCCAGGGCTGCCGCAACGGCGGCATCGCCGCCTTCAGCCATTCCCTTGTTCCAGCGTCGTGCCTGTTCATAGGCTAAAAGCTGGGGTTTGCCACTAGCGATATCCCCTACCAAGCCCATGCCATCGGAATGATCAGCGATAACCAGCCAGTCGAGGGGACGAGACAACCTGACCGCCTGGCCAGAAGAGCTAACGACCTGTTCACCACGCGCAAACCGATAGGCTTCTGTCGGTGACAAACGATTACCGAACAATCCCGCATCCATCGATAATGAAGTATGTAGATGAGAATCGCCCCACAGCGGGGTCTCTGGAAAGCTGCGCTCGGCATAGGGGAATAGACCTTGCCAGTGTACGCCGCTGCAAGAATAGACGGTGTTGCGATGCCCGTGTCCTGGGCCGTCGCAGGTAACATGATTGCAGCGGCGAGAACACCTATGGCTGTGAATGAATTCCGTTCCTTCACCTGATCTTCCGTATGTCTGGCGGTTCTAAAAAGTAGTTCTCAAGTAGTCGCAGCAAAACACGCCCAGCCTTAATTGCCTTTTAACCTGTCCCGGAACCTTCGCATCCCACCCAGCCAGCGGTCATAGTCACTGGCTTTGCGTTTAAAGTAGGTGGCAACTTCAGGGTGTGGCAACACCAGAAAACGTTCCTGGCTCATTGCGTCGATGCAGGCATCTGCGACAAAATCAGCTTCGAGAATACCGTCACCACTGGCTTGACCGGAGTTGGATTTTCGCCCGGGTTTGTTGGTATCGGTTCTTATGGCGTTAGCGCCAATGTTAGTCCGAACCGCTTGCGGACAGAGAACCGAGACGCCGATTCCCTGGTCGCCATAATTGATGGCGATCCATTCAGCTAGTGCGACAGCCGCATGTTTGGATACCGCATAAGGTCCGGAATCAATCTGGGTCAATAGTCCTGCGGCTGATGCAGTACTCAGCAGATAACCTCCGCCGCGTTTGATCATACCCGGGATCACGGCCCTGGCAGCGGCAAGGTGTGACCAGGTGTGCACACTCATCATTCGCTGCCAGTCTTCAGTGGGGAGATTCAACCCACCGGCCTGGCCGTAACCGGCATTCGAAACAAATATGTCGATGCCACCGATGGTTTCTTCTGTCTGTTGGACCAGTTGTTCAATTGCTTGTTCATCGCCCACGTCGAGCCCGCTGGATGTCGCCACCGACCCGATCATTGCTGCTGTTTCCGCTGCATTTTCTGCATTCAGGTCGGTACACACCACAGCCCGTACACCTCTTTCTGCGAACCGGATTGCCAGGGCCCGGCCAATACCAGAACCCGCACCGGTGACCACAGTAATTTTGTCATCTAGATCCATCATCATTCCTGTTAGATTGGGGAACCTCTGATTAATCCACTCAATCAGAGGTTCCATTGGTAATGCCGTCATTCTATCAACTATTGACCTGGATTTGATGCGCTTTGCGGTACGCTGGTATGGTGCATCTATAATTCATGCCAGGCTTTAGTTCATACCAGGCTTTAATTCATGCCAGGCTCTATTCAGGCTATGCATGTATTCATGCCTGGCAGCGGAGGATTTCATGAAATTGCAGGATAAGAATGTTGTTGTCACCGGATCAGGGTCTGGAATCGGCGCCGGGGTTATCGAGGCTGCTACCGCCCAGGGTGCTGATGTGGTTGGTTTGGATATCGACGTTAACAAAGGTGAAGCGGTTGCAGAAAAGCATGATGCAACCTTTTATCAGTGTGATGTCAGCCAGAGTACATCCTGGGAAACAATCGCAGAGACCCTGGGGCGTCGGTTTGATGGAATTGACCATCTGCATCTGAACGCGGGAATTCAGAGTGCCCCACCTGAAGCAGATTTACAGGAGTATCAATTCTCGGCGATGACCCTGGCGCGCTACCGACTGTTGACAGGTGTCAATATTGACGGTGTCGTATTTGGCCTGCATTACCTGTTACCGATGATGAAGCAAGGCGGTAGCATAGTCGTGACGGGCTCGCTGGCTGGTATTGTTCCCTATGATGTCGATCCACTCTATTCCATGACAAAACATGCAGTCACCGGGCTTGTCAGAAGCCTGAAGAAAGAAGCTGCAGAACGTGGGCTGAGAATCAACGCGCTCTGCCCGGGCGGCATAGATACCGGCATTATTCCCAACCAGCAGCGCACCGATGAGGCTGTTTTCATGAGTCCGCTGCATGTCGCAGAAGAGGTGCTGAATCTCTTCCTGACGCAGGAGAGCGGCGCGACCTGGGCGAAGGTGAGTGAGAGCAAACCCGCATGGATGATGTATCCACCGGGCCGAAGATAGTGGGAATGTTGGCATCGTTGCCAGGCACGAATTTTCAGTCCGGGGATTGCAAGCTCGTGACTTCACCGACACTTTGGTGGATGATGCCAATCGATGCTAAAACAAAAACGGTAATAACAATAAGATCGGAGAGATCGTTATGGGAAATAACATGATGAGAAACTTAGTTGTGGCTGCAATTATCATTGTCGTCGGTTTTCTTTTCTTCATGAATAGGGGAGAAGATACCAACGAGGTGGATGATGTAGATGTTACCGATACACCGGTCGAGGTAACGTCCACCATTGGTCAGATTGATGACGATAGAATCAACAACGCCGAGAGCGAACCGGGCAACTGGCTGGCTCATGGCAGAACCTATGAAGAGCAGCGATTTTCACCACTTGATCAGATAAACACCGAGTCGATCTCGCAATTGGGCCTGGCATGGTATTCGGATATGCGCAGCAATCGCGCCCTGGAGGCGACCCCCATTATTGTTGACAATATGATGTTTGTCTCCACCGCATGGAGCCGGGTATATGCCCTGGATGCGGTGACGGGTGAGGAAATCTGGTACTTCGACCCGAAGGTGCCGGGTGCCTGGGCAAGAAAGGCCTGTTGCGATGTGGTCAATCGTGGTGTCGCGGTTTACAAGGGCCGGGTTTATGTTGCCAGCCTCGATGGTCGCCTGATTTCACTGGATGCTGCGACCGGTAAACAGATTTGGGAAGTGGACACGCTGATCGACAGGGAGCGTGACTACACGATCACCGGCGCGCCGAGGGTCGCCAATGGCAAAGTATTTATCGGTAACGGTGGTGCCGAGTACGGTGTGCGGGGATACGTCACGGCGTATGACGCCGAGTCGGGGGAACAGGTCTGGCGTTTCTATACGGTACCGGGAGATCCCTCCCTGCCGTTCGAGCATAGTGAAATGGAAATGGCGGCAAAAACCTGGAAAGGCGGTGAATGGTGGAAAATCGGCGGTGGCGGCACGGTATGGAACTCTATTGTTTATGACCCTGATTTCAACCAGGTCTATTTAGGCGTCGGCAATGGCTCGCCATGGACCCGGGTTATAAGATCCCCCGGGGGTGGCGACAATCTATTTCTTTCTTCCATCGTCGCATTGGATGCCGATACCGGAAAAATGAACTGGTATTACCAGACGACGCCGGGAGATAACTGGGACTTCACTGCGGTTCAGGATATGGTGCTGGCAGACCTGAAGGTCGATGGCGTCGACCGAAAGGTGCTGCTGCAGGCACCCAAGAATGGTTTTTTCTATGTACTGGATCGTTCCGATGGCGAACTGTTACGTGCGCATAAGTATGTCGCCGTCAACTGGGCAACACATGTGGATATGGAGACGGGAAGGCCTGTAGAAGACCCGGCGCTGGACTATCTGGAAGAGAGCCAGTGGATACTGCCCGGTCCCCTGGGCGGACATAACTGGCAAGCCATGTCCTTTGATGAAAGCAAAGGCATCATGTATATCCCGGCGATGGAAAGTCCGCTGGCCTATTCGATGAGTGAGGAATGGAAGAGAACCGGCACTTACAAGCGGGTTGTGGGTGGCTGGAATCTTGGAATAGAGTTGGGACGGATAAACCAGGTCATGGCTGACGCTGGTGATCCGCCAAAAGCCCGCGGCATTTTAAAAGCCTTTGATCCGCTGACAGGCGAGGAAAAGTGGGCCGTCGAGCAGCTCCATTACTGGAACGGGGGTGTACTGGCAACAAAGGGGAACGTTTTATTCCAGGGAAATTCACTGGGCGAATTTAATGCCTATAATTCTGACACAGGGGAACTGCTGTGGACGTTCGATGCATACACATCATTTTTAGCACCACCAGTCAGTTATCAGATTGACGGCGTGCAGTATGTGGCGATCCTGACAGGGACGGGTGGCGGAGACCTGTTTTCAGGCGACGTGCCTAATCTGGCTTCCATTGAGTATGGAAACTTTGGCAAGCTGCTTGTGTTCAAGTTAAACGGCAATCTGACACTCCCCCAACCGACGGCGGTAGACAGAAGTATTCCAGACCAGCCCGATATTCAGGCGTCCGCGGAGGATATAGATCGTGGTGAACGCCTCTATCATGAGACCTGTGCTGTCTGCCATGGACTCGCAGCGAAATCCAGCGGGATTATCCCGGACCTGCGCCTGATGAGCGCTGAAAAGCACCAGATATTTAAGGAAATCGTCATGGATGGCGTTCTGGCGGCTAATGGGATGGCGAGTTTTGCAGACCTGGTTGATGAGGGCGATGTGGCAAGAATTGAAGCCTATGTCGTACACCGCGCCAACGAGGATAAGAAGGCGGCGAGTGAGGCAGCAAGCGGGGAGACCGACTAGTTATCGCGGCGATGCTAGGCTTTTTTAGGATACCTGCCAGCCTTAAACCCCCTTGGGCGGCAGCGGCGTACGAGGCAGTTCAGTAAACTCAAGGAGAATCCGGTCATCACTAAAGCCGTCGATACCGGATTCACCTTCGTCCAGTGCCAGTGATTCCGGGCCGGGTTCCACCTCAGACTCTGGCTTGAGCAGGCCCCGTGTCATCTTGCCGTTAAGCTTGTTCCCGCCTTCAATTTTCGCCAGTGCATCAGCCACATTTTCTGCAAGATCCACCCGGTAAGATAACTTGTAAGCCCTGGGCTCGCCATCGACTTGGCCGATAAGATCAAGCTGTTGCACCCACAGATAAATCTGGCCATCTGATTTTGTGGCCTTATCGGGCTCATCAATTTTCGCCCACAAAAGACGAAAGGAATCGGGCATGGGGTCCTGTGTTGGCCAGCCCTGAATCTCCCTCAGGCCAAAGTAGGTGCCGACATAAAGTATCGAGACTAAAAAGACCAGGGAAACCTTGAAGCTAGTGCTCCATTTTGTCGCAACCCAGATATTGAGAATGAGCGCCGCAACAATGGCATAAGCCAGGGCGAGCAGAGGGGACGAAATCAACCTTTTTTGCCTCCCACTTTGGTCAGCAGGGATTTTTGGAGGCTGCTCACATCGATAGCAGCACCATTGACATCGAGCACAAACCGGGTTGCTGTCAGTTCCATACCAACCCCGTTTAACTCATGGGATCCATAGTAAACTAACGAGACTTCCGGGTTGAGTTTTTCCACTTTCACCGTCACCTTCACCGGGACCTTGTAATTGGCTTTGTAGTGAAGAATATTGATGACGTATTCACCGGGTATCCAGGCCCGCAAGGTGACGGTCTCCTGGTTGATCGGGTTCGAGATCTTTTTCCCATCGATAACAACCTGGTCCTGGAAGCTGCCCCGGTCGTCCCTGTCTAGGTGCATGACCCCGGTGTCTTTGTTGTCAAACCACAATACCTGCCCGTTTGGATCCTCTACCAGCACATCGATATCGTCAGGATGATGGTCAGGCCATGAAACGGTGATAATAAATTCTGCCTTAACGTCAATCTTGCCGGACTGTTCAGGTTTCGCGATCAGCATGAAAGCGATAAAGAACATAAATGCAAAACCAAGCAGGGCGTTGAACAACAGATCTGTAAACGCATCATTACCTACGGCGGGACGATAGTACCTGCTCCGTGGTATCACGGCGCCTCAGTCTCTTGAGTCAGAAGAGGTACCACGAGAACCTCAACACAGGTAGCAACACGATCAACAAACCTGACGGATGCCACATCCAGCAACTGGTATTGCAAACCCAGCAATGTGCTGGTAACCAGACCCGCAAGAGTAGTGAAAAGAGCAACGGCCATGCCACCACTCATCTGCCCCAACAGTTGCTGCAGTACATTGGGATCAAAATCCGTGAGTTCCCCAACCGGAGTCAACATCATAATGAATCCGATAATCGTCCCTAACAATCCAAGTTTTAACAGTACATCACTGGCATAGTGACCAAACGAGTGCTTGGCCATAAGCCTCTCACCCAATGCCTCGAGCAAAATACTATGCTCGAAATGCCCGTTTTGCGCATTGTTTGACTTTTTCAACAGATCCCGTAAATACTCCGAGAAGAGTCCATCCGCCAGGGCCTTCTTATCTATACATACCTGGTTATCTTCCAGGGTGAGGCTGTCGGTGTTTGCTTCTTCCAGTAGTGGCTGGGCCCTGTCGATGAGCTTTTGTGCATGAGACAAGTCAAATACCAGGTAAAGCCAGTGAATGCTCAGTAGCGCATACATACTCAGGATGATGTAGGAGATCTGGCTCCTGTCACTCTCCAGGGTCAGGGTTAAGTATCCGCGCTCTCCCAGCAGAAAGAACCCAAACAATATCAGGCTCGTCAGTATGAGTGCTCTCAGCAGCAGACGATGCTCTGCCAGTGGGCCGCTGTTTCTCAAAAGTGGCTTCCTTTTGTGTTATGAACGATAGGCTCCGGACATGATGTCCTGAAATGTCAGTTGTGCGTCAGGTCAAGCCAACGCAGTCTCAAATAAAACCAACAGCCTTGCCCAGGCGCGCTCGGCCTGTTTCTTATTGTAAACACGCGAATCCGGCGGGCACCAGCCATGCATCGCGCCATCATAAACTTCTATTTCTGCGGCCAGTCCGGCACTGGCGTAGGCTTTCCGAAGTACATTTTTTGACTCGGGATCCCGTTCATCATCGTTTGCGGCGATCGCGAACAGAAATTGTGCTTTCATGGTAGGCACCTGCAGGTGCGGGCTGTCCTCGTTGTCAGTGACCAGCCTGCCGCCGTGAAAAGAGGCCCCGGCCCCAATCCGGTCAGGCACCGCGGCGGCGGTTCGCATGGTGATGGGTCCGCCCATGCAGTAGCCTGTTG
The DNA here is from genome assembly GCA_029941905.1 of Pseudomonadales bacterium. Taxonomy (GTDB): domain Bacteria; phylum Pseudomonadota; class Gammaproteobacteria; order Pseudomonadales; family Azotimanducaceae; genus JAHRVQ01. Next base: position 45,105 of record JAPYTQ010000009.1, on the reverse strand, counting down.
TGCCTATTTTGCGATTGGTATCCACGGGTTTTTGCTGATCGAGAAAGCTGACGAAAGCCCTGGCATCGGTCATATGTGTTGTTGCAGAGAGTTGTCGAGCCATAGGCAGAACGATGTTGCGGGTGGCTTCATCTCCGAAACTCGCACCTTCGGATATGACGGGGGATTTCGCACTGCGGTAATAGGGATTAACCACCAATACGGAATACCCTGATTCTGCGAGACGTTTGCCCATCAACCGAAACGCCGGGCGCAAACCCAAAACATCCGGCCAGATGATCACGCCTGGATGCTTGCCTTTGGCGGGATGTACAAACAGGCAATCGGCCATACCATCGGGTGTTTTCACAGTGACATCAGACTCAATCACATCCATTGCATTGGCGGAGCGAGGCAACAGCAGTGCGAGTGCCGCACCTGTGGTTAGCATGTTGAATTCTCTGCGAGACAGGTTGCCTGGTTTGCGCAGATACTTTTTGTCGTCTTCGACGGTATCTTCATCACACATGTGTTTGTTCCCCGGATTGTTGGCTGTGACTGAGAGTATAAGCCAGCGATCAGCGGGTGCAACCCAAGACTTACTCTGCTTGCTTTACTGCCTCGAAGAATGTCGCTAATTTTTGATCATCAAGCCTATCTCCGGTGCGAACACTACTACACAAGTCCAGGCCGAAGGGTTGTACCGCGCGAATAGCAGTTGCAATATTGGATTCGTTCAGGCCGCCCGCCAGAAATACGGGACTGTTGACTTCATCTCGAATACGTCGACTTAAATCCCAGTCGTGGGTTCTCCCGGTTCCCCCAAGTTCCTTGACTAAAAGATTCTGGTTTCCGGAATCCAGGAGTATTGCATCAACCAGGCTCGATACTGCCAACGCCTTTTCCACGCAGCTGTCATCAGTAACGTGTATGACCTGAACAATTTTGATGCCCGTTAGATTTGAACGTAGTTTCTGAAGCTCAGATAACTCGACACTATCAACCAGTTGAATGGTCGAAGTCTGGCAGAGGCGGTGCTGGTTTATTATTGAAGCCGCATCCCGGTGTGCGGTTAACAGAAAAGTAGCCACCGGTGGAGGAACTGATGCAACAATCCTGGCGATCAACAAATCATCGATAACCCCGGGGCCACTGGGCATTGAGGAAACAAGCCCAAGTGCGGATGCACCCGCAGAAATTGCACGGTTCGCTTCATCCATACTGGTGATACAGCAAATTTTGATAAATGGAAGATGGGATATTCGCATGCGTTACACTGGGCTATCTGACTTCGAAGCGTGACAGGCCCGTACCTTATGAACCCTGCGAATGATACGCGAAAATTGGACTTTCACCCAGCCACCATCCTGGTTCTGGCGGTTCTGTTGGTGGAGCTGTCCGCCTGTGGCAGTCAAACTGTTTCCCCTGGGAATCTGAAAAACATGAAATACGGCGGGGTATACGAAGATTTAGTGCTGTTAGAGAATGGCGTGTATGAAGGTCCTTCATTTGTTGAAGGTGGCGGTTCAAGACCCAGGGTTGCGCTCGTTACCAGACTACAGATCAACGGTGATTTGAATGATGATGGCATCAATGAAACCGTTGTCTTTCTGGTGGAGAATTCCGGTGGCAGTGGCACTGCAACCTACCTGGCGTTGGTTGGCGGCAGGGGTGGGCAATTGGAGAATATTGACACTGTTCTACTGGGTGATCGTATTCAGGTAAGGTCGCTGAAAATTGACGCTGCTGATCTTATCGTCGAAATCGTCGCTACCGGGAAAAATGAACCCTTGTGTTGCGGCACAACCCATCGTCAGCTCAGATTCAGATTCGAAAATAGCTCACTTGTGCGGACAGCTGACGTTGAACGCGGGAACTTGTCCCTTACAGATTTGGAGCGCGTCGATTGGAGACTGATGGAATTTGCAACCGATGATCCGGTGCCGGATGGTGTTGAGATCACCGCGGTTTTTGCTGAAGGAAGAATAAGCGGCTCATCAGGATGTAATCGTTACTTTGCTACCATAGAGAACACCGAACCCTACAACTTTTCCACAGGGATGCCAGCTGGAACGAGAATGCTGTGTCCGGGGCCAGCAATGGAAATTGAAATGCGCTTTCTGTCGCTGTTACAGAAATCAAAACAATTCGGATTCAGTTTTGGGGATCTGGTGCTTTACTATCAAGACGGCGATGAATTCGGGCAATTGCGATTCACTCATCAAACAGACCCAGTTGCTCGTTAACTTTGTAACTGCCTTCACTGCTGGAAGCTTCAATGGAGGAGGCTTCAATGATGGAAGGTTGAAGAAAACGTTCCGTCATGCCTCCGAATCGCGCCGACCGGGCTCGCAGACAGCGATGTAGATTTTCTGTACTCGAGTAGATTGAAAGAAACTGGCTCGTTCTTGTAATCGCCGTGTAAATTAGATTCCTGTTGGCCAACTCCTCGATTTCATTCAGGTCATTGGGTAGTACCAGACTCACACGACTGAATTCTGATCCCTGTGCCTTGTGCACGGTCATCACGAAACAGGTTTCAAAAGGTGGCAGTCGTGACGCCAGGTAGTAGTCAATTTCGCCATCCTCGCCCTTGAAGGCAACTTCAATTTCTCCTTTCCGGTTGTTGACACATATCCCAATGTCGCCATTAAACAGGCGAAGATTGTAATCGTTCCGGGTGATGATGATGGGTTTGCCGTGATAGTAGGGGTTCATACCCCGGTTGGGGTGAATATGCGCTTCGATACTGGTGTTGAGTGCGATAACCCCATATTCGCCATCACGCCCTGGGGACAAGATTCGAACCTGTTCGAATGCTTCGATCAGTTGCCTGGCTGGTGCTTCAGACTGCACCAGGGTCAGGTACGTCTGGTACTGCGCCAGCATGTCCTCAACGAGGCTATTCGGGGAATAATCAACAATGAATCTTACCTGTTCATTGTCGGTGAATTGAGGTGTGTGGTCGTCCCTGATTGCCTGCGCCAGAGCCCCAATGCCAGTATCGTCGTCGAAACGATAGCTTTTGGTTAACCGGCAGATTGCATTGCAGAGTTTATGGTTACTTTCCTGCCCCTCAGGTAGATTGGTTGGCAGTCTGACTGATAAGTTTGTTTCAACCATTTCAGCGAATGATTCATCGTAGTTGACTCCCAGCTTGCACAGGTCATCAAGAACGGCGCCGTTATCAACCGAGGGTAACTGACCCGGGTCTCCCAGCAAGATCAGCCTTGTTGTGGCGGGAAGCGCATCCAGGGTCCTGTCGAACATGGCGAGGTCGATCATGGAAACTTCGTCCAGGACCAACAGATCCACTGAGATTGGATTTTGCTGGTCGTGGCGGAATGAGTGACCGTCACCACGCATGCCGAGCAGGCGATGAATTGTACTGACATCTGACCGCACCTTGTCACCCAACTCGCCAGGTAACGATGAAAGTGCACTCTTTATGGACTCACCCAGCCTTGCAGCGGCTTTGCCTGTAGGTGCTGCGAGTTTCACCTTAAGATCAGGTTGCTGATCTATCATCGCCGCCAGGATTTTCACGACGGTGCTGCTCTTTCCGGTCCCGGGTCCACCGGTAATGATCGTGAGCTGTCTCGTGACACACTGGAATGCCGCAACTTTTTGAAAATCCACCTCGGTATCGGAAGAATCAGGAAACAGCAAATCCAGAATATCGACATAGCCAGTGCCACTATCGACGGTTTTGTTTCGAGTAATTAAATGTCTGGCGATGTTGGATTCATATTGATGGTAACGCTGGAGATAGAGTTTGTACTGCTGATGCTGGCAGGTGAGCACGAGAGGCGTATGCGCAACATTGTTGTCTTGTGGATCTACCTCGGTGACGCAATCCAGGTCTTTCAGTTTCTGCACCAGTTCAATCCTGCCGGAAATGTCCAGACAGGCATGCTGGTTCAGTTGGGCGTGACTAAGTTCTGCGAAGGCATTGATTAATTGATGGTCGGTTGTGTTTGCGATATCCGCCATAAATTCTGCGAAGTAAATGTCAATGTCAGCAAGCTCGCCGGATTGCTTTCTCCAGTCAATTGCGGTCTGACTGCTCACGATTGCGTGCTCATGAGTTGATCGAGCTGTTCGAGCAGATGCTGGTCCGGTTTATCGAAGAAAATGCCATCACCGGCACGCCCTGTCATACCTCGCAGAAACAGGTAGCACACACCGCCGAAGTCGCGATCATATTGATAGTCTGCCAGGCGTTGGCCCAGATAACGGTTGAGGGCGACACAATAGATTAGATACTGCAAATCGTATTGATGATGCCGGATTGCGTCTGAGAGACAGGCGGTTGAATAGTCATCCTGCGCCGGTCCCAGGTCGTTGGATTTGTAATCGATCAGGTAGTATCTGTTTTCATGTTCTACAACAAGATCGATAAACCCGGTCATCATGCCGTTTAGATTGTTGATTGAGAGTGTCGCCGCTGAATCCAGGTATCCGGCCGTTTGCAAGGTTTCAATAAACCGGTTCGTTACTGTGGCGGGAAAGTGGAACTCCAGTTCATTCAGCCTTTTATTCCGAGGTATCTGCTGCAGTGCGAAAGGGTGATTCTGGTTCATGGCTGTACCGAGGATATCCTTGATCCAGTGACCGGTGGTGGTCAGCCATTTCTCTTTGTCCACTATGGGGACCCGATCCAATAATCGTTGCGCGGCAATTTCTGTTTCCTGCTGCTGGGCGTTGAAATCCAGACTTTCAAGCATATCGTGCAGCGCGACGCCGATTCTGGGACCACGGGGGAATGTGAATCTCGAAATGGCAACAGTTCTTGCATCAGCTGTTCTAAAAGGTAATGTATCCAAAGCACCCGCATCGTCGTCAGAAAACCCGGGTTCAGTGATTGGCAGGGTTTGTTCCTGTTCAGTATTCTGGATCAAGCGACTTAAGCCAGTGTAGCTGTGCACCCGCCAGTGATCAGTAATGCGCGGTACTGTGGGTGGTGCTACCAGATGGGAGATGGAGTGATGATCGGTCTGCAACGTGTGACTGACTGTTTCGATACTCGTTACTTGAAACAGTTCCCTGGGCAGAGATGCCAGGTGATCAACCATTTCGTCCTGCTCCTTTTTATCAGGTATTGCGAGCGCCTTGCCTAGCGCCGTTTTTGCCGTATTTCTTGCCAAAGGCAGCCCCAGATAGCAATGGTACCTGGCCCGGGTAACTGCTACGTAGAGCAGTCGCATATCTTCTGCAAGGTTCTCTTCATACGCTGCCACGCGCAAAAGCGGGTCCCGGGACAGGTCCAAAATCGTTTCGAATGATTGATAACCTTGTTCCCCAGACACTGCCTGGTGTAGCAAAACGGGGTTTGCCTTGCCGGGCTTCATTGCCACGAATCCGGCCATTGGAATCATGACAATATCGTATTCCAGTCCTTTGGATGCGTGCATGGTGACAATCTGTACAAGATTCCTGTCACTTTCCAGACGTAACTGACGTTCTTCCACTGCGACGGTTTCTGCGGCCTGTTTTTCGCGGCTGAACCATTTGATCAGGCGGAACATGCCCGGTGCGACAGTTGAACGTTGTTGTAATATTTCGGCCAGATGCCGAAGGTTGGTGATTTGACGCTCGCCGTCCTGCTGGTGAAACCATTTTTCGGCGATTTGTCGTTTGATGATAAGGCGTTCAATCATCGGCGCAACGGCCATGGTTTCCCAGAGTTGATGATATTCATGGAATTCATGGATGACGCTTTGCTGGGCCAGCACATCGTGACTCAATGCGTCGATTTCGGATACTGATGCTTGCATCAGGTTTGTGGCCAACGCGGCTTTCAGCGTTCGTTCATTTGAAGGTTCGAGTACCGCCTGCAGGATGAGTTTCAGATCATCCGCCGTATCCGACAGCAGGACGCTTTCGAGAGTGACATAGACGCTGCGGATATTCCTGCTGCTCAGGGCTTGCCGTGCAGCGCGTGCATCCTGCCAGCCCCTGACCAGAAAGGCAATTTGCCCGGCGGTAACGTTGTTGCCTGCGATTTGTGCCCTGCCTTCTGCCGCGTCGTTGAGCAGGCAGGCGGTTTCTTCAGCGGCGTGGTTCATCGCCAGGCGACGAACCTGGTCGACGCGAAGTGCTCCGTCAATGGTGCCAATCGTTATCGGTGCCCGTGCGGTGCCGTTGACTACAAATTTCTCCGGGGTTGCGCGGGCAATCGGATTGGGTAGCGCAGGTTCAAAAGGAATGTCCTGGTCATCGCCGAATATGTCCTGCTTATGAAATAGATGGTTGACCGCCGCCACTAACGGTTCCGTTGAGCGCCAGTTGGTGCTGAGTGAGAAGACATCATCACCAATATGTCGCTTGGCATTGATGTAAGTATAAATATCGGCGCCACGGAACTGGTAGATAGCCTGTTTAGGGTCACCGATAAAGAACAGGTTGTGATCCTGTTGATCGGGATAGATCCTGCCGAAGATTTCGTACTGGATGTCGTCAGTATCCTGGAATTCATCGATCATCGCGACGGGGTAGCGGTTGCGCAGTCGCCTGGCGAGGTTATGTGCAGGAGCACCTCCGGAAGTCTCGTCACGATTTTCTGCCTGATGGGCGTAAAGCGCGTCATGAACACGGGTGAGCAGGTCGTCCAGGGTTAACTGACCGAACTGGTCTTTATAACGTTTTAAGTTTTCTCGAATATGCGCCATCACCTGGTGCCACAGATTGACTTCGATCTGGCTGTGAATGTGTTGCCGTTGCCATATTGATTCGATCAGGTCGAAAATGTGGTGCGCAGGTTTGACTGTCTTCGATGTGGTTGCTGACTTGAGCAATGCTTTCGTCCAGGGCTCCCAGATTTTGATGTCGAGGGATCCGCTGCGGCAGTGATCTTCGATTCTGTTCAGGTGCAATACGGTCTTACGGCCTCCGTGGAACCTGCTGTTGCGAATAAGCTCGCTGATATTCTCATCCAGCCAGAATTTTTTGCAGGTATTGATATCGTCATCCAGGACCTGGCGTTCTTCGTCAACATCTCTTTCTACCGGTTGCATCTTCAGGTTGTGGCGAAACAAAAAGGGTTTGATTTTCTGCAGCAGCACATCCGGATTGGGCCATAGTGTCTGTGCTATCTCACGCTCCAAACTTTTTAGCGGCAGGATATGGGCGCGATAGCAATCTTCCGTTGCCTGTTGTAACAACAGGTCACGGTCTGCATCCAGGGTCTGATTGAACAGTGTACCGGTTTCAAAAGACTGCTCTGTCAGTACCCGGGCACAAAAACCGTGGATGGTATGGATTGAGGCCTCGTCCATGGTTTGTAAGGCAGCGCTCAAGAGTTTTCTTTCTCTGGTGATATCGCCGCTGGTATCGAAGAGTTGCCGGACGAAATCATCCTTCGAATCTGCACCGGAAAAAATATTCCGGGCAATGGCAACCCGATCCCTTATTCTCTGTCGGAGTTCATCGGTCGCTGCAATCGTAAACGTGAGTACCAGTATCTCTGCGGTATTGAGCGGTCGTTCAGGAGGAGTTTGTTCTCCGCTGGGATCCTCTCTACCGAGCAGCAGACGCAAATACAGATTGGTAATGGTATAGGTTTTTCCCGTACCGGCACTGGCCTCTATCAGGCGTCGACCGTGGAGGGGGAAAGTTTCGCTAACCAGTGGTCTCACTTGTCCTCCTCCCAGTGGTTTAGAAGAGGGTCATAAATGGTATGGGCTACAGTCGCGAACTGCTCGCTAAAGTCAGCGGGGAAACTGAATAATCGATTGTAGTTATAGTTCTGTCCCTCCATCCCTGGCTGCTCGCTAGTGTAATCTTGTAATGCTTTCTCCCTGGCAGAAGGGAGATCCTGATTGTTCTTGTCCAACGCCGTCAGGAACGAAAAACTGGTTTCCGGCAAAAATGGTAAAGGTGTTTTGATTCCCTGCTGATAAAGATCAACAAGGCTGGTGATCATTTGTATGGCTTCGTTTTGGTTGATAGGTTTCAGATAGGACCGGATTGCCTTGTCCTTTTTAGTTGAAATTAGATAGGATTCGCCCTCGTAACCGGTGGCATTTAAAAACAGGTGCTGCAGCCAGACGTGTAGTAACTGGCGCTTGCGTAGTGTGCCGGTACGGTAGTTGATTTGTTGACCACTGAAACAGCGCACCTCACCTTCGAGGTTAAGGCCATCGGTTACCAGGGTTCCACTCACGCTCTCTGGCGTGACGATCAGGCCTTCGGTCAGTTTTTCGTACACCGAGGCGGCCTTTGTCATTTCTTTTTGCAGATGCTGCTGACCCACCACACCTTCCATAACATGGCCACCGGCCAGTACCTGTGCTTCCCAGGCATCCAGGGGTTGTTGGTTCACCATTGCCTCCAGAGCGGATTCAGCCAGGTTGTAACGCTCCAGGCTGTCCAGCTGAAAAGACTCGGTGTCTGCGAGTTCGAAATCAACCTGGCCAAAGTAAACGCCCAGACAACGGAAGTAGTATTCAGCAGGGTTGCGGAAGAACTGGGTAAGCTGGCGCAGATTCGTTAGTTCAAAGTCTCCACCGTCGCCACCCAGTTCGGTATTTTGAAAATGCACATCCCGGGGCCTGGTAGTCAGCGCCTGGTACCAGGCATTGGAGTAGCTCTTTAACTTTGGATAATTGTTATCGAAGTATTTTTCGTTAAAAGGCTGCAGCGGATGCTCGACGACGAATGTCTCGCCATATACCCTCAACAGGTAATCGTTGAACTCCGAGACGAGTACCGATGGTGGTTTGATTTTGTTGTCTTTCAGGCTGCGACCTTCATAGCTGATGTAAAAGTGTTCACCCGCAGACAAGAGCGCTTCCAGGAACAGGTATCGGTCATCGTTTCGTTTTGACCGGTCACCCTTTCGATAGTCTGAGGCCATCAGGTCAAATCCTGGTGGTCTGTCTTCCCTGGGGAATTCCCGGTCATTCATGCCAATCAGGCAAACGACTTGAAAGGGAATACTGCGCATGGGTACCAGGGTGGCGAATGTGACGCCGCCGGAAATAAACCCGCGGGCATGGCGCTGATTCGACAATTGTTCAGTCAGCCAGTGGCGTAGCAACGGGTGAGAGACTTCATCGTCAAAGTGGCAAGAATCTGTCTGGTCTGTCAGGTTCGTCAATGCATCGCGAACACTATTCAAGGCGAACTCATCATCATCTTTGGCGACGAAGAAATCATCGATCATGTCATTGAGGGTCGCGTACCAGCTCCTTGCTGTTTGCGCCTGTGACAGCCTCTGACGATAACTTGTGAGCTGGTCAACAAAGTGGCAAAAGGTGCCAATCAATTGGCTGTCACCCGGGTTTACATCGAAAGGAGATATGGATTGGTAAAACAACCCTGATTTGTCAGGTTGCATGGCAAAACCCATCAGCAAACGCTTCAGACCGAACTGCCAGGTGTTGTGGTCAGACGCCGGGACGTTCCATTTATCGTGTTTGGACTGTCCGTCGGCTTCCCAGCGAATGCCGGTTTCCCGCACCCAGTAGATCAGAGTTGCCAGGTCGGCCTCATCGAGATTAAACCTCTGCCGAATAGCCGGGACTTCCAACAAATCCATGACTTCTGTACTGCTAAGGCGGGAGTCCGGTAGATTCAGCATCTTCTCAAAGGCGACCAGTACCGCAGACTCCTGATTCACAGGTCTGTCGGTGATGCTGAAGTACAATTTGCCCTGGAATACGGCCTGGATAAAAGGCGCATAGCGGGCGATGTCAGGTGCCATGACAATAATGTCGACTGGCCTGATTGCGTTCTTGTTGGTTGCATTGTTGTTATCTATCATCCCGAGGATCTGGTCGTATAACACCTCGATTTCGCGCATTCGACTGTGGCAGCAATGCAGTTGGACGCTGGAGTCATCGCCAGGCCTGGCCCTTTGTCCCGGCGAACTGGTTTCATCGGAGGCTACATTGTAAGGGGCGCCACCAAACTCAAGGTTCAGAATATCGTTCTTGATATCCGACAATACGTTCAGACTTGTGGCTGGTTCGAATCGTTCCTGTACTGCCATGCCGGGTGTTTCCAGCAGCAGTTCCAGAAACTCCCGGCCCTGTTTTCCGAACGAGGCGAGTAGCGGGTTGCCGACTTCCAGATAGTCGTCTTCGGATAAGGGACCGCTGGCATTAATGATTTGTCGGATGGATCGTTTCGCAACATCCTTTTCAGAGACAATATCTCCCCAGTAGTGTTCACAGGGATTCAGGAAATAAATATCTACATTGGTTAGTTGTGCGATCGCCTGCAATGTCTGCATGTGCATAACGGGTAGTGACGACAGGCCGAAGACGCTGATCGTGTTTGGCAGATCTGTCGGGAGCCTAATCGGTACTTCGTTGGTCAACCTCTGAATCCTGTTGATAAATGTATTGTGCAGGCTGGCTCGATGCTGTTGTTTGTCCATGCCTGGTAGTTCAAGGATTTGCCGCCACAGCGACCATTGCCATTCTGCCCGACTTTCTTCTTCAGGGACCTTTCCAGAGGCTTTTTCAGGCGTTGCGGATTGCCATTGATTTATCCAGTCCGGGCGATAAATCAGGTACTGATCATACAAGCCTGCAATGGCTTCGCTGAGCTGGTACAGGCGTAACTGGCTGTCTCCAGTGCCATTTAAATAATGTTGGACAGGTTCGAACTCTGTTGTCTGGCAGTTCGGTAAAAGCTGCATCAATCGCCAGGTCAAAAGATGCCGTGAAAAAGGGGACTCACGGGGTAGTTGGGGTTGAGGCAGGAACATCTGATAGAGCTGCCAGATTAAGTCCGCGGGCAGGAGGCAATTAATATTGGCAGCAATGCCTGTTCGTTCAGCGAGCTGGTGTTTTAACCATTGCCCGATGCCGAAACTTTGTACGACGACGGTAGTGGCTTCAAAAGGATCGGTTACCTGGTTACCATTGCGTTGGCAAAAAGTGTTTACCAACGCAGACATATTGTTGGACTGGAGCAGTTCTAACAACGCTTTATCCTAGTAGCGTTCCCAGCCTTCCATACAAGATCTCATGCGACATTAAAATAGTCGTGTGATGTGGCTGTCGCGACGTAATTTTCTTTGAGGTGAGCCATACTTTGCATATCAGCGTTAACAGCATCCAGGCCATGGGCAAGCACAAAGGCGTAACTTTTTTGGAAGTGTGAGAATTTAGCCTTGGCTATTGTTTCGTCATAATACTTATCAAAGGCGTCTGGATTACCCCAGCGCAGGAACCGGCGTCCGGCGAGGAACCTGCCTGCTTTCATGCCGATCATTCCAATGCCCGAGGCTTTCGCTTTTTCAAACAACGGCTGGATATCTTTCATTGGCGGTGAACCTTTCAATATTGTCCGGTCATTCCAGTCGTACCAGCCACCAGGTGTCACTGCTATTTGTACCAGGCTGAACCATCCTGTGTCGATCATGGTTTTCAGCACGTTCTCTGCGTTCTGGTGAGTGCTGACACCCAGGTGATCTACCTTACCGGCGGCTTTTGCTGATTCAAATGCGCGGTGGAGTTCTTCGTTGGATATAACGCTGACATTGTTACCTGCCATCTGATAGTAGGCATCAACATGCTCAACGCCCAGGCCTTTGAGGCTCTCGTCCATGAGTTTTAACCAGCCTCTGGCGGCAGTCTTTGCGGTTGAAACATCCAGCATTTCATTGTATTTGAGTTCGATTGGGATGGGTGCTTTCGAAATCAGAAAGATCTTGTCGCGGTTACGCTTGACGAAAGGGGCGAGATTCTTTTCGGCATCACGATAGTAGGCGCTGTAACCCACATCAAAGACATTAACGCCATGGTCAAGCGCAGCGTTCAACAACTCGTCTCTGGGTTGGTCAGACAGGGCTGCACCACAGCCAAAAACCAGGCGGCTGCCCATAAAATTGGTTTTGCCGAGTTTTCGGTAGGTCATCTCCGGCCAGGGACCACCCAGACCTGCTGACTCCTTGGCTTCAAATAGTGCCGCTTTGGCATCACCGGTTTTTAACAGTGCCTGGCTACCAACGCCTGCCATGGTCACATACTGCATAAAACGACGTCGGGTGCTGCTAAGCTTGTTATTCATAGGTTTGCCTGCAAGGTGATGATTTTTATGCCTTGATTGTAAGTCCAAAACCGGGGCGTGACTAGTATTCGGTCAACAGTTCTCTTATTTTCGCAACCCCTTCGATGCAAGCCTCATCTGTTACCGCGCAGGGTTTGATATTGAACAAGCGGCAACCGGCGTCGCGAAAGGGTTTGAGAGAATCAGCGATTTTCTGCGGAGAGCCGCAGGGGGTGTACTTCTCAAATGCCTTGAAGGGAACCTGGTAGAAGTTCTGCATTTCTCTGCCGAGGATCTCACGCGCCCTGGAAGTGTCATTGTCTATACCGGCCCAGATCTGTAAACCATGGTTCCAGTTAACATCGGAGCGGCCCGCGTTTCGGGCGTGTGTCTCAATCTGGGAAGTGGCCTCGATAAACCGCCTCGGCGAACACCATATGCCCAGCCAGCCTTCACTATATAAACCGGCCCGCCTGATGGCAGCGTCAGCTCTGCCACCGACAACGATGGGTATAGGGGGACTGACTGCAGGCTTGATCAGCGCGTTGTCAAACTCGAAAAATTCGCCTTTGAAACTCATGGGCTTACCGGTCATCAGACCGCGAATTACTTCCAGGCAGTCATTGGTCTGACGGCCCCGTGTCGCAGGGTCTACACCGCAGATTTCCATTTCATGCCGGTCTTCGCCGCCAATACCGACGCCGAGGATTATTCTACCGGGCGCGGATTGGGATAAGGTGGCTAATTGCCTGGCGACAGGGACCGGGTGCCTCAATGCCAACAGGTAGACGCCCATGCAGACTTTCAGGGTTGGGTGCATGGCAGCAACAGTCGCGGCGTTTAACATGCCATCCATACCCATACCCGTATGAAAGCTGACATGGTCAGCAATAAAAACATGGTCAATGCCGCTCTGGGCCACCATTTCAACCAGGGATTTGCGGGTTTCGTAATCCCCGGACAACATGGTGGGGGAGGCGATGGTGCCGACGGACAGGGGGTGTGGCAAGTGAACTCCGGGAAAAAAGAAAAAGGCAGAATAGGGGGATTGGAGCCGGTTGCCAAGCCTTTGGTAATTTACCCCGGTGCCGATTTGGTCTAAAGTAGCGCCCCGACAAAACCAGGAGCTCCTATGGCCAACTATTTCAATACCCTGTCCCTTCGCGACCAGCTGGCCCAGCTGGGAAAATGTGAGTTCATGCGCCCTTCTGAATTCGATGATGGCGTCAATGTTCTGCGAGGCAAGAAACTGGTGATCATTGGTTGTGGTTCCCAGGGCCTCAACCAGGGATTGAATTTACGTGACAGTGGATTGGATGTTTCCTACGCCCTGCGCGATGCAGCTATCAAGGAAAAGCGCCAGAGCTGGAAGAACGCCACGGACAACGGATTCACAGTCGGTACTTATGAAGAATTGATTCCCGATGCTGACCTGGTATTGAACCTGACACCGGACAAGCAGCATAGCTCAGTCGTTTCTGCTGTCATGCCTTTGATGAAACAAAACTCCTGCCTGTCGTACTCTCACGGGTTCAATATTGTTGAGGAAGGTAAGCAGATCCGTGAGGATATTACCGTCATCATGGTGGCGCCAAAGTGCCCCGGAACAGAGGTCCGCGAAGAATACAAACGTGGCTTTGGTGTGCCGACCCTGATTGCTGTTCATTCCGATAATGATCCTCGTGGTGAAGGTCTGGGGTTGGCAAAGGCGTATGCAGCAGGCACCGGCGGACACAAGGCGGGTGTGCTGATGTCGTCTTTCATCGCCGAGGTAAAGTCAGACCTGATGGGTGAGCAAACGATTCTCTGCGGTATGCTGCAAACTGGTTCTTTACTGTGTTTTGACAAGATGATTGAAGAGGGGGTTGATCCAGGTTATGCCTCGAGGCTCGTTCAATACGGTTGGGAAACCGTCACTGAAGCGCTCAAATACGGCGGCGTGACAAACATGATGGATCGGTTATCCAATCCGGCGAAAATAAAAGCATTTGATCTGTGTGAAGAAATGAAAGAGATAATGCGCCCGCTGTATCTGAAGCATATGGATGACATTATGAGTGGGGCATTTTCGTCAGGGATGATGGCGGACTGGGCTCAGGATGATGAAAAGCTATTAAACTGGCGTCAGGAAACCGGTGAAACACCGTTTGAGACCACGCCCAATACGGACCAGGATATTTCTGAACAGGAATTTTTTGATCATGGGATTCTCATGGTGGCTATGGTGAAAGCAGGCGTGGAACTGGCCTATGAAACAATGGTGTCAGCGGGTATCAAAGAAGAGTCTGCCTATTACGAATCGTTGCACGAGACACCATTAATCGCCAACACGATTGCCAGGAAGAAGCTGTGGGATATGAACAACACCATATCGGACACGGCTGAGTACGGTTGTTACCTTTACAATCATGCGTGTGTGCCCTTGTTGTCTGACTTCATGAAGAAAATTGGCACAGATGTGATTGGCCGTGGCATGGGTTTGAATGATCTTGGGGTTGATAATCAGCGACTGATCGATGTCAATGCGTCCATTCGCGATCATAGCGTTGAACATATTGGCCAGACCCTGCGCGGTTATATGGGTGCCATGAAAAAGATTGTCTAGTCTCACGTCAAAGCTCACGTCAAACCTCGCATCAAAACTGGTTTCAATCAGGCACTGTTCAGTCCAGTTCTCCGAGTCTTTTTCTCTTCGGCAGATAGATTGGCAAATTGACGCGAGCCAGCATTGGGCGATTGTTGGTGGCAACGGGTCGGGAAAGTCGGCGTTGGCTGCGTTGCTGGCAGGTGAAGGCGAGGTCAAGTCCGGCAAGATTGTTGTGACTCCCGATAATGTTCGACTGGTATCATTCGAAACCCAACGCAAGCTTATCGAGCGTGAGAGACAACGTGATGACAGTGATATTACGGATGAGGTTTTTGAAGGCACATCGGTCGATGAATTGCTCCATGAGGTGTTGCCGGACGATTGTCTCGATGAAACCAGGCTCGGTCAGCTAATCGAAATATTTCAATTGCAATCGTTGTTGAGTCACGGCTTTCGATCATTATCCACCGGTGAAACCCGAAAGGTGATGTTAATTCGTGCCCTGGTAAGCCAACCTGATCTGCTGGTACTTGATGAACCCTTCGATGGTCTGGATGCCGACTCGGTACTGGCCCTGAAGAATATTCTTATCAAGCTGGTGGAAAGAACACCTATCGTCTTTGTCATGAACCGACTGAGCGAAATCCCCGACTATGTGAGTCATCTCGCGTACATGGATTCAGGCAGGCTTGATCACGTGGTTGACAGGAACAATGAGGAAGCGTATCGCGATCTTCAGCAACTACTGCATCTAAAGACGACAGATCTCAGCATTCCGAAGGCTGATCCGGGGGAATCATTGCCGGTGCTTGATCCGGGTCAGCCCCTTGTTCGCATGCGAGACCTGCGCGTTGCCTACGGTGACAATGTTGTTTTTGACCATCTCGACTGGCAGGTCAACGCGGGACAACACTGGCAGATAACAGGTCCCAATGGTTCAGGTAAGACCTGTTTGTTAAACCTGGTGACCGGGGATCACCCCCAATGTTATGTCAACGATATCTTTGTGTTTGGATATCAGCGCGGGCACGGGGAAAGTATCTGGGAGATCAAACAGCATATTGGATATGTTTCTACCGCGTTACAGTGGGAGTACCGTGTCAGCATCAGCCTTCGCAATGTCATCATCTCGGGATTTTATGACAGCATTGGTTTGTACCAGTCCGCGACAGACGGCCAAAAACTCATCGCCGATGACTGGCTCAGGTTGCTGGGGATGAACGAACGGGCTGACCAGCCGTTTAACCAATTGTCCTATGGGGATCAACGACTGCTGTTGATTGCCCGCGCCATGGTGAAACATCCCCATATGCTGATTCTGGATGAGCCTTGTCTGGGCTTGGATGATGTGAACCGACAATTGGTGCTGGCGTTGATTGAAAAAATATGTGTTGCCAGTGAGACCACGGTAATCTATGTCAATCATCATTCTGAAGATCGTATCCCGGGAATTGAAAATACCTTGTCGTTAAGGGGTATTCCAAGGCCTGATACGAGTGACCGGGAAATATAACCGGTATTCTGTCCGGCAAAATAGACCGATCAGGGCTTGCCTCCTGTCTGCTGGTAAAGGGAGGTTGCTATGATTGGACTCATGTTTTTAAGTTTGCGGCAGGATGATTAGAGAACTCATGTTGAGAGAAAGAGTACAAGGCCTGTTCAGGTATTTTATCCCGGCAGAGATGGCGAAATATGTCGTATGCGGGGGATTCGCATTTATTGTTGATGCGTCAATACTTTATAGCCTGACCGAATACCTGGGTGTGCATTATCTTGCATCGAATACGGTGGGTATCGTGGTAGGACTTTTTATCACCTACTATCTGAATATCAAGTGGGTTTTTGCCGACAGAAAATACGAGTTCAGCATTTCGACCGAATTTCCGTTGTTTGTGGCTATTGTTTTGACGGGATACCTGATCAATCAGGTGGTGATGTGGCTCGTGGTGGAGACTGTCAAGGTTGACCTGTTGATTGCCAAGGTCGCCGCGACTGCCATTGTGTTAGCCTTCAATTTTACCGCGAAGAAGTTCTTACTGTTCACAAAAACTCACTAGGCAACGCTGAAGAAGAATTGTCCTAACAGGGGCTTCTTTCCGCAGCCTGCTAGTGATCCAGGCCCATTGGCGATTTTAGATGTCTGACATCCAGTCTCTGCAGCAAAGCACAAGATTCAAACTCTTCGTACCCCTTGGGAATCGAAATTTCCGATTCCTGTGGTTTGGATCTATTTTGTCCTACGTCGGGGGACAATTGACCCTGATTGCTTTTCCCTGGCTGGTGTTACGCCTGACAGGTGATTCACTGGCAATGGGAGCTGTACTGGCGGTAGCCGGTATACCAAGAGCGGTCTTTATGGTTTTTGGTGGTGCCCTGACAGACCGGTTCTCGGCACTGACTGTGATGATATGGACTAACTGGTTTCGACTGGTCTTAATGTTAGGGCTGGCATACCTGGTTTACAGTGGATCCATAGAAATGTGGATGGTGTTCGTGGTGGCATTTATCTTTGGCGTGGCCGATGCGTTTTATTGGCCAGCCTCGATGGCGATTATGCCAAAAGTGCTGCCCACAGAATTACTGACTGCTGGTAATTCGCTCCAGCAAGGTTTGGCACAGATGAGCCAGATGCTCGGTCCGTTGATGGCAGGCACCATCATAGCGCTGTTTGCCGACGGGAATACGGAGGGGACCACAGATCTGCTCGGCATCTCGGTGGTTTTCTTTATAGATGGTCTTGGGTTTGTAGTTTCACTGGCTGCGTTGATGATGATTCGCATGGCCCCGGTCGAAGCTGGTGGGCAGAACTTGAGTATCGGCGGTATGTTGACCTCGATAGCCGAAGGGTTCGTTGCAACCTGGGGAGACATGCCATTACGTGTCATCGCGATTCTGTTTGCCGTTTTCTCGTTATTTTTTCGTGGTCCCTATCTCGTCGGAATACCCATGTTATGTGATATTCGATTCGAGGAGGGCGCCCTGGCGTATGGCATGATCACCTCTGCTTTTGGGGTGGGAGCATTGATCGGCCTAGTCATTGCGGGATCTCTACCGAAACTGCCGGAAAAGTATCTGGGATTGCTGCTGCTGTTTGATTTCGCGGTATTGGGTGTTGGATTCATCGGCTATGCCTTGACGCCCCATCTCGAAGTAGCGATGTTCTTCTCTGGCCTGGGGGGTATTACCGACGGCTACATGATCATTATTCTTATTTCCTGGCTGCAGGCCCGTATACCCACCGATCTGTTAGGGCGGGTGATGTCGGTGATTATGTTGTTCAACACAGGGTTAACACCGCTGACCGCAGCGGTCGCGGGTGCCTTGATTCGCTGGTCTCTGGAGGGTGTGTTTTTGATTGCAGGCGGTATTCTGATCGGGCTTTCGGTTATTGGGTTGATCGTACCTGTGGTGAGACGGTTGGGGATTGGGGAGTCGAGTGAGAGTCACGAATTCAGGCTAGATACGGATTGACTATTTTCAGGTCGCCAAGTTTTTGTCTGTGCTGCATATCCTCGGTGAGCAGCACGCGGCAGGCAGACTTTTGTTGGAATGCGGTGAAAAGAAAGATACAAGGAACTGTTAAACGGATTTTCCCAAGATTGCAAAAGTAACCGCATCGGGAATCTTTGGGATCAGATCTTGAAGCGCGCTGGATGACTAATGTCTGATTGGACGCTGATCTGATGGCTTACAGACGCCTGGGGTGATCGCTGGTGTTCTCCTCGATCGAGAATTCGCTTTCGCTGCTTTGCATTCACCTTACCGTCTATTTCTTCATATTGATCAAGCGCTGCCCTTAGCTCATCTGCAGAGGGCTGTATCGCGAGGCCGCCTGCTATCATGAAGAGAATGGCAGCTAAAAGCCATGGCAAGAGCAAGACAAAAGCCAACAGTGGATTCTCGTCTTTCTCGCGCCAATCGTTAGCTAACCATCCGATCGTCTCCCATCGGAGGTGCAAAATCTCAAAAGGTATCGTCGCCAGTATTACGAAAGATGCCGGAAGAGAGAAGACGATGAAGGTGATCAGGTTAAAGCGGAATTTGCCTATTCTCAATAGGGGATTCATAGGACGCCCTTGCGTACAGACAAGTTAAACATCGTTCTGCAACAATTCGGCGCATGAATCGATCAAAAATATACAATAGGCACAGATCACGAAGCCGATCCCAGTGTGGCGCGAACCAATAAATCACTGCCCATATCGAGTGAATGATTGCTGTCACTCATCGTTTATCGCGCTCAGCTTTATTGTTAGCCTATTGGGAATCGTCGTGAATCAATTCGCGATGTTCGCCACCACTGGCTTCGCAATTTATCTGTCACAATTTGCTTCACACCGCCATCCTGTGACCATGGACGAATAAATTTTTTTACGTTCTACACTAATGACTCTGTTCCCAATAATTTATGCTCTCTCTATGCTACGCTCGTCTCCCGCACAAAAAAATTGAAACAAAAATGAGCAGCCTTTCTCGCATCTCGGATGCTTCTGCGTCCAGATCCTATATTCAAACCCTGATTTCCTGTACCGCGTGCTGGTTCCTGGCACAGATGAGTTACTACGCGCAGGCCCAGATGCTGGGCCCGCTTATGTCGCATTATGATCTCGGTGAGATCGACGTGGGCGTCATGTTTACCCAGGAACTGACTGTCTATGCGCTGGCTGCGCTATTTGTTGCTGGACCACTTTCGCGAGTTTCCCGCGTGAAGGCTGCTGCAGTGGGCGGGTTGATACTGATCACTGTCAATCTAATTTCAGCGTACACCGATAACTTTGAAGTGCTCAGAGTGACTCGGCTGCTGGCAGGATTTGCCGGTGGCATGATTGGCGCTGCCGGTACAGCCTCAGCAGCATCTTCCCTGAACCCTCAGCGCATCTTCGCCATCGTCGGTATAAGTTGGGGTTTGATCGCCGCAGTACAGGTCATGGTAGTGCCCTACCTGACAGTGCCTTATGGGTCTGCAGGGGGTTACTACGGTATGGCCGCTGCTGTTGTGTTGTTCCTGCCGATGATCGTATGGTTAAACCCACCGCGCCCTCATGAAGCTGTGCAGGAAAGCACGGCGTTAACGCAAGATTTGTCCTTATTTGAACGCCTGACAGAGCGCCTCGGAGTACGAGGCGCCCCCAACGCGCGCTTTGCGCTGCTGGCGATGCTAGCGCTGTTCATCTACGAAATTGGCCAGGGCGCAACCCAGGTGTTTCTCGAGCAATTTGGATTGCGTACAGGATTGGAAGAATACGGTATAGGCGAGATACTGGGAGTGTCAGCCTTTCTTGGGCTGTCAGGCGGAGTCCTGGCTGCCTGGATGGGGAATCGTTACGGCAATTTGCGCCCTATAATCATCGGCATCATTCTCAATGCCCTCTTTGCGTCTACACTTGCACTTGGCTCCATTCCAATTTTGTTCGCAGCGAGCTACCTGGGCTGGAATATTGCTTATTACTTCCTGGTCCCCTATATGCTAGGCGTTCTGGCTGAAATGGATGATCGGGGACGCTGGGTTGTTGCGACGGATGCCGTCTGGTGGCTTGGTGCAGCACCCGGTGCTGCCGTAGGCGGTATACTGGTGGAAACCGGCGGCTATAATACACTCGCTGGTCTCGCACCGATTACAGGGTTTGTTTGTCTGCTAATTCTGGTGCAGACCATACAAAGGTTTAATGCGCGTCAGAGGCAGATGACCGATTAATTTCATCTGTTGAGAAGCGATAAGTATTTAACAAATGCCTCCCAGTGAATCCCCAGGGTTCTTCATTGACGTGAAAACACAGCTATCGATTGGAACCTGGTTTGAAATACAGTTGGTAAAAACAACATTGATGGAGCCGTGAATTGATAGCGCAGTTCAAACAAAACCTTGAAACAATTTCACAGAAAAGCGAGCTTATCGAAACACCTTGTAACGAGGGTAGTATGCCGTTTCGTATCTGGCGCCCCTATGGCGACGAGGGGATTACCGGTGAAGTACTGGTGCTGTTCCACGGTGGTTCGGGTTCCTGGACCCATTGGGTTCGAAACATCGAGGCCTTGTCCGCCTACTACGAAGTCATCGTGCCAGATCTCCCCGGGCTGGGTGATGCGGCCAGCCTGGCGGAAGGATACCAGCCCCAGGATGCGGTCGATTGGGTCGCCAAAGGCATCGAACAGATTATTGGCGACAGGCGTTATCATCTTGTGGCGTTTTCCTGGGGGTGTGTGGTTGCGTCGCTGTTGGCGGCGATGCATCAGGATCAGGTCAAGTCACAGATACTGATTGGTCCGGCTTCCATGGGGGATATGCCCCGGCGAATATTAATGAAACCGCTGATTCCCCGATCCGCCGGGATGTCAGCAGAAGAAATTCACAACGCCAACAAGGAGAATCTGGCGCGACTGATGATTTATGACCGAAAGAAAATTGATGACTTTGCAGTTTACCTGCAAACCGAAAATACCAACCGGGCAAGATTCAGGAGCCCGCGATTTGGCACCGGCACATTCGTTCTAGACGGACTGCAGCGAGCCATTGCGCCCTTGTTGGTACTGTATGGTGAGTTTGACGCGGCAGCGTATCCGAATATATCAACTCGGGAAGAAAAGGTGCGTGAAATCAGACCCGACGTTCAATTTGAAGTCGTGCCGGGTACAGGGCACTGGATGCAATATGAGGCGGCCGCGTTGTTCAATGCCAGATGTGTTGAGTGGGTAGAAGCACACATTTTTTAATATCTTGCCACGGGTCTGGATACTACTCCATCATCTGTCAGTGTTAGATGGGTCAGCGTTTGTTCGTCGTGATTCATACGCCAGGAGAGCATTTTCTGGGCGTAAGTCAGTACTCGTGATTGATACTCGGGGTTGTTGGCCTGGTTGACGAACTCCCGGGGATCGTTTCGCAGATCGAAAAACAAGGGTGGCAGATGCGTAAAGTGGACATATTTGTAATCGGTACTGCGGATAACGTTGAGTGAGCATTGATGGTGTGTCAGCCCCAGCGATTGCTCCAGGTCCTCACCCTTGTCGATGCTTCTGAAATCAAACTCCCAGTGCGCCTCTGTACGCCAGTTTCGAGGGAACTCGCCCGTCCGGGTAGTGGATAACAGCGACATGCCATCACATTGCTCTGGCAGATCAACGCCAAGCCATTCGAGCAGGGTTGGCATGATGTCTATGTTTTCGGTAAATTTACCCAGGATTTTGCCGCGGGTGGCATCGGCTTGCTGGCCCGGGTCACGAATGATCAGCGGGATGTGGTACGACTGGTCGAAGTAGCCCATCTTACCCAGCAGATGATGATCACCAATTTGCTCGCCGTGATCCGACGTGAATATGACCATCGTCTGGTCCCAGAGATCTTTCTCCTTTAAATAGTCAAACAGGCGACCCAGGTTGGCATCGACTTCTGACATTAATCCAAAGTAGGACGATTTTAGCCGTGCGAGCTTTTTCTGGTTTTCAGGCGCGGCGGATTGTCGTTGTTGTAGCGTGTGTTCGAGCCACGGATGCTGCTTGCTCTCGAGGGCGACTGTGTCACGCCGCACATAGTCATTGACGGTTTGCGGCGGATACATGCTGTTGTATGGTTCAGGCGCAACCCAGGGTGGGTGAGGACGAAGCAGGGACAGGTGAACACAGAACCCCTGCTCATGGCGCGGGTGTTGATCCAGATATCCCATCACTTCGTCTACCATAAACCAGGTATCATGGTGTTCCTTCGGTATATCCAGAGGTGCAGCTGTGTCCCCCCCTGCTTCATATTCCAATCCATTTTTACCCATATACAGGCGCCAGTTGGGGGAGGGGATTGCATAACCTTTTTCACTTAACCAGGCTGCCCAGGCGTCGGGAAAGGTACCCATCATGGTGATTGGGTTAATCCCGGGTAGCGGACCCTCATAGGATTTTAAAATGGCATCGTCGGGGTCAAAAAGCCGCGGATCATTGGCAGTATCCGTGTAGCCGAATAGTACAGGGTCAAATCCCTGCTTGCGGACCTCCAGCGCCCAATTAGTATGGCGGGCATCGAGTGGGGTTCCGTTGGTGCTGGATCTGTGGTTCTGCAGGTACATGCCGGTGTGAAGACTGGCCCGGGACGGACCACAGGGTACGGCATTGGCGAAATGGTTCTTGAAAAGCACGCCAGTTTTTGCCAGTTCATCGAGCACTGGCGTCTGGACCTTGTGCCCGAGTGTTGAGAGACACTCCCCGCGCCACTGGTCAGCCGTGATAAATAACAGGTTCTTTTGCTTCTCTTGCTTCTCTTGCATAGTCAGACTTCCCTGATGGCGTGCTTTGGAGAATCCTGTGCTTGTAATTCTTCCTGTTGGGTATCCCAGAGTCTTCGGTATAGTCCGTTTTGGGAAAGAAGTTGCATATGAGTGCCGGTTTCTGCGACCAGGCCATTGTCGATGACGATGATGCTGTCTGCATTGGCAATGGTGGACAGTCGATGGGCAATGATGATGGTGGTATGTCCCGCAGAGACATCGTTGATAGCATCCATGATGGCAATCTCAGAAACCGAGTCGAGGGAAGAAGTGGCTTCATCAAATATCAGGAATGCAGGTCGTTTCAGGATTGCACGGGCGATGGCGACCCTTTGTTTCTCGCCACCGGAAAGCTTCAAACCACGTTCACCCACCACCGTATCGAGACCATCGGGTAAGCGCTGGACCAATTCATCGAGGTTAGCCAGGGAAACAGCCTGCATCACCTGCTCAAACGAGGCGTCTATATCACCGTATTGAATATTTTCGAAAAGACTGGTGTTAAATAAGGTGGCGTCCTGGGGGACGGTCCCAATTGCCTGCCGCAAACTGGCCAGGTCAAGATCTTCTATGTTGTGTTGATCTATTTTAATAGAACCGCTATCAATGTCGTAGAAACGAAATAACAACCGGGCAATGGTAGATTTCCCCGCACCACTGGGACCCACCAATGCGACGGTTTGTTTTGGCTCAATCGTAAAAGTTACATTGTTAAGAATATTTCGCTTGCCGTCATAACTAAATGAGGCGTTGTTGAATTCAATGCGTCCGGCAACATTTTCCAGCGGAACAGCATCAGGTTTGTTTTCAATCCCGGGTTGGGTGTTAAGAATGTCAAACATGCGCTCAACATCGGTAAAGCAACGTTTTAGCTCCCGGTAAATACCACCCAACTGGTTCAAAGGCATAAACACCTGCACGGCAAATGCGTTGATCGCAACCAGGTCGCCGATATCTATTTCACCCTGGATAACCTGCTGCGCCGCCAGAAGCATCATGCCGAACATACCGGCATGGACGAAAAAGGACTGCCCGGCGTTCAGGCCGGCCAGGGAATAACGGTTTCGGCGTCTTGCGTTTTCCCATATCGTCAGGTCGGCGTCGTATTTCCCGGCTTCAATTTCTTCGTTGCCAAAGTACTTGACGGTTTCATAGTTGATCAGACTATCGACAGCGCGGGTATTCGCACGGGAATTGGCGTCGTTGGATTCTCGAATAAAGGGTGTTCGCCAGTTCGTTACCTTTACCGTGTAGGTTGAATAGAAAATGACTGCTACCAATATGATGGCGGCGTAGGACCAGTGGTAAGTGGTAAAGAGAACAATAGTGACACCACCAACGCCCAGGAACATGTTGAGAATCTGAAAGGTCAGGATTCGGAGCAGGGCAGCGATGGCACTGACACCACGATCCATATCCCGGGTTATACCACCGGTACGTCTCGACAGGTGATAGTCCAGGTCAAGATTGTGCAGGTGCCTTAGTACTTTCAGGGAAACCCGCCGCATCGCTCGAACCGTCACGGTGCCATAGACGGCCAGAGTCAGTTCCCGTAGTGCAACACTCACAAAACGTACAAAAGCATAGGCGGCTATGAGACTGAGTGGCAAAGCAATCAGCAGGGTTGTCAACTGATCCGGGCCATTGAGGCTGTTGACGATCGCCTTTAATAAAAACGGAATCACCAGTGTTGCTGCAGTGACTACAATTAATATTCCCAGTGCCAGTAGAATTCGATAGCGGTATTCCGAGAAGAATGGGACCAGCAATTTCAGGGTTTGCCAGTCTTCCCTGGAGAGAAAGAAATTTGAGAAATAGCGCCAGGGTAAGTTCATTATTTGTTAAAGCGGTCAATCGCCAACTGAACCAGGGCCTTGGCTTCTTCCGCATTGCCCCAGCCCTCTATCTTGACCCACTTCTCTGCTTCCAGATCCTTGTAGTGCTGAAAAAAATGCTCAATCTGTTGCAAGGTTATTACCGGCAGGTCGGTGTGGTTCTTCACGTTTTCATACCGCCGGGTTAGTTTGGAGGTGGGCACGGCGACGATCTTCTCATCGCCACCTGCTTCGTCTGCCATCTTCAGTACACCCACAGGGCGACAGTTCATGACCGCGCCCGGTGTTATAGCCCGGGTGCTGGCAACGATCACATCCACCGGGTCACCATCGTCCGACAATGTGTTCGGTACAAAACCATAGTTTCCAGGGTATCGCATTGATGTATACAGGTAACGGTCAACAAACAGGGCACCGGAAATCTTGTCCATCTCGTACTTGATGGGCTCGCCACCCACGGGCACTTCGATGATGACGTTAATATCGTCAGGTGCGTTGTTGCCAGGGGGAATGGCCTCTATTCGCATGGTAAAAGCTCCGTTCGAGTTGGCGCGCATTATTGTGATCGAGGATATGCAAATCAAGTGTTATTTACTATCTTCTATCTACTTGCCCGCTGTTGCAGACTCGGGCAGTATCACCGGAAAAGCAAATTGCAGAGGATCGTGGCCGTGGTGCAGAAGACGCAGGTGGTTGTACTTGGGATGGTCCTGGTCGCAGGGCTCCTGCTCATTGTAGGGTGCAACCCGGTACGCGATGCAACACCCGAAGATGAGTCACCATTGGACCGGGCCAACATACTGCTTATTGTCGCGGACGACCTGGGATTCACAGATCTCGGGTCATTCGGCGGCGAGATGTCGACCCCCAACCTGGATACCCTCGCTCGAAATGGCATACGTTTGAGTAACTTCCATAGTTCTGCGAGCTGTGCACCTACCCGTTCCATGTTGTTGAGTGGCACTGATAATCATCTGGCAGGTATGGGTAGTCAGGGCAACCTGGCCACAGAAAACCAGCGGGGACAGCCAGGGTACCAGAACAGGATATCCAAAACGGTAAAAACTGTTGCAACCTCGCTCAAGGAAGTTGGTTACAGGACCTATATGACAGGCAAGTGGCACCTGGGGCATGAAACTGAATACCTGCCTGGCGCCCGTGGATTCGATCGCTCTTTTGTGTTGTTACATGGTGGCGCGAGTCATTTTGATGAAACGCCATTGTTTCCGGCTTTAGAAAAGGCGGAATGGCGCCTCGACGACCAAAATACGACGCTCCCTGAAGATTTCTATTCGTCAGTGGATTTGACTGACAGGATGATCGAGTTTATCGAATCAGACGAGGATCAGGATTCACCGTTTTTCGCCTATCTGGCCTACACGGCTCCCCATTGGCCACTACAGGCACCGGAAGAATTACTGGTGAAGCATCGTGGGACTTACACCATGGGCTATGATGAATTGCTCGAGTTACGCATGGCAGGCGCTATCCGGGAGGGCGTAGTACCCACG
Source organism: Pseudomonadales bacterium (assembly GCA_029941905.1). Lineage (GTDB taxonomy): Bacteria > Pseudomonadota > Gammaproteobacteria > Pseudomonadales > Azotimanducaceae > JAHRVQ01. The sequence goes on along the minus strand of JAPYTQ010000009.1, from coordinate 18,938 downwards.
GGTTCGGTCGCCGTGAAGAGTACGCCAGGATTAAAATCATGGTCTGAACTCACACCGGATCAGCAAGCAGGATATGTGGCTCGCATGGATACTTACGCTGCCATGGTGGAGGGTGTCGATCAGAATGTCGGGCGCCTGCTTTCATTCCTGGACGAACAGGGCTATCTGGAAAATACCATCATTGTGTTTATGTCTGACAATGGCGCTGAAGGTCATGCCATTGAGGAACTGCCCAGGCTGCAGAACTGGCTTGCTGAAAATTTTGACAATACGGTAGCGAATATTGGATCAAGAAACTCTTATGTGACCACCGGGGAAGGCTGGGCCCGGGCTGCCATGGCGCCGTTTCGGCTCACCAAGGCGCGCATGTCCGAGGGAGGGATTCGGGTCCCGGCATTTATCCATTTTCCCGATAAGAACCTCGGTTCTATCGATTCTGCCTACATGACTGTCATGGATCTGGCTCCCACCTTCATGGAGATTGCCAATGGCCCCTTGAGCGAGCAATATCGTGGTCACTCCTTGCTGACACGTTTACGGGGGGGAGAAGAACCGGTGCACTCCGTGGATGAAACCATCAGCTTTGAAGTCTACGGTCGTCGGGCTGTACAGCGCGGCACATGGAAACTGTTGTCGATGGAACCACCCTACGGTACTGGCGAGTGGGAACTGCACAACCTTGAAGATGATCCCGGAGAGCAGACTGATGTGGCTTTGGAATTCCCTGCGATCGTGACTCAACTCAGCGCGGCCTGGGAAAGCTACGCGGCTGAGGTGGGTGTCATCATGCCTGAACATCCTATTTCTTATTGAGCAGGGGTTCGCTTTCATCATTGTAAATGTTAGCGACCGTGACAAATAAATGAAACCAGAACTTGATTTTCAAAAACCACCGTTTTCCGAATCGTTTCTCGGGGAACTGTTGCGAATTTTTCAACTGGTGTTCCCTGCAGGGAGACGCGACTATCTCATGTGGCGACTGGAGAACATGCCGAATGTGACCGTGTTCACTTCCGCTTATGGAAAACATTTGACCGGCTTCAAGGCTGGCTATGCATTTACCGAAAGTCGATACTACAGCTGGCTGGGTGGTGTTGATACGGTTTATCGAAACCAGGGCATTGCGAAAAAACTAATGTCGCAACAGCACAGATGGCTGCTCGGCTCAGTCTATTCGTTGGTGGAAACCCATGTCGAGCAGAGTAACAAGGCCATGGTGCAGCTTAATCACAATTCCGGTCTTGTAATTACAGGGCATTTTGTGAAGGATGGGAAACCGAATTACATCATGCAAAAAAATGTGCGGCTAACTGATCAGTAACCATGTCGCAACTCTTGTCTCAGACCACTCACCGTTACAACCACTCATGGGAAAAATCATGCGTATCTTATATATCGATATTGACACCTTGAGACCTGATCACCTTGGTTGTTATGGGTATCACAGAAATACCTCACCGAATATTGATGCACTGGCTCGCCAGGCTCTGCAGTTCAACAACGTTCATGCCTCGGACTCACCGTGCCTGCCGAGCCGGTCTGCGCTCTTAACGGGCAGGTTCGGTATCCATAACGGTGTCGTGAATCACGGTGGCACAGACGCAGACCCGGTGATTGGAGGGCCTGATCGACAATTCTGGAGCCGGTTGCAGATTGACAGCTTCCCTTCCCGGCTGAAACGCGCAGGGCTAAAAACCGTGAGCATCAGTTCGTTTGCCCAGCGACACTCCGCCTTTCACTGGTATGCCGGGTTCGATGAAACTTATAACGTCGGCAAGTATGGTCTCGAAACGGCGGATGAGGTCAATGCAATTGCGTCGGATTGGTTAACCCGAAATGGCCAGAATGATAACTGGTTCCTTCATGTTCATATGTGGGATCCCCACACACCTTATCGGGCTGATGTCAGCTACGGGGAACCATTTACCGGTGATGAACTACCCGCCTGGTTGACGGAAGAGGTTAGAAGCCATCACTGGAACAACGGTGGACCTCATTCCGCACGGGAATGTAACGGTTTTGCGCCGAAACCTGAAATGCTCACGCAGTTCCCCAGGCAACCCCAAGAGGCGCCGGATATGTTGGCTGTTCGTAAAATGTTCGACGGCTACGACACTGGCGTGTTGGTAGCTGACGACTACGTCGGCAGAATCCTGAACCAGCTTGCCGACCTGGGTGTATTGGACGACGCGGTCGTCATGCTGTCATCAGACCATGGTGAGACCCTGGGCGAATTGAACATTTACGGCGACCACCAGACAGCTGACCAGGCGACCACTCGAATTCCATTGATTCTGAAGTGGCCGGGGCTCACTGATGTTCACGCGGGTTGCCAGTTTGATGCGATGCATTACCAGATAGATGTAACGGCAACCATCCTTGAGTTACTGGCTGTGAAAGTCCCATCTTCATGGGACGGGGTCAGTTTTATGGCAGCGTTAAAAGAAGGGCGGGACGAAGGCAGGGAACATCTGGTTGTGTCCCAGGGTGCCTGGACTTGCCAGAGAGCTGCCCGTTGGGAAGATTATATTTGCATCCAGACGTTGCACGATGGTTACCATTTGTTCGACGACGTGATGCTGTTTGATCTGGCCAATGACCCCTTTGAAACGACTAACATAGCGGAAGAAAATACGACCCTTCGTGACAAGGGGCTTTCGATCCTGGGTAACTGGCATGGTGAAATGATCCAGGATGCTGCCCGTGGTCGGGACCCGTTACAAAATGTGATTGCAGAAGGCGGACCCTACCATATCCGGGGTCAGCTGGCGGACTATCTGGTGCGATTGCGTGATACAGATCGTGGCGCGTTTGCCGATGCCCTGGAAGAAAAGCACGCCAGCGATTTGTCAATAACCTGATGCGGGTCATTTCTCCTCAATGGCCTTTCGACCCGGGTAAGGCGCCTTTCTACTATGGTTGGGTGATCTGGTTTTTCAGTACCCTGGGATTCTTGCTGAGTATTCCTGGCCAGACCATGGGTATGGCGGTATTTACCGACCATTTTATTGAGGCCCTGGGCTTAACGCGAACCGAGCTTTCGATTGCCTACCTTTGTGGAACTGTTGGCTCCTCCCTGTTCCTGACAACGGCTGGCCGCTGGTACGATCGATACGGCGGACGCTTTATGATCACGGTTTCCAGCCTGGTGCTTGGTATAATGGTGTTCTTTATCAGTGTCACCGATCAGCTCTCGCAGATGCTCGGTGGTGGTGCTTTTGCCCTGATACTGGTTGGATATTTTGGCGTCAGATTTTTTGGACAGGGCGTCCTGACCAGCTGCTCAAGGAACGTGTTGCTGCACTGGTTCGTCAGGCGTCGTGGTCTGGTTTCAGGCATTCGTGGGGTATTCGTTTCATTTGGGTTCTCTGTTGCCCCTCTATTGATTTCCTGGTTGATACTGACGTTGGATTGGCGTGGTGCCCTGTGGGCGATGGCAGCGATAGTGGGTATTGGCTTTTCCTTGCTGGCGCTGGTGTTTATTCGCGACAACCCGGAATCTGTGGGACTGCAACCGGATGGAGGCCAGTTATCCGAACTGGGTCATACAGACAAACCGATTGAAGCGGTGAGTAAGACCCTGGAACAGGCTCGACTGGATCCGGTGTTCTGGATTTACAGTTGCAGCCTGGGAATGCATGCGTTGTTTGGCACCGCACTCACGTTTCATGTGGTGTCAATTTTTTCCGCTGCTGGCAGGAGCAAAGAGGAGGCCTTTGGTTATTTTTTCCCCTCAGCAGTGTTTTCGACGGTGACCAACCTGGTGGCGAGTTGGGCGGTAGACAAACAACATCTCAAACCCTTCCTGATTGCGATGCTGATGTTCTTTATCATTGGTGCCTGGGGATTGCTGAACCTGGAGAAATCCTGGGGTTTCTGGCTTCTGGCGTTCGGATTTGGTTCAGGAGGTGGGTTATGGGGGGTCATTTCAAACCTGGCGTTTATTCGTTTTTATGGTGCCTTGAATCTGGGTGCTATTTCAGGGATGAACACGTCGTTCACGGTGTTTGCCAGTGCTGTAGGGCCAGCAGCTTTTAGTTTAGGGTTAGATACGATGGGTAGCTACGATGCATCCGTCAAGGTTTGTCTGGGTGCCCTGGTAATTCTGCTGGTTTGCGCCGTGCTAATACGACAACCGGAAATGGCGCATGAGTACTAGCAGGCTACTGAAAAAGCTCCTGTTAGCACAATTCGGTGTTGAAAATTGCTTCGTGCGCGAGTCCGATCAAGATGCTCATTTACTGGCGTGTAAACTCCGCTCTTTCAGCAATTTTCGCCTTGCCTTGTATCTAACAGGGATTTTATCAGCAGCCTGCTCGTGTTTGTATCCTGTACAGAATTTGACTAACAACAATGCATTCATGCCTTGAAATCCGATTCATAATCCTGAATATTGGCGTATTAAAGAACCGGGGCTCGCTATGTTTTCAATGACTCAACTTATCCGTCGTGCTGCACAAACAAACCGTAATGGTCTCGCCACCGTAGATGGGGAGCGCAGGCATACCTGGCACCAGTTTGTACAACGAGTCGCACGTTTCGCCGGTGGCTTGCGGCAATTGGGGTTTAATCAGGATGACTGTGCTGCCATCCTGGCGCTGAACAGCGACCGCTATCTGGAATTTATGTTCGCAGTACCCTGGGCAGGGGGTGTGTTTCAGCCCATTAATACTCGTCTTGCTGGTCCCGAGGTGGTTTATTGGTTGAACGACTCAGAAGCCCGGGTGCTCTTTGTCGATAGCAATTATGTATCCCTGGTGGAGCAGATAAAGGACGAATTGGAACACGTTGAGCAGTTTGTCTTTATTGATGATGGTGAAACACCCAAAGGATACATTCCCTACGCCGAGATTATACGAGCTGTACCTGTCGCTGATGCTCATCGCCAGGGGAACGACGTCGCAGGGTTGTTTTATACCGGCGGTACCACGGGAAGGTCCAAAGGTGTGATGTTGAGTCACAATAATTTTGGGGCCAATGCGTTACAGTCCGTCGGGGTGCTTGAATTCAAAGCGGCCGACAGGGTCCTGCATGTCGCACCCATGTTTCATATTGCCGATGCGTTTACCTGTCTGATATCCGCTTCAATGGGTGGGTCAAATTACTTTCTGCCCGGGTTTGAGCCGGTGTCCACGATGCAGGCTATTCAGGACTATAAAATCCAGCGGGTGTTGATTGTTCCGACCATGGTGAACATGCTGGTCAACCATCCCGAGATCAGGAACTATGAGCTGGGTAGTTTGCAGGGCGTCTATTATGGGGCATCGCCGATGCCTGAGTCTGTGATCAAAAAGGCAATGGAAGAGATGCCTGCTACCCGCTTCTTTCAGGTCTATGGTCAAACCGAAGCGGCACCGGCAGTGACTTCCCTGTCGCCGGAAAGGCATACGTTCGAGGGACCCTTGGTCGGCAAGATGAAGTCAGCAGGCCAGGCGCTACCGGGAATTGACCTGTGCATCATGGACGATGATGGTCAGGTCCTTGATCCGGGTGTGGTGGGCGAGATTTGTCTCAAAGGTCCAAATGTCATGCTGGGTTACCGCAATATGCCGGAACAGACAGCCAAGGCCATCGTTGACGGTTGGCTGCACACAGGAGATGGTGGCTACCTGGACGAGGACGGGTTCCTGTTTATCGTTGACCGGGTCAAGGATATGATCATCTCGGGTGGTGAGAATGTCTATTCCGCGGAAGTTGAGAATGCCATTTACCAACATGAGGCAGTGAATCAATGTGCAGTGATTGGTATCCCCCATGAGAAGTGGGGCGAACAGGTGCATGCTGTTGTAGTACTTCAATCCGACGCAAGCCTTGATGAAGATACCCTTATCATTCACTGCAAATCGCTGATCGCAGGGTTCAAATGCCCTCGTTCCGTGAGCTTTCAAACAGAGCCATTACCCTTGTCAGGCGCCGGTAAAATTCTGAAAACAGAATTGCGCAAGCCCTACTGGGCAGACAGTGAACGGAGTGTTAACTAGCCTAAGTCTAATGGGCACAACGTAATGTCAATATTGAGACCCTTTTGAGGCGTTGAGCCTGGGTTAAAAGAGGCGCTGCCATCGACTAACCAATCATCTTGGCCGGGTCGACGATTTCATCAAACTGTTTCGCGTCCAGAAAACCCAGACTCAGCGCGGCTTTTTTAAGGGTGGTGTGCTCTGCGTGGGCTTTTTTGGCTATTTTGGCGGCATTGTCATAGCCAATGTGAGTGTTGAGGGCAGTGACCAGCATCAGGGAGTTATTAAGATTTTCTGTGATATTATTCTGATTGGCTTCTATGCCCGAAACACAGTTCAAACGAAAACTATCGCAAGCTTCAGATAACAGCTTCAGAGATTGAAGGTAGTTGTAAATAATCACAGGTTTGAAGACATTTAGTTCAAAATTCCCCGAAGCACCTGCCACACCTATAGTGGTATCGTTACCGATCACCTGCGCGCAGACCATGGTCATGGCTTCGCATTGGGTGGGATTAACTTTACCCGGCATAATAGAGGAACCCGGTTCGTTGGCCGGGAGGCTGATTTCACCGATACCACAACGCGGCCCACTGCCCAACCAGCGCACATCATTGGCAATTTTCATTAAACTGCAAGCCAGGGTCTTTAGTGCAGCGTGACCGGCAACCAGGGCATCATTTGCGGCCAGCGCTTCAAATTTATTGGTTGCAGAAACAAAATCAAGCCCTGTAAATCTGGCGATTTCTTTGGCCACCTCCTCAGCATAACCTTTAGGTGTATTGAGGCCTGTCCCCACGGCTGTTCCCCCCAGTGCAAGCTCCGAAAGATGTGGCAAAGTATTTCTAACATGAGTAATGGCGTGTCTCAGTTGGCTGGCATAGCCAGAAAACTCGTTTCCCAGAGTCAATGGCGTGGCGTCCATTAAATGGGTGCGCCCAATCTTGATCACGTCTTTAAATGCTTCACTTTTCTCTTCCATCACTTCGGCCAACGCTTCTAATGCAGGCATTAACGTCCCTGTCACTTTCTCTACTGAGGCTATGTGCATCGCAGTTGGAAAGGTATCGTTGGAGGATTGGCTTTTGTTGCAGTCGTCATTGGGGTGAATGGGATCCATCGCGCCCATGGGTTTACCGCTGGCATGTGCACACCAGTTGGCGATCACTTCATTGGCATTCATATTGGTTTGGGTGCCACTTCCGGTTTGCCACACCACCAAAGGGAAATGGTCGTCAACATTACCCGCAATAATTTCATCGCAGGCTTTCACAATCAGTTCTTTCTTACTTTCATTGAGGACATCCAGTTGATTGTTCACAATCGCTGCAGAACGCTTGACAATGCCCAGTGCTCGAATCAATTCCCTGGGAAATCGTTCCTCGCCAATCTTGAAATTGCGAAGAGATCTTTGGGTTTGCGGGCCCCATAGTCGATCGTCGGGAATATCAATTCTTCCCATCGAGTCACTTTCACTTCGTGTTCGGCCCATTTTTGTTCACCCAGCAAAATTGATTCAGGACACATTGTATTAGATCTAACGTCTAAGAAACCTGTGATTAAGTAGATATTTTCGTCAGGGCAGGGAAGGGAGGAACGGAGAAAAGTTGTTAACATGCTGTACATTGTAGTGTGTACGGCCTCCAGGAGGATTGTAACGTGGCGACTGAAATCACCGTTGGAAACCAGAAATATACGATTTACCCATTCACCGCCCTCGGCAGCCTGGATGAGATAAACCGGCTGCCATATTGTCTGAAGATCCTGCTGGAAAACTTGCTGCGCCATCAAGATCGCTGGTTCGTGACCCAGGATGACATTAATGCCCTGGTAAACTGGGACCCGAACGCCGAGCCTGCGCACGAAATTGCTTTCGTTCCAGCCCGGGTTCTGCTACAGGACTTTACCGGCGTGCCCGCGATCGTCGATCTTGCTGCCATGCGGGATGCAATGTCAGCCCTTGGCGGCGATGTGAATAAAATTAACCCGCAGGTACCGGTAGAACTCGTCATCGATCACTCGGTCATGGTGGATCATTTCGGTTCGAGCAGGTCGTTCAGCCAAAACACGGAGATGGAAGTCGCACGCAACCTGGAACGTTATCAGTTCCTGCGCTGGGGACAGGAGGCATTCGACAACTTCAAAGTTGTTCCGCCCGGCACTGGCATTGTGCATCAGGTGAATCTTGAGTATCTGGCGCGGGGTGTATTCACGAAAGAAACCGACGCTGAAATCGTTGCCTATCCCGATTCGCTGGTCGGCACCGATTCCCATACGACGATGATCAATGGGCTCGGTGTGCTTGGCTGGGGAGTCGGTGGTATTGAAGCTGAGGCGGCTATGCTGGGGCAACCGATCACCATGCTCATTCCACAGGTCGTCGGCTTTAAGCTTGAAGGTCAATTGAAAGAAGGTGCAACAGCAACAGATCTGGTACTAACCGTTACGCAATTGCTGAGGGCGCACGGAGTTGTTGGTAAGTTCGTTGAATTCCATGGACCGGGGTTAAAGCATCTCAGCCTGGCCGATCGCGCAACCATTGCCAATATGGCACCGGAGTATGGCGCGACCTGTGGGATATTCCCGGTAGATGCCGAAACAGTTAACTATATGCGCCTGACCGGTCGACCAGACTCACAGTTGGAACTCATCCAGATCTATATGCAGGCTATGCAGCTCTGGCACGATGAAAAGACCCCTGATGCGGAATATTCATCGATGGTTAATCTGGACCTTGGCGATGTGGTGCCATCGGTTGCCGGGCCAACGCGACCCCAGGATCGTATTGCCATCACCGACACGAAGGTCGCTTTTGAGGCTACTTTGCAGGAGTTCAAGGAATTGTCGCTTGCTCTCGACCAGGCAAACCGCAGCGGTAGCGTGGACCCGACTTTCCCGGGGCAGGAATTTTCCCTGGATCACGGTGCCGTCGTCATAGCGGCGATTACAAGCTGTACGAATACGTCGAATCCAGCCGTTCTGGTTGCCGCTGGGCTTCTCGCAAAGAAGGCGCGGGAACTGGGCCTCGTCACCAAACCATGGGTCAAGACCAGCCTGGCGCCTGGCTCCAAGACAGTGACAGATTACCTCCACAAGGCGGGACTCCTTTCCGAACTTGAGGCGTTCGGTTTTTACCTGGTCGGTTACGGCTGCACGACCTGTATTGGCAATTCCGGCCCATTGCCCGCTGAGATTTCATCTGCAATAAAGTCCGGCAATTTGCTGGCCTGCTCAGTCTTATCGGGAAACAGGAACTTCGAGGGGCGAATTCATGCTGAAGTCAGAGCCAATTATCTGGCGTCACCGCCTTTGGTTGTGGCCTACGCGATCGCAGGCAACATGAACATAGACCTCAGCCGTGATGCCTTGGGACATGATCGGCAAGGCAACCCGGTAAAACTATCGGATATCTGGCCCTCGGCTGCCGAGATTCAGGCCGTCATCAACGCCAATGTCGATCCTGCTCTCTTCAGGGAAAAGTATGCCGACGTCTACTCTGGTAATGAGACCTGGAACAAACTGACGGTGCCCGACAGCGCAATCTTCGACTGGCCCGAATCGACCTACGTGAAGCAACCCAGTTTCTTTACGGATATCACCCTGGAAGTGCCGCGGATTCAATCCATCGAAAATGCCAGATGCCTGGTGCTGCTGGGCGACAGCATTACTACAGACCACGTATCACCGGCAGGCAATATCGAACCGGCCAGCCCGGCGGGCGTCTATTTACAGGCCCGGCAGATCGAACCCGCAGATTTCAACTCCTATGGTTCAAGGCGTGGCAATCATGAGGTGATGATGCGAGGTACCTTCGCCAACGTGCGTCTGCGCAATGAGTTGGCGCCTGGAACGGAAGGAAGCTGGACAACGCACTATCCATCTGGCAATAAGCAATCCATATTCGACGCGGCCATGAGCTACGCAGATCAAGGCGTACCACTGATCGTTATTGCCGGTAAAGAATACGGCACCGGCTCTTCCCGGGACTGGGCAGCAAAAGGTCCGGCGCTATTGGGCGTGAAAGTAGTGATAGCCGCGGGGTTTGAACGCATCCATCGCTCGAACCTGATTGGCATGGGGATTCTGCCGCTGCAGTTCGAACCGGGTGAAAATGCGGCTTCACTCGGCATCACCGGAGCGGAAGAATTCACAATTAGGGCGGTTAATGCAGACCAGCGGATGGTAGAAGTTGCTGTCAAGAGGCCGGACAGCACACATTATTTCTTTAAGACTGATATCAGAATAGACACCCACAACGAGTTTGCCTACTACCAGCACGGCGGGATTCTTCACTATGTATTGCGTCAGTTGGCGGCTTAGATGAATAGTGTTATTCGATGACTATTGTGCGTGTCAGCAGGGATGCGCCATGAACCAGGTGAAGCATGCGTGAGATCTTTGCGCGGGATGACTTTGCAGTACTCGAACTCAGAGGCGGCAACCATCTGGTGCTGTGCAGCCTCGATGATGGAAAGACTGCCCAGGGCGAGTGTGATTTTGATTTGATGGTTGGCATTGGACTTCGAATTGTTCCCGTTTAATCCCTTTGCTCACCGGATTTGCGATCTACGCAAAAACCTAACCAGCTATGATGCCTGGTATGTGGCGTTGGCAGAGGGATTGGACTACCCACTCGCGACCCTGGACAGAAAGCTTCGTGGAGCGACCGGACCTATGTGCAGTTTTATGATGCCGGTGTGAGATTGCCTGGATTGAAGAGCTTTCGTTCTCAGGATTAAACACGCTTCACTCGATATTTGAGCTTCCCCAGCGCTCTTTTATCAATCTGTTCAATCGACGTTTTCATACCAGCCAGTGCCGGTTTAACTTCAACTGGTTGCTGGTAAAGTGCCAGGACAGCATTTTCGTACTGAGGAGTGGTAAACAGCAAGGCAGTACTAAACCAGTCTGCCGATTTTGCGGACAGTTTTGCAGATTTTGGCGACAGGTGATTTTGAATCAACACGCCTCGAGTTGTCAGGCTGGACTGCAACTTGTTCAACCATAACCGGTTTGTGTTGAAGGGGCGCACGGGGTCTCCCGGTGCATCAACGAACAGGTCATCAACGATAACGTCGAACTTGCGTCGACTTTGTTTCATCCAGGTAAAAGCGTCGGCTTGAATAAGCTTAATATTTGTAGCGGTCAATCCGAAATAGGTTTTTGCCACCTTGATGTGCACCGGGTCCAGTTCGATGCCGACAATTTGTGCGGGGTTCAACAACCGGTTGAGTTGGTGAATTGCGGTGCCACCACCGACGCCCAGCATCAGGATCCTGGATCGTTTACGCTGTGGAATGAGCAGCGCAGGAATACTCAACAGATCCCAAACCGCGCCTGTAAAGAGGTGCTTAGGGCTGAACTGGGAGTGAAAGGCGCCATTGGTGTACAGGCGCAGGGATGAACCGGCGCTCCTCACCTCATAATGTTTGCCGCTGGCTGGGTGTCGATAAGACCAGACCCTAGCCAAAGGTGACAATTCTGGTTAGTTTTCTAATTTCCAAAATTTGGCTCTCGTTTCTCCAGGAATGCCTGCACGGCTTCTTTGTGTTCTTTTGACTTGTAAGCAACAGCCAGGGCCTCACCCTCGCGTTTCTGGATAAGATCGAGATCTGTTTCCGACCCATTATCTGTCAACAGTTGCTTGATCATCCTTAGTTGTGGAGACGGATTGGCTGCTATTTCCCTTGCCACCCGAATTGCTGTAGGCATGAGCTCTTCGTCGGGTACCAGGTGGTTCAGTAATCCAAATTCGTTGGCTTCACTGGCGCTGTACAATTTTCCGGTGAGGCAGACCTCACTCGCCTTGCCAAAGCCAATTCTTTGCACCAGCAGGTGCGATGAGGCAAGTTCAGGGACCACGCCCATCTTCACAAAGGCAAAACCGAACCGGGCGCTTTCAGCGGCAATAATCACATCGCAAGGCAAAATCATGGTGGCGCCCACTCCTACGGATGCACCATTGACTGCGGCGATGACTGGTTTACTCTGGCGCAGCAGTTTTACCCAGCCCGTCGCACGTTTACCGTCACCCGCGTCCTTCAGGTTGGACTGAAAGGTGTCTCGCATATCAGCACCGGCACAAAACCCTCTGCCTGAGCCTGTGATAACAATCGCGCCGATTTCAGGGTCCTCGTTTGCTGCAACGATGGAATCTGAAAGTTCTGCATTCATTTTGTGAGTCCAGGCGTTCAATCGCTCCGGTCTGTTCAAGGTGAGAATAAGGAGGTTTCCGTCCCGTTCACTGGTTATCTGCTCATATGCCATTTTCGATGCTCCTATTCGTGTCGGTTAGACGTTGAAAAAGAGCAAGATAAAACGGAAATCACAGTCGCGTCAAACCTGCAATGGCATGTCGTGATTTATTTGTTGAAGACAGGTAGTTTTAGACTGTTCTAGATGGATGCAATAAGAGGGAGGATCCCATGAGTGAGGCAGCGCTTCATTTTGATTATTCACAGGCGAAATACAGCATTCGCCAGGACCTGCCTCAGGCGTATCGGGAGGTGTGGGACAAGATTGCGTCCCCGGGTAACTGGTTTCCGGGTCAGGACAGGGTTTCCATTGCAGCAGAAGTCCGGTCAGCCTGGCAATGTGATCTATGCCTGGAACGTAAAAGTGCCCTGTCGCCCTTTTCAGTGACGGGGAATCACAGGTCTGTGACTAACCTGCCCGATACGGTGATCGATGCGGTTCATCGATTGACCACGGATGCCTCACGTCTAACAAAAAGCTGGCTGGGCGAGTGCCAGCGCAAGGGCTTAAGCCTTGAACAGTATGTTGAATTGCTCGGCGTCGTCGTTGCTGTCGTCAGTATCGACGGTTTCCACCGGGCTCTTGGTATCGAGCTGGAACCTCTTCCCACACCGAATCCTGGCGAGCCCGATCAGTATTGCCCGGACACAGCAGTTGATGGCGATGCCTGGGTGCCCATGATTCCTCCGGCCTCTGCTAACGGGCAGGAGTCAGACCTTTACGATGGCAGCAAACAAACCGGGAATGTCATCAGCGCCATGAGCCTGGTGCCTGATTCCGTTCGACTGCTAAAGACCTTGTCCGCGGTTCAGTACCTTAAATTGAGTGATGTGCCAAACCCTTCAAAAAACGCTAATAGAAAAATCAGCCGTGCTCAAATGGAGTTGTTGGCGGGCAGAGTTTCAGCATTGAGCGATTGTTTCTACTGAACCGCCGCACATTCTCTGATGCTTCGTGAAAGCAGCAAGTTGGAAGGGGACAAGGTTGACCTTAAAATCATTACTTCAGGGTTGGACGTTGACGGCGGGGTACCGGAGGAAAAAGCGCTGGTTGATTTTGCCGAAGCAGCCCTGGGCCAGGATACCCAGGCAATATCAACGGCCCGGTCTAATCTTGAACAGAAAATTGGCACGGATGGCATGATTGATGCTGCGGCGGTCATCGCAAACTTTCAACGTATGGTAAGAATTGCCGACGGCGCTGGCATTCCGTTGGATGCTCCGGTGGCGATGGTGACCGCCGGTATGCGGGATGACCTTGGAATCAACGAATTCAGCTCCGCGAGTTACACGCCAGCGGTTGGTTTCTTTAAAAGAGCCCTGGGTTCAGTGCTGGGACTGTTTCTGCCAATAATGCTTCGACGAATGTCGAAATCCGCGGACTAGTTCTGGTATTAGTTCTGACAATTTATTTCATACACCAAGAGGACGACGGGCATGGGCGCCATCTAAACCATCAAGAAGCTGCCAACGTCCAAATGTAAATGGCAGCCCTGTGTAAACAACAAGATGAATAAGAATATTATAATAGTATTTAGCTTTTTAGCTTCAGGTATCGTTAGTGCCGGTGAGGAAGTAGATTTGCGTGAACCAGCATCCCCCCAGGGCATGGTCAGGATCATTAACGTCCGCGGAGATGTGGATATCGTCGGCTGGGAAAAAGATGAGATCGCGATCCGGGGAGAATTGGATGATCTGGCTGAGAAGCTTGTATTTAGAGTGGAGGAAAATTTCATCCAGATAGAGGTGAAATTGCCCAAACGTAACATTCGTTGGGGCGACGGTTCGGATCTCGAAATAAACGTTCCCCGGGGCAGCCGGGTCGACTTCGAAGGTGTCTCCACGGATCTGTCTATTGTCGATATCCAGGGTGGTTTAAGAGTGAAATCCGTTAGTGGTGATGTGATTGCCGACAGAATCCACGATCAGATAATCATTAACACGGTCAGTGGTGAACTGAGGGTTAAAACCAGTGAGGGTTCTTTACGCGCTTCAACGGTGAGCGGAAATCTCGATATTGAGTCCCATACCGGGGATGTTGACCTGGAGTCAGTCTCCGGTGAAATTGAACTGTCCAGCGACAAGTCGGACCGGTTGCGGGCTCAAAATGTGAGCGGCGAAATCGATGTAGAAATGAATCTGATGGAAGGTGCCAGTGTTGAATTGGGCAGTGTCAGTGGTGACGTAGAACTGGAAATCAACGGCTACGTGGATGCCCAATTCGACCTTGATGCAGGCATGGGTGGTGAGATCTATAACGAAATATCGGATGATGAATCTTCGAGTTCATTCCCGGGTGGGGAGAAATTGCGAATGACCGTAGGTAACGGCAGTGCCAGGATCTCCATCCGTACTGTTTCAGGCGACATTCGATTAGAGAAATGAATGGCTAATAGTGGATTACAGGGGTTTTATGAAGAATTAAAACGTCGCCGGGTGATTCGGGTTGCGACGCTGTACGTCATTGCATTCTGGCCCATTGTCCAGGTTGTCGATATCCTCACCCCCGCGTTGGGCTTGCCTGACTCGTTTATGAAATATCTGGTGTTTGCTTTCTTCGGCGCCATGCCCTTTGTGGTGATTTTTTCCTGGCTGTACGACTTAAATCGCGAGGGAATCAAACGCGATGACGGTCAAACCCACAGAGCGATGTTCAGCTCAAAAAGCGAGTTTACCTTTGTAGCGACCTTAGTAGTCCTGGTGATTGGTCTTTTTCTGGTTCAGATGAATATGGACATTGTGCAGGATACTGGCAATTCCGCCCAATTAATTGGGAGACCTGATACCGAGCAAACCGTAACCTATGATTCCATTGCGGTACTGCCGTTTGTCTCCTTTAGTGATGAATCCCGTGACCAGTTTTTTGCTGATGGCCTTACGGAAGAATTGCTTAACGTCCTATCCAGAATCACCGACCTTCGCGTAGCAGCCAGAACTTCTTCTTTTGCCTACAAAGGTGTCAGCAAGAATGTTCAGATCATAGGCCAGGAATTGAATGTCGCGACCATACTTGAAGGCAGTGTCAGGAAAAACGATATCGACGATACGATCCGCGTAACGGCGCAGTTGATCGATGTAAAAACCGGTGCGCACCTATGGTCGGAGAGCTTTGATCGTCAATTCACTGACATTTTCAAAATTCAGGATGAGATTTCTGCTGCCGTTGCGGATCATTTACGGGTCACGCTGAAAGGTGGAACAGGCAATGTGCCCCGGCACGCATCCGTTAGCCCGGAAGTGATGATTGCCAACAGTATGGGACAGGCGGAGCTGGCGAAAAGGACTGAGCAGGGCTTCAGGGATGCAGCACGATATTTTGAGCGTGCAATAGCCGGAGATGATCAGTACGCACTGGCGTATACGGGTTTGGCTGATGCGAATACACTGCTGGTGAATTATGGATTTGAGGACAGAGAAAAAGGCCTGGATGTTGCGAGGGAGGCAATTGACAAGGCACTGGCTATTGATCCGGATCTGGGGATTGCATGGGCGAGCCGCGGTTTGCTACTCAGTCAAACGATGGATACTAAGGAGCAAGCTAAGCAGGCCCTGCACAAAGCAATGGAGCTTAATCCGAGTTATGCCATGGCCTTTATGTGGTACGCGAGCATGCTGTCGGACCCGGATCGGCAGCTGGAGTATTACCAGAAAGCATCTGAACTGGATCCGCGATCAGCAGTGGCGGGGTACAATGTTGCCAAGATTCTTGTGGAGCAGGGCAGGGACTCAGAGGCGATGCAGCTTTTCAGCCAGATTGTTGAGGCTGATCCGTTTTATGCCGGGGCTTATTTGCTGGTTGGTAATATCAATGACCGTCATGGTCGTCTCGTCGAGGCCATTCGGCAGATGGAGAGGAGCTATGATTTACAAAATGATCCATCCATCGCAGCCAAAATCGCCAAACTCTATGCAGATGTTGGGGATTTTTCTAACGCTGACGACTGGATCTCGAGGGTTGAGGATTCCCTCCCCGAACAGTACCGGATGCGGCTCACCTGGCTAAAGGTTTATCGCTATGCGGCGGAGGGAAATGTTGAAGAGGTTCAGCCTTTTATTGACGAAATTCTGCAGGCACCCGTCCGCACTGCATCGGATTCATACCTGCGTGCCTTGGCAGCCTACTTTAATGGTGACTATGACATAACGGTCGCGGCGTTCGAACAAGCCAGTAACTTCGCAATGGATCATATGGGTCGTGATGGATGGGATGCTGCATTGAAACTGGATGCGCAAATTGCTGCAGCTTACGCATACAAGGAAATGGGTCAGCAGCAGAAGTCGCTGAAAACGACGGCGGCGGTGGAGCAGATTCTGGATCTGCAACTTGAAAAAGGTGGTCTTGTGGATCCAGCGGCGTGGTATCGCAGGGCAACGGTTGCTGCGATCAGGGGAAAAGACCAGGCGGCGTTAATCTCCCTGCAAAGGGCGATCGACGAGGGTTGGCGTGAACACTGGAAGCCGGGTTTTGATCCTGCAATGCAGGGACTTATGTCCAAACGACCATTCCAGGCGATGCTGGCGGGTCTGGAAACCCGAATGGACATCATCCGCGAGCAGTTCGAAATGGATGCCCAGTTTGCGACAGGGTGGCCCGGTTAACCGAACGCAATTCAAAGGAAGAATCAACGGAGGATTCAATGGCAGATCTACTGGCATTATCAACAGCAGTAATCGATGGCACGTCTGCAGCCGAGGATGTTGGGCCTATGAACCGGATCAACTTTGAGCTTTCGGTTCTCTCGGATCAAATCGCAATGGTGGAAGCGTTTTCTCATTGTATTGTATTCGATACGGATGATGGGCTCGTCGCGTTTGATACCAGCGGTGTTCAGGGTGGCGAAAAAGTGGTTAATGCGATCCGTGGTTGGCGCAAGCAGGAATTTAACTCCCTGGTGTACACCCATGGTCACCTGGATCATGTGGGTGGCTGTGGCGCTTTTATGAATGATGCTGAAGTTAACGGAGTGCCAAGACCACAAGTAATTGGTCACGAAAATGTACCCCGACGTTTCGACCGATACGACCTTACCAGCGGCTACAACCTGGTCATCAACCAGAGACAATTTGGTCAGTTTTCGAGACGCGGCTACAATATTTCCGATGGCAACAGCTTCCTGCCGCAGGCAGCCGCATCTCCGGATGTGACCTATGACAAGCAGCTGACGCTTAACATCGGGGGTATGGAGATCATACTGAACCATGACAAGGGTGAGACCGATGATCATACCTGGGCCTGGATTCCTGCTCACAAAGCGATCTGTGCGGGTGATTTTTTTATCTGGTGTTTCCCCAATGCGGGCAACCCTCAGAAGGTTCAAAGGTATCCGGTGGAGTGGGCGGTGGCGATGCGAAAAATGGCCAACCAGGGTGCAGAACTGTTCCTCCCTGCCCACGGTTTGCCTATTGAAGGTAGGCAAAGAATCCGCAATGTTCTGGAGGATGTTGCCGGGTCACTCGAGTTTCTGGTTAAGGAAACGATTGATCGGATGAACCAGGGCGCGAGACTGAGTGAGATCGTTAACGAGGTCAAGATAGCGCCGGAAGTATTAGAGAAACCATACTTAAAACCAATCTACGACGAACCTGAATTCGTGGTACGCAACATCTGGCGACTGTATGGCGGCTGGTATGATGGCAATCCGGCGAATCTGAAACCTGCACCGGATGTTCAGTTGGCTGCCGAACTGTCAGCGCTTGCAGGTGGTGCCAACAAGCTCGCAGGCAGAGCCCAGGCGCTGATTGCTGAATCACCTCGACTGGCCTGTCATCTCGCAGAAATGGCCGCACTGGCCGAACCGGAGAATAAATATATCCATGGTATTCGTGCAGAGGTCTACCAGCACCGCCGTCAACAGGAATCTTCGCTGATGGCCAAGGGCATCTATGGATCGGCGGCTAACGAGTCGAAAGCTCAGATTGAGGAGCCTTGAAAGGATGCCCCATGAACTAAATGTTTTGTTTTCTCGCAAAGCTGTGTAAGCTATCTTTTTTTTACCAACTCTAAGGAGCGAACTCGTGAAAAAATCACACCTTTTTGTTTTAATCAGTTGCTTCGCGTTTATAAGCACTCCCTTTCTTGCCAGTGCCGACCATCACGAGGGCAAACCAGCATTTGGAGCAAGTCGTTCCTTGACCATACATGCCGTAGTTGAAGCGATCAACCATGAAACTCGTGTGGTAACGCTCAAAGGTGAGGAAGGGAATTCAGTAACATTCGTCGCCAGTGATGCAATGCGAAATATTGATCAGGTTGTTGTGGGAGATGGCGTATTGGCTAATTTTGTCGAGGAGGTTACGGTTTCTGTTCATGCTCCCGGTACGGTCGATGTGGAGTCCGCCCATGTAGTAGCTTTGGCGAAGGCCAAGGAAGGGGCGAGTCCGGCTGGCGGGATTCTCGATACCACTGTAATGACTGCAGTAGTAGAAGAAATAAATCTTGAGAGCAATACTTTCAAGCTGAAGTCGCCTGACGGAACTATAGAGGAGTTTGAGGCACAGAATCCGGATAACCTTCGCCGGACGAGTGTTGGTGACATTGTGGTGATAACCGTGACGCAAGCGCTGGGTATTATGATTGAAACACCGAAGGAATAAACCTAAGAAACAATCGATCAATGTCAATGTAATTGCGTCAGAGCTGGCGCAATTATATATTTGTTCAAGCTTGCTGTCCCCAACTAGGCGTCCCCAACTAGGCGTCCCCAACTAGGCGTCCCCAACTAGG